>DATKIA010000079.1:0-9870 GCA_035509895.1 Solirubrobacterales bacterium
CGCGGGATCGGTGCCGCGATCGCCTCGATCCTGGCCCGCGACGGCGCCTCGGTGGTCGGCCTCGACGTGCCGCAGGCAGGCACCGACCTGCGAGCCGTCACCGACGCGATCGGTGGCCACGCGATCGAGCTCGACATCACCGCGGCGGACGCCCCGGAGCAGATCGCCGAAGAGCTCGCCGACGGGGTCGACGTCGTCGTCCACAACGCCGGCGTGACCAAAGACCGCACGATCGCGAAGATGCCGGAAGAGCGCTGGGCGCAGCTGATGGAGATCAACCTCTCCAGCGAGGAGCGGATCGACGACGCTCTGCTCGATGGCGACCTCCTGCGCGCCAACGGCCGCATCGTCTGCGTCTCCTCGATGTCGGGGATCGCCGGCAACTCGGGGCAGACCAACTACGCCGCCTCGAAGGCCGGCGTGATCGGGATGGTCGAAGCGATGGCACCAGCCCTGGCCGAGCGCGGGGCGACGATCAACGCCGTCGCGCCCGGCTTCATCGAGACCCAGATGACGGCGGCGATGCCGATCGGCCCGCGCGAAGCTGGCCGCCGGCTCTCGAGCCTCTCCCAGGGTGGTCTGCCGGTCGACGTCGCCGAGACGATCGCCTGGTTCGCCAGCCCCGCCTCGACCGGCATCAACGGCAACGTCGTCCGCGTCTGCGGCCAGAACCTGCTGGGGGCCTGAGGTGGCGAGGACGCTCACCAGCCCGCCGAGCATCCTGCCGCTTTACGCGCGCGCGGCAGCGCCGCTGATCCCCGGCGCCTCGCTGCTGCCGTTCGTCCCGGGCGGAGGCGGCGAGATCCCGGAGATCGAGCTGGAGCTGACCGGGGTCCGGACCGACCCGACGGCGCTCGCCGCCTACAACAAGGTCTGCGGCTTTGCCCTCCGCGACCACCTCCCCGCCACCTACCCGCACGTCCTCGCCTTCCCGCTGCAGATGGCGGTGATGGCGGACGGGCGCTTCCCGTTCGGCGCCGTCGGCCTCGTCCACATCGCCAACCGGATCGCGCAGCGGCGCTCAATCGCGGTCGGCGAGGAGTTGACGATCCACGTCCGCCCGACCAAGCTGCAACCGCACCCCAAGGGACAGACCTTCACCTTGCAGACGATCGCCCTCAGCGGCGAAGAGGTCGTCTGGGACGAGACCAGCACGATGCTGCGCCGCGGCAAGAGCGGCACCGATGGCAGCGCCGAGGCGCTCCCGGCGCTGGCGGAGGACGCACCGGCCAGCGCCGAGTGGCGGCTCGGCGGCGACCTCGGGCGGCGCTACGCAGCCGTCTCCGGTGACCGCAACCCGATCCACATGCACGCTTGGACCGCGAAGCCACTCGGCTTCCCAGCGGCGATTGCACACGGGATGTGGACCAAGGCCAGGGCGCTAGCCCAGCTCGGGTCCCAGCTGCCCGACAGCTTCGAAGTTGACGTCCGCTTTCGCAAGCCGATCCTGCTCCCAGCTCGGGTCGGGTTCGCGGAGGAAACGACAGGGGATGAGACCGGCTTCGCCGTCCGCGACGCCAAGCGCCAGATACCGCACCTCGACGGGAGGATCAAATGACGACCACGACCGACACCGACAAGACCGTCGCCGAGCGCGGCATGGGGGTCGGGCTGCGGGCGCTGAACTGGCTCGCCGGCTCCGACCTGCTCGACCGGATCCGGATCCGCAAAGGGGTCGAGCGCGCGCTTTTCCAGGGCACCAAGGGCGGCTTCCGCACCGCGACCGCCGCCGGCCGCACCTTCAAAGCCGCCCAGCAACTGGGCAAACCGGCGCGCCAGGCACGCAGCAAATCGAAGGGACTGTTCGACGTCACCCCCGACGACGAGCAGCAGATGTTCGTCGAAGCCGGACGCACCTTCGCCGAAGCGGAGGTCCGCCCCGCCGCTCTCACCGCCGACAGCGAGCGCAAGACGCCACCGGAGCTGCTCGCCCAGATGGCGGAGCTGGGCGTCAACATGCTCGGCGTCCCCGAGGAGCTCGGCGGCGTCATGCACGAGCAGGCGGCGGTGACCAGCGTCCTGATCGGCGAGGCGCTCGCCCACGGCGACATGGGGATCGCCTACGCGGCACTCGCCCCCGGCGCCGTCGCCACCGCAATCGGGCTCTGGGGCAGCGCCGAGCAGGAGGCGACATACCTGCCCGCCTTCACCGGCGAGGACGTCCCCGCCGCGGCGCTGGCGATCCTCGAGCCGCGGCCGCTTTTCGACCCGCTGAAGCCGGAGACCAAGGCCCGCCGCGAGGGCGAGGACTGGGTCCTGACCGGTGCCAAGTCGCTGCTGGCACGTGCCACCGAGTGCGAGCTGTTCGTGATCGCCGCCGACGCCGAGGGGATCGGCCCCGCCCTGTTCGTGGTCGAGTCCGGGACCAAGGGCCTCGAGATCGAGGACGAGCCGGCAATGGGACTGCGCGCAGCGGCCACCGGCCGGCTTCTGATCGAGGATGCGCGGATTCCCGGCTCGGCCCTGCTCGGCGAGGGCAGCCCCGCCGACTACGTCGAGTGCATCGACCGCGCTCGGATCGCCTGGTGCGGGCTCGCGGTTGGGACCGCGCAGGCGGTGCTCGACTACGTCATCCCCTACGTCAACGAGCGCCAGGCCTTCGGCGAACCGATCTCCAACCGCCAGGGCGTCGCCTTCGCGGTCTCCGAACTCGGGATCGAGGGCAGCGGGATGCGGCTCGCTACCTACCGGGCGGCAAGCCGCGCCGACCGCGGCGAGGACTTCGCCCGCGAGGCTGCGATCGCGCGGCGCCTCTGCAGCGTGAAGGGAATGAAGATCGGCTCCGACGGCGTCCAGCTGCTCGGCGGCCACGGTTTCGTCAAGGAGCACCCGGTCGAGCGCTGGTACCGGGACCTGCGAGCGGCGGGCGTGATGGAGGGCGCCCTGCTCGTCTAGCCGACCGGCACGAGAGCGAAAGGCAACCATGATCAACCTCGAGATTCCAAAGAAGTTCAAACCGCTCGCCAGCCAGGCCAACCAGGTCGCGACCGAGGTCTTCCGCCCGATCTCGCGAAAATACGACGAGGCCGAGCACAGCTACCCGAAAGAGCTCGACATGCTCGCCTCGCTGATCGACGGCATGAACGAGGGCTCCGACATCGGCGGGGCCGGTGCCGCCGGCGTCCGCCGAGAGTCCTCGAACGGCGACGGTGGCGAGAATCGCAACGGCTCCAACCTCTCGACCGTGCTCGGGATCATCGAGCTCTGCTGGGGCGACGTCGGCCTGCTGCTCTCAATGCCGCGCCAGGGTCTCGGCAACTCGGCGATCGCCTCGGTCGCGACCGACGAGCAGCTCGAGCGCTACGGCGGCAAGTGGGCGGCGATGGCGATCACCGAGCCCGAAGCCGGCTCCGACTCGGCCGCGATCCGGACCACGGCGGAGCTCGACGGCGACGAGTACGTGCTGAACGGCGAGAAGATCTTCGTCACCTCCGGCGACCGCGCCGACCTGATCGTCGTCTGGGCGACCCTCGACCGCTCGAAAGGGCGGGCCGCGATCAAGTCGTTCATCGTCGAGCGCGACAACCCCGGGCTGAAGCTCGACCGGCTCGAGCACAAGCTCGGGATCCGCGCCTCCGACACCGCCAACTTCACCCTGCAGGACTGCCGGGTGCCGAAAGAGGCGCTGCTCGGCGACCCGGAGGTGAAGGAGAAAGGCTTTGCCGGGGTGATGGAAACGTTCGACAACACGCGGCCGCTGGTCGCGGCGATGGCGGTCGGCGTCACCCGGGCGGCGCTGGAGGAGACCCGCAGGCGCCTCGCCGAGGCCGGGGTCGAGGTCGACTACTCCGTCCCCGCCCTCTCCCAGCACGCCGCCGCGGCGCGCTTCCTCGAGATGGAGGCCGACTACGAGGCGTCCTGGCTCCTCACCCTGCAGGCGGCCTGGATGGCCGACAACGGCAAGCCGAACTCGCTGCAGGCCTCGATGGCGAAGGCCAAGGCCGGCCGCACCTGCGTCGAGGTCACCCTCGGCTGCGTCGAGCTCTGCGGCGCCGTCGGCTACGGCGAGAACGAGCTGCTGGAGAAGTGGGCCCGCGACTCGAAGATCCTCGACATCTTCGAGGGCACCCAGCAGATCCAGCTGCTGATCGTCGCCCGCCAGCTGCTCGGCAAGACCTCCAGCGAACTCCGCTAGCGCGCGTGGTTGAGGTTCGTCCCGGATAGCGGGACGAACCTCAACCACGCCCTATCGGTAAGACTGCCGGTCCTTGAATCTGATCGAGGACCTGATGGAGCGCTCGCCGGCCTCGCGGCTGGGGATCGTCGCGATCGACTCCGAGGCGAACCGGCGCGACTGGCACTTCGGCGAATTGATCGCCTGCTCGGCAGGGCTGTCCGGCGCCTTCGCGGCCCGTGGCGTCAACCGCGGAGACGTGGTGATGATGCTGGTCGGTAACCGGATCGAGTGGGTGCTCTCGATGCTCGCCTGCTGGCGGATGGGCGCGGTGGCGCTGCCCTGTAACACGCAGCTGCGCCGCCATGACCTCGAGCTGCGGGTGGCCGCGGCCGAGCCGGCGCTCTGCGTCGGCGAGGAAGCGCTGCTGCCGAACCTGCCCGAGGGGGTGCCGACGATGACGATGGCGGAGATCGCCGACGTCCTCGACGAGGACAGGCCGCAGGAGACCCCGGCCGCGGTCGAAAAAATGGACCCCGAAGACCCGGCGCTGATCGTCTTCACCTCTGGCACCACCGGCGACCCCAACGGCGTCGTCCATGCCTACCGCTACCTCTTCGGCCAGGAGATTCAGGCGACCCACTGGTTCGGCTCGCGGCCCGGCGAGCTGGCCTGGTGCACGACCGCGACCGGGTGGTCGAAGTCGGCCCGCAACGTCTTCCTCGCCCCCTGGCTGACCGGCGCCTCCGCCGTCATCCACGACGGCCGCTTCGACCCCGCCGAACGGCTCGACTTCGCCGAGATGCTCGGCGTCAACGTCCTCTGCCAGGCGCCGACCGAGTACCGGATGCTGGCGCGGCGGACGACGCTCCGCCCCCTCCCCGCCCTGCGGCGGATGGTCTCCGCCGGCGAGCCGCTCGACCCCGACACGATTGCCGCCTTCCATGAGGCAACCGGCCTCGAGCCGGCCGACGGCTACGGCCAGACCGAGACCGGGCAGGTGACCGGCAACCTCGCCGGCGAGCAGGTCCGCCAGGGCTCGATGGGCAAGGTGCTGCCCGGGATCGAGACCCGGATCGAGGACGGCGAGCTGCAGCTGCGCGCCACCTCCTCCCCCACCTTCTTCTCCCGCTACCTGAGCGGCGAGCGCTTCGAAGGCGAGTGGTGGCGGACCGGCGACCTCGTCGCCGAAGACGACGACGGCTGCCTCTTCTTCCAGGGCCGCAACGACGACATCATCGCCTCCTCCGGCTACCGGATCGGGCCGACCGAGGTCGAGGCGGCGCTGCTCTCGCACCCGGCCGTGGTCGAGGCCGCAGCGGTCGCCGCCCCCGACCCCGAGCGCGGTGCCATCGTCCGCGCGATCGTCGTCCTCCGCGACCGCGAGCCCAGCGATGCCCTCGTCGCCGAGCTGAAAGAGCACTGCCGGCAGGAGACGGCGCCCTACAAGGCGCCGCGGATCGTCGAGTTCGCCGCCGAGCTGCCGAAGACGAGCAGCGGCAAGATCAAGCGCGCGCAGCTGCGGCAGGGGTAACCTGGACTGGTGGCCGTCAGCAGCGAGTCAACCGAGACCGCCGGAGTCGCCCGTGCCTACTTCGAGGCTGTCGGCCGCCGCGACCTCGATGCGATGGAAGCATGCTTCGAAGCGGGCGCGACGGATGAGATCCACGGCCTCGCCGCGCTGACGGTGCCGGGCACCTTCCGGAGCTGGTTCACGAACCTCTTCGAGGCCTTCCCCGACTTCCAGTTCGAGATCCTCGACGTCGTCGCCACCGGCGAGAAGGCAGCGGTCCGCTGGCGCGCCCGCGGCAGCTTCACCGGCTCGGCCAAGTTCGAAGGGATCGAGGCCAACGGCGCCAGCGTCGACGTCCAGGGCTGCGACGTGCTGACGATCCACAACGGCCTAATCCGGCGCAACGACGCCTACATGAACGGGGCCGAGATGGCGCGCCAGCTCGGCGCCCTGCCGCCGCTCGGCTCAACCGCCGAAAAGGCGGCGGTCGCCCTCACCAACCTGAAAACCCGCCTGCGCCAGCTCGTCGCCAGCCGCGGCTAGACCGGCCCGGCGCCGCCGTCAGACCGGGGGCAGCTCTGCCGCGAAGCCCTCGGCAGCGTCGACCGGGCGGCCGAGGTGGAAGCCCTGGGCCATGTCGACGCCGTACTCGCGCAGCAGATTCGTCGTGTCGTCGTCCTGGACGTACTCGGCGATCGTCTGCTTGCCGAGGCCGCGGGCGATCTGGACGATCGCTTTGACGGTCAGCTGGTCGGCGTCGTTGCGCGGCATTTCGCGGATGAAGGAGCCGTCGATCTTGATCACGTCGAAGGGGATCTTCTTCAGGTAGTTGAAGGGACCGAAGCCGGCGCCGTAGTCGTCGATCGCTACTTCGCAGCCGAACTCCGAAAGGCGGTCGGCGAAGCCCGCCGCGGTATCGAAATCTTCCACCCGCACCGTCTGCGTGATCTCGAAGGTGCAGCGGCCAGGGTCGGCGTCGCCTTCGTCGAGGCGGCGTTCGATGAAGTCGAGCACCGAGATGTCGGTCAGGGAGGCGCCGGAGAGGTTGACGTGGAGCGAGACCGGTTCGCCGGCGCGCTCGCGCTCGGCGAGGATCTCCAGCGCCCGGCCGACGACCCAGCGATCGAGCTCCTGCACCATCCCCGAGCGCTCGGCGACCTCGATGAAGGCCGCGGCCGGCAGCAGCTCGCCACTGTCGCCGGTCATCCGCAGCAGCAGCTCGTAACGCTCGATGCCGCCGGAAGCGAGGCTGCGGATCGGCTGCGTCGCCAGGCTGAGTCGGTTCTGGGTGAGGGCGTCGCGGATCCGGGCGGTGGTCGTCTGCGCGCGCCGCGGCGGCCGCTTGCGCTCGTCGGGCCCGTGGAAGAGGGCGATCCGGTTGCGTCCCTCTTCCTTCGCCCGGTACATCGCCTGGTCGGCGGCGACGAGGACCGCCTCGGCGCCGGCGCCGTCCCCCTTGCCGCCGAACATCGTGATCCCGACGCTGATCGTCGTCGAGCCCAGCTCGGAGTCCTCCGGGAAGCCGTCGGCGACCTCGGCCCGCAGGTCCTCGCCGAGTTGCAGGGCGCCGCCGGTGTCGGTCTGCGGCATCAGCACCGCGAACTCGTCACCGGAGAGGCGGGCGACGATGTCGGTCGCTCGCACGCGTTCGCGCAGGACTGTGGCGACGCGGCGGATCAGGTTGTCGCCGGGCTGGTGACCGAGTTTGTCGTTGACCTCCTTGAGGCCGTCGATGTCGATGATCATCACCGCCCCCTGGCCGCCGTACCGGTCGGAGAAGGAGACGTGACGGTCGAGCCGGGCGCGGAAGCTGCGCCGGTTCAGCAATCCGGTCAGCGAGTCGTGGTCGGCAAGGAAGCGGAGATCGGCCTCGGTCTTCTCGGCCGCCTGCAGCGCGCCCTCGATCACCTCGCGGTCGCTGCCCTCGAGCTTTGCCAGCACCGCATCGACCGCCGGATCGCGCTTCTCAGAGTTGCCTGGTGCGGACATCTTGCGGGAAGGTAGTGATTCGGTCAGCCTCGACGCCGCTCCCAGCGTCTGCTTTACATCGCTGTTTCGAATATCGACTAGCCGCGCAGCCAAAAAATTTGGCTTCGCAACTAGCTGGGTAGGCTCAGGAGAGATGACCAACCGGCTCGCCCAGGAGACCAGTCCGTACCTACTGCAGCATCGGGACAACCCGGTCGACTGGTACCCCTGGGGCGAGGAGGCGCTGGGCCGGGCGCGGGCGGAGGACCGGCCGATCCTGCTCTCCGTCGGCTACTCGGCCTGCCACTGGTGTCACGTGATGGAGCGCGAGTCGTTCGAGGACCCGGAGACTGCCGCCTACATGAACGAGCACTTCGTCAACGTCAAGGTCGACCGCGAGGAGCGGCCCGACGTCGACGCCCTCTACATGGAGGCGGTGCAGGCGATGACCGGCCAGGGCGGCTGGCCGATGACGGTCTTCCTCGACCCCGAGGGGGTCCCGTTCTACGGCGGCACCTACTTTCCGCCCGACGAGGGCCGCGGGATGCCGAGCTTCCGGATGGTGATGGAAGCGATCGTCGCCAGCTTCGAGGGCAAACGCGAGGAAATCCGCGAGCGGGCCGATGGGGTACGAGCGCGGCTCGGTGCGGTCGGAGAAATTGAGCCCGATCCGGAGCTGCCGACCAGGGCCGAGCTGGCAGCGGCGGTCGAGGCGCTGCTCGCCAGCGCCGACCGCCAGCGGGGCGGCTTCCGCGGCGCCCCCAAGTTCCCGCCCGCCTCCGCCCTCGAGCTGCTGTTGACGCGCGGTGAGCCGGGCAGCGACGCGCTGGTCGTGGTCGAGCGAACCCTCGACGCGATGCTCGCCGGTGGCATCTACGACCAGCTCGGCGGCGGCTTCGCCCGCTACTCGGTCGACGCCGTCTGGCTCGTCCCCCACTTCGAGAAGATGCTCTACGACAACGCGCTGCTGGCGCGCGCCTACCTGCACGGCTGGCAGGTTCTGGGCCACGAACGCTACCGCCGCGTCTGCGAGGAGACGCTGGACTGGATGCTGCGCGAGATGCGGGGCCCCGAGGGTGGCTTCTACTCGGCACTCGACGCCGATTCCGAGGGCGAGGAGGGACGCTTCTACGTCTGGCATCCGGAGGAGATCCGGGAGGTGCTCACGGGGCCCCAGAGTCCCAACAGCCTCTCGGACCAGCAGGTAGAGAGGCTGTTGGGATTCTGGGGCGTCAGCGAGGCGGGGAACTTCGAGGGGGCGAACATCCTGCACCTGGCCGAGGGACCGGCGGCGGAGCCGCCGGAAGGGCTGGAGGAGGCGCGACAGGCGCTTTATGAGGCGCGGGCGAAGCGGGTCTGGCCGGCGCTCGATGACAAGCGGCTGACTTCTTGGAACGCGCTGGCGATTGGCGCCCTAGCCGAGGCGGGGGCGGTCCTCGGTCGGGAGGACTACCTCGAAGCCGCGCGAGGGTGCGCCGAGTTCGTGCTCGGCTCGCTGCGCGACGGGGAGGGTCGTCTCCTGCGGACCTACAAAGACGGCGACGCCCGCCTCAACGCCTACCTCGAGGACCACGCCTTTCTCTTGGAGGCGCTGCTGACGCTGTACGAGTCGAGTTTCGAAGCGCGCTGGTTCACGGCGGCGCGCGACCTCGGCGACACCCTCCTGGCCCGCTTCGGCGACCCCGAGCGCGGCGGCTTCTACTCGACCTCCGACGACCACGAGCGGCTGATCGCCCGCCGCAAGGAGCTCGGCGACCACCCGATCCCGGCCGGCAACAGCGCGGCGGCGCTGGGGCTGGCGCGGCTGGAGGCCCTGAGCGGCGAGCGTGCCTACGGGGACGGCGCCGCTGGCGCGCTGCGCCTCTTCGGCCGCACCGCGGTCCAGCATCCCGAGAGCTTCGCCCACCTCCTCCGCGCCCTCGACTTCGCCCTCGAGCCGACCCGCGAGGTCGCGCTGGTCGGCGACAGAGCGGGAACCGGCGACGGATCGGCGGCTGGCGGCGGCGGAGCCGCCGCCGAGCTAGCCGCCATCGTCCGGGAAGAGTTCCGCCCCCGCCTGGTCCTCGCCGCCGGCCCCGAGGGCAGCGACGAACCGCCGCTGCTCTCCGGCCGCACCGAGGTCGACGGCAAGCCCGCCGCCTACGTCTGCCAGAACTTCGCCTGCCAGCTCCCGGTGACGGACCCCTCCGCGCTCCGCGCCTCGCTCGACGAATAAAGCCGGCTAGGGCCGGCAAGAGACATCGAGTGTTGAGTTGACCGGCCCATAGCCCGGTCA
>DATKIA010000080.1:0-69686 GCA_035509895.1 Solirubrobacterales bacterium
AAGCTGGCGGCGTCCTCCTCGGCCAAGGCGCTGGAACTGTGCAAGGGGGCACTGATCGGCTCCGGTCGGTTCTGGGCCCACATCGTGCTTCCCGACCAGGGCGCCTACCCGACCCGCGGCGAGCTCCTGATCTTCAACTCCAGGCGACAGGGAAAGCCGGTCTTGCTCGTCCACGTCTACACCTCCCATCCCTTCGACTCGGCCTTCACGATCCCCTTCTCGATCGCCCACATCAACATGGGCCGCTACGGCACCGAACTGAAGGCCTCCCTCCCCGAAGCGCTCGGCGAATGGGGCTACGTCGATCGCATCAAGCTGAACCTAAAGCGCGAATACGCCTTCAAGGGCCAGCGCCTGTCCTACTTCAACGCCTCCTGCCCAGGCCTCAAGGGCTCCAAGAGAGCCCCCTTCTCGCTGGCCCGGGCGACCCTCACCTTCGCCGATCGCAGCCTGACGGCGACCGTCAACAAGGCCTGCGGGGTGGCGGAATGACGAGGTCGGCGCGGCTCGCCGCGCACGGCCTGCTGGCCGCGATGCTTTGCTCCCTGGCCCTCGCCCACAGTGTCCACGCCGCCTATGAGCCCCTGGGCTCGGCCACCACGACCCTCTCCCTGGCTCCTGCCTTCTCGAAGTTCCTCAAGGAAGACGGGATCAAGCTCACCGCCCTCGTCCCCGCCAAGGCCAAGGGAGCCAATCTCTCCCTGCCCTTGGCCGAGGGCAAGTGGGACCCAACCACCGGCAAGGGCCAGATCGAAAGCGAAGGGGCGATCGTCTTCGAAGGAAAGCGCTGGAAGCTGCCCTTCCGCAACCTGATGGTGAAAGCCAACTCCAACCCGCTCACCGCCAAGGTCGGCGGCGGCCAGCTCAAGGTCGCCGCCTGCAAAGAGATCTCCGCCAAAAGAGCGGGCTTTGGCTCCCTCTTTCAGGCCAAGGCGCTGCGCCTCTCGGCCAAGACCGCCACCCGCCTCAACAAGAAGCTCCGCCCCCAGGCTCCCTTTAAGGCAAACCAGCTGCTCGGCACCCTGAAGGCCGCCTCGGCCCCGGAAGTGATGAGCGTCCTCGCCAGGAACCGGGCGACGCTCGCGATCTCTCCTGGCTTTGCCGCCAAGCTGAAAGGACTCTTCGTCTCGCTGAACCCGATCGCCCCCGCCGAAATCGCCCCCGGCCCCACTCTCTCCTTCCCGATCGGCGCCGACTCGACGATCTCCCCCGACGGAACCAAGGGCCAGATCCGCACCACGGGGGAAGCCGAACTGCTGCTGCTCGGCAGCGGACAGGTCTTCTGGGCCAACCAGTGGCTCGACCTCGGCGCCGGGAGCGACCTGGTCGAAGCCAACCTGCAGCCCGCACCGCCATTCGGGGGTAAGCAGGCGCAGGCGCCGCTGTTCTCGCTCTCGCCGGCGGGGGCGCAGGTCGTGCCCGACCCGCAGGGGCGCAGCGTCTCGGTTCAGGGCGCCGCGCTGGCGCTGACGCAGGCGGCGGCCGATCAGCTGGACCAGCTCTTGGCCGGGGGCAAACCCACCTTCGTGGCGGGGGAAGCCCTAGGTTCCGTTTCGGCCACCCTCCAAGGGCAGTAGCGACGGTACCGGTCAGGGCGACATCAGCGGTCAGGGCGAGGGCTGAGCTGACCGAGCGGCTGTGGGAGCAGCGGCAGGAGATCGAGGAGGCGGTGCGCGCCCGGGTTGATGCGATTACCGACCCGAGTGAAACGACCGATCCCGATTACGTCGAGGGTCTGCGGACGGCTATCTCCGCTGCCTTGGACTATGGCTTCGCAGCGATCGCGCGCGGCGAGGACGCTCCACCGTCACCGCCGCCGATGCTGATGACGCAGGCCCGCCTTGCGGCCCGAATCCGGGTGCCACTGGACAGGGTGCTTCGTCGCTATCTCGCTGGATACACGCTGCTGAGCGGCGTCATCGTTCGCAACGCGGAGCGAAGCGACTCGGCCCTCAGGGGGGATCTCGCCGGTCTCATGCGCTCGCAGGCAGGTCACTTCGACCTGCTGATTACAGCAGTCAGTCGCGCCTATTCAGAGGAGAAGATAGTTCATACCACCGCCATTCGAACGGGACGGATCGTGATGGTGGAGAGACTGCTCGAGGGAGAGCTATTGGAACCAGTCGAACTGGGATACGACCTGAATCAACACCATCTCGGCATGATTGCGGCCGGCCCCGGTGCCAAGGCCTCGCTTGAGCGGCTGGCCCGACGTCACGGCTGTCAGATTCTGCTTGCTCGCCCAAATCAGGGGATTATCTGGGTGTGGTTCGGCTCCAAGGAAAGGACCGACAAAGCGCTGTTGACGGAGATATGCACCAATGCATGGCCGCCGGGCGTAGCGCTGGCAATTGGCGAGCCTGGCGGTGGTCTCTCTGGGTGGCGCCTAACCCACCGCCAGGCACGAGCAGCCGCACCGATCGCCCAGAGGGGATCCCCGACGCCCGTCCGCTACGCCGAGGTCGCGCTCGTCACCGCGATGATGCAGGACGAACTCCTGGCTGCCTCTCTTCGCCACATCTATCTCGATCCCTTAACCGCTGCCCGTGGCGAAGGCGCGGAACTCAAGGACACACTGCGAGCGTACTTCGCAGCTCAGCAGAACGTTTCCTCGACTGCCGCGATCCTGGGTGTGAATCGCCACACGGTGGCAAGCCGGCTGCGAATGATCGAAGAGATGGTGGGGCATCCCCTGAGCGTTTGCATCGCCGAAATCAACGCAGTCCTCCGTCTTGAGGATCTGCGGCAGGGGTCGTCATTGGGTACGTGAGTATCCCTCGGGGTGCCAAACTGGCGGCCATCCTCACCATGTTGCTCGCGCGCGGCCCTCTCCTGCACTGCGAAGGTGGATACGGCGTCACCTGACGACATGGGCGAGCGCCCTAATCCAACCCGACGGTCGTCTTCGGCCGTCCTATCACATGGAGAGATCGTGAAACGCATCAAGATCCTGATCGCCGCGGCAATCGCCGCGATGGCCCTGAGCGCAGCGCTGGGAACGAATGCCGCGTCGGCATCCAGCCTGATCTCATCGGGTGCAGTCCGCATAGTCGCAGCCCCAACTAAAAGTCACATGATCACACTGGGTGGCCCCGTAAGGGAATGCGAAGCTCCAGCGTTTACCACCGTAATTTCCTCAACCTACGCAAATCCGGACATCACGCCAGAAGGTCCGCTCTCCAACTACAAATGCAATTATGGGGGGATCACTACCTTCAAACCCAATGGCTGTACCTTCACGTTCCACCCGGGCGAAGAAACTGCTTCTGGAGAATTCGCTGGAACCGTTGACATCGGTCCGTCGAACTGTGGCCCGATGAGCACGACCTACCTCGCGGGTTGCAAATCGACCATTGCCCCAAAGACGGGTTTGGCGGTGACGCTCAAGAACGAAGGCTCGGGAAGCGGAGCTAGCGTGAAGCTGACCATTGCCACCAACGCACTCAAATACACCGATAGCTGTGGGGGCGGTGAAGGCGAAACCGGGACCTACCAAGGGAGCTGGCAGCTCGAAGGACGTGGCCCGGAAAACAGCCAGAAGGGAATCCACATCGCTGCGCCTGTCCTCTACGTCAGCGGTGAAAAATCCGAAGAATCGGCAAAACAGCCGAAGTTCAACTCCGATTTCTTCCCGATCGGATATCGAGGAACGACGGCGAGCAAATTTGTCCTCGGCACCATGGACGGCAACGTCGAATGCGGAAGCAACGAATACCTCGGAGCGGCGTTCGTGGCGACGAGCAATAAACTGCTGACCCCGACCTTTGCCGGCTGTCAAGCTTTCGGCTTCAAAGTAGTGGCAACCGCTCACGGCTGCGAAACCATGTTCAAACTTGCGAACAGTGGCCCCCCGTACACGGGCAGCATCGAACTCGTTTGCCCAGAACCAGGCCAGTACCTGGAACTCGTAGCGAAATTTCTGGGAAGCCCGGTCTGTTCGGTGGTGATTCCTCCTCAGGTCCTGGGCTCGGTGGCTTACGAAAATGCAGGCAGTGCAGGTTTGCGACACATCGTTGCGACCGTCAAAGGGGAAGGAATCTCCTATGAAATTCCGGCGTGGGGAGCCTGCGGCGGATCCGGCTCAGCGACGAACGGGACGCTCAGCACCGTCATCAATCTAGGGGGGCGCGATCACTAGCGACTAGAGCGCAAAGGCATTTTCTTCGGTTGGAGACAGCGGGCCGCACCCCAGGTGCGGCCCGCTGTACATGGGCGCCCGCTGTCGCGCAGCTTTTTGCATGCGTCCGGTACATTCGAGCCCGGCGAAATGTGCCGCCTGTGACGAGCGCATCGCGGCCCGGGTAGAGGTTTTTCAGGGAAATGGAGCGCAGAGAGACACCGAGGGGTCCCCGTGCTTGGCCGAGCACGGACCGGCATCGCGGCGTCCACGCCCTCGGTGCCATCGCCCCGATCCTCATCTGCCGCGCGCTTGCTCCAGCGGCCCATGCTGCCTTCGGCTTCCACGGCGTCGAGGAGAACTTCACGGACCCGGGCGGCTCCGCAATGCTTCCTGCCGGCTCCCATCCCGAAACCTGGAGCACCGACCTCACCTTCAAAACGACCGGTCCGCCCGGCGAAGAAGTTCCCGATGGCGCTCTTAAGGATCTCCACATCTCCCTGCCAGCCGGCCTGGTCGGGGCCCCCGCGCTCCTGCCCGAGTGCCCCCGCGTCGATTTCATCTCCGAAACCTGCCCGGTCGAAACTGCCGTCGGCACGGTCGACCTCGCGGTTAGCATCGGCGCCCTTCCCCCGTCGACCCTCTACCTGCTCGAACCCCAGCCCGGCACCGCTGCAGAGCTCGGCCTCCACGCCCGAGGCGTTCCGGTGACGATCGACCTCTCGATCTCACCGAGTCCGCCCTACAACCTGGTCGCCTCGCTGACCGAGGTCTCCCAGGCAGCCGGGCTCTTCGGTTCGACCCTCACCCTCGAAGGGACCCCCAACGGCAATGCCTTCCTCACCTTGCCACGCAGTTGCACCGCGCCCCTGCAGACGATCTTCGCCGCCGACTCCTGGCAGTCCCCCGCAATGACCGTCCTCGGCGGTGCCGCCGAACCGCAGCCGGCGATCGGGTGCGGCGACCTCTCCTACTCACCGTCGCTTGAAGTCGCTCCGACGAGCACCGCCGCCGCATCTCCAAGCGGCCTCGACCTCACCCTCAACGCCCCCGATCCTGGCATCGCCTCGCCGAGCGGCCGCGCTGCCGCCGACACCAGCTCCGCGACGCTCGTCCTGCCGCCCGGCCTGACGATCAACCCACCCCTCGCGATCGGCCTCACCGCCTGCACGCCGGCCCAGCTCGCCGCCGAAACGCCCAGTTCAGCTCCCGGCCAGGGCTGCCCCGAGGCCTCCAAGCTTGGCACCGCCGAAGTAACCACGCCGCTTTTCTCGAAGCCGATCGCCGGCAGCCTCTTTGTCGCCGAGCCCGACGATCCCGCCACCCCCGCGCCGGGGGCCGAGAACCCGTTCGACAGCCTCCTCGCCTTCTACCTGGTCCTCCGCGACCCCGAACGCGGCGTTCTGCTCAGCCTGCCGGTTCGGATCGACGCCGACCCGCAGACGGGCCGCCTCACCGCCTCCTTCGAGCAGATCCCCCAGCTCCCGCTCGACCGCCTCGAGCTGCACCTGAACGCCGGCCCCCGCGCGGCGCTGACCACGCCGGCTGCCTGCGGCGCCCATCGGATCGCATACGTCCTGACGCCCTCGTCCGGTAGCGCCCCGCTGCTCGGCTCGGACTCCTTCACCACCGGCGCCGCCGACTGCAACCCCGGCTTCGCCCCGAACCTCAGCGCCGGCACCTCCTCCAACGCCGCCGGGCGCTCCGCCCCGTTCGTCTTCGACCTCGCGCGGCAATCCGGCGAAGCCGACCTCTCGCAGTTCAGCCTCACCCTGCCGACCGGGCTCAGCGCCGACTTCGCCGCGGTGCCCCTCTGTTCCGAGTCGCAAGCTACCACCGGCGACTGCCCTGCCGAGAGCAAGGTCGGCTTCGCCCGCGTCGCCCTCGGCAACGGGACCGAGCCGCTCTGGGTCCCACCCGGCGCCGAGCCCGGCTCCGCCGTCTACCTGGCCGGCCCCTACCGCGGCGCTCCCTTCAGCCTCGTCGTCGTCGTCCCCGCCCGGGCCGGGCCGTACGACCTCGGCACCGTCATAACCCGTGCCGCCCTCCGCATCGACCGCCGGACCGCCGCCGCCAGCGTCGAAGCCGGCCCGCTCCCGCAGATCATCGCCGGCGTCCCGCTCCATTACCGCGACCTGCGGATCGTCCTTGACCGCCCTGGCTTCATCCGAAACCCGACCAGCTGCGCCCCAGCCGCCGTGAGTGCCAGCATCGCCTCGGTCACGGGCACGATCGCAGCGGCGACCGATCGCTTTCAGGCTGGCGACTGCGCCCGGCTTGGCTTCAAGCCCGGCGCCGCGGTTCGCCTGCTCGGACCCACCCACCGCGGCGCCCATCCAAGGCTCCGCGCCGTCCTCGCCCCGCGAGCGGGGGACAGCAACATCGGCGGCGCCACCGTCACCCTGCCGAGCACGGTGCTGCTCGACAGCCGCCGCATTCGCGCGATCTGCTCCGCGCCGCAGTTCTCCGCCGGGCGCTGCCCCGCCGGCTCGCTCTACGGGCACGCGAAAGCGTGGACCCCGATTCTCAGTCGCCCGCTTGAGGGCCCGGTCTATCTGCGGGAAAGCAAGACCAGGCTCCCGGATCTGGTCGTCTCGTTGGCCGGGCAGGTCGACCTCGACCTCGTCGCCCACGTCAGCACCGCTGGCGGGCGCCTGCGCACCACCCTCGCGGGGCTCCCGGATGCTCCCTTCAGCAAAGTGGTGCTGACCCTCAGTGGGGGGAGGAGGGGCCTGCTGGTCAACAGCGGTGGGCTCTGCTCCGGCGCCCGGCGGGCCGGCGTCGATTTCGCCGGCCAGAACGGCAAGGCTCACCAGGTGAATCCGGCGGTCGTCGCTCCCTGCGGAAAGAGTGGAAGCGCCAGGCTGTTTGAGGACATCAACGTACCGATGTCGCCGCCCCGCTGACGTAGACTCCTCGTCCAATGGGAGGGAGCATCGGCTGGTGAAATACCGCTGGCCCCTCACGGGCCTTGTCGCTGTCCTGCTCGGCTGCGCCGTCCTCGGCGTGCTCGGGCTGAGGGTCGGGGACAAGCTGTCTCCGCTCTCCCTCAGCGTGCCCGGGACTCCGGCGGCCACGGGGGAAGCACTAGAGAAAAGCCATTTCGGCGACTCCTCGCCGTTTGTCGTCCTGCTGCGCGGCCCGGCCGGCGCGATCGATCGACAGGGCACGGGGCTGGTCCGCGCTCTGCGGCGGGACCGGGCCGCGACCGTGATCTCCCCCTGGGACCGGGGCGCGGTCGGCGGCCTCCGTCCCGACCGCGACAAGGCCCTCGTTTTAGTCGACTTCCACGTACCATTAGAGCGAGCGATGCGGGACACGGTTCCCGCCCTGGAACGGACGCTCGCGGAGCAGATCCGGGCGCCTGTCGTTGCCACGCAGTCGGGTTTCGCCAGCGTCTCGAGGGCCCTGCAGGAAGAATCGCTGAACGCGACCGAGCGGGCCGAGCTGCTGGCGGCGCCGCTGCTGATCCTCGTCCTCCTGCTCGTCTTCCGTTCCGTCGTCGCGGCGGCGATCCCGCTCGCCTTCGGGGCGCTGACCGTTCTCGCCGGCCGCGGCGTCCTCGCCCTGCTCAG
The DNA here is from genome assembly GCA_035509895.1 of Solirubrobacterales bacterium. Lineage (GTDB taxonomy): Bacteria > Actinomycetota > Thermoleophilia > Solirubrobacterales > 70-9 > VAYN01. The sequence continues at coordinate 7,693 of DATKIA010000080.1, forward strand.
CTCGGCGATGACGATCGACGCGCTCTCGCTCGTCGTCTGCACGATGATGGGGCTGGCGCTCGGGGTCGACTACTCGTTGCTGATCGTCTCCCGCTTTCGCGAGGAGCTCGAGCGCGAGCCGGACCCCTGGGTGGCGGCGAGGGCGACGCGGGCCAGCGCCGGCCGCACGACCCTGTTCGCCGGCCTCACCCTGATCGTCGCGATCGTCTCCTCGGCCTTCCTGCAGCCCGGCTCGCTGCTGCTCTCGCTGGCGACGACGGTCGGCGTCGTCACCGCGATCAGCGTCGCCGTCTCGACCCTGGCGGTGCCGCCGCTGCTGGCCCTGCTCGGCCCGCGGATCAACGCCGGTCGCCTCGGCCGCCGCGCTCCCGCTCCGCGCTCGCGCTCCGTCGTCGGCGCCGCCGCCCTCGCGGCGCTGCGGCGCCCTCGGCTCGCCGCCTGCGTCGTCGCCGTGCCGTTGGCGCTCCTGATCCTGCCGACGCTTGCCTTCACCACCGGCGCCCCGGGGGTCGACGAGCTCGCCAGCGCCAACCCTGCGCGCGAGAACGCGGAAACGATCGACCGCGCCGTCGGCCCCGGCTGGGAGGCGCCCTTCGTCCTCGTCGCCGCCACCGACCACGGCCCGATCACGACCCCCGAATACCTGAAGCTGCTCGCCGGTTGGCAGCGCCGGATCGCGGCCGAACCGGGGGTGAGGGCGGTGATCGGCCCCGGCGCGATCGAGCGCGGTGTCGCCCCGCTGCGCTCGCTCGGGGAGAAGCTCACCTCCGGTGCGGCGGATCCGGCGGAGATCTCGCGGTTCGGCCCGGGCCTGCGGCGAGCCTCGGGGGCGGTGCGCCGGCTCCGCACCGGCCTCGCCGCCGGTGCCAGCGGCAGCGGCCTGCTCGCCGAGGGATCCGGACGCGCCGGCGCCGGCGCCGATCTGATCGCCACCGAACTTTCGCGCGCCGCGGTCCGCGGCGAAGAAGCGAGCAGCGCGATCGACCGCCTCCAGAACGGCAGCAAGCGCTTGGCCGACGGCCAGCGCAAGGTCTCCGTCGGCACCCTGACCCTGACCCTCGGCCTGCGCTCGCTGCTGCCGCGGCTGCGCGGCGGCGGGCTGACCCGGGCGCGCCGGCTCGCCGAGCGGCTGGAAGCCGCGGCCGCTGTCGATCCCTCCCTGCGCCCGGCGGCGAACGAAGCGCGGGCGCTGGCGCAGCTGATCGCCGCCAGCCGCGACGAAGTGCGGCGCCTGCGCAACGTCGCCCAGGTCGTCAACGGTGGCGTCAACCAGCTCGTCCCGGGCGGGAAGCGGCTCGAAGACGGCGTCGGCGAACTCGCCTCGGCGGCGTCCGAACTGAGCGGTGGCCTCGACCGGCTCGGCTCCGGCGCCGAACAGCTCGCCGGTGGCTTGGGCGAACTGCAGGACGGCGCCGGCGCCCTCGAGAGTGGGCTCGCCGCCGGCTACCACCGCTCCTACCCGCTGCAGACCCACCTGCGCCGCGCCGCGGTTCGCGTCTCCGCGATCGCGGCGCCGCTCGAAGAGGGCGCCCGGCGGCTGCGACGCGACGCGCCCCACCTCTTCCAGTCCGGCTATTTCGTCCTCTCGGCGCTGGACGCCGCCCCGCCCCAGCGCCGGGCCGAAGCCGGCGAGGCGGTCAGCATCGAACGCGGGGGGCAGGCGGCGCGGATGCTGGTCGTCTCGACCCATCCGTTCAACACGGCCGGCTCCCGTGCGACCGGGCGGGCCCTGGAGGAGGACGCGCAGCGGATCGCCGACGTCAGCGGCCTGCGGACCGGCGTCACCGGCGGCGCCGCGACCTTCAACACCTATGGCGCCACGACCGAAGCCCGGCTGCCGTTCGTGATCGGCGCCTTCGTCGTGTTCACCCTGCTGGCCCTGATCTTCGTCCTCCGGGCCCCGCTGCTCGCACTGCTTGCGGTTGCGCTCAACCTCGCCACGGTGGCGGCGGCGATCGGGGTAATGACGCTCGTCTGCCAGATCCCCGAGGGCTACCCGCTCGGTGGCCATCCCTACGTCGACACCGTCGGCGCCGGCGCGATCTTTGGGGTCACCTTCGGCCTCTCGATCGACTACGCGGTCTTCCTCATCTCCCGGATGCGCGAGCGCTACGACGTCGAGGGCGACAACCGCGCCGCGATCGAGTACGGCCTCGAGAAGACCGCCAGCGTGATCACCGGCGCCGCGGCGATCATGGCCGCGGTCTTCGTCTCCTTCGCGACGGCGCCGATCGCGACCGTCAGCCAGATGGGCGTCGGCCTCACCGTCGCGATCCTGCTCGACGCCACCTTGGTGCGGATCGTCCTCCTGCCGGCGCTGATGCTGCTGATCGGCGACCGCGTCTGGTGGTCGCCACCGGGCCTGCAGCGAATCGTTTCGCGCCGTGCCGTGCTGAATTCAGAGACGAGGAGCGTGACGTGACCACAGGTGGGGCACTGAGGAGGAATCGATGGACGCTGGGATAGGGCGGGTTTGGACTCGCCGGCTCGTGCCCGCCGCGTTTTGCGCGCTGCTGGTGCTTCCGGCGCTCGGCGCCAGCGCCGCGCAGGCGCCGACTCGCGACGAATACGTCGCCCAGCTCGAGCGGATCTGCAAGCCGGAGACGGAAGCGACTCGCCGTGCGATGAAGGGCACCAGCGCCGACGTCAAGGCGGAACGCCTCGCCGTGGCAGCGGCGAAGTTCGCGAAGGCGAGCGCGATCTTTGCCGCGACGACGAAGAAGATGACCGCCGTTCCGCGCCCGCCCGCTGACACAGCCAAGCTGAAGACCTGGTTCGGCTACCTGAAGAACCAGGAAAAGTACCTGCGCGAAATCACCGCGCAGCTTCGATCCGGTCATCTGATCAAGGCGCAACGACTGCTCTCCCGCTTCATCCACAACGGCCACCTTGCCAACTACGCGGTCCTCCCCTTCGGCTTCAAGTACTGCAGCTTCGAGTTCTCGAGGTACGGATGAGCGGTGGGGCGGCCAGGGCAGCGTCAGCGCTGATTCTTCTCGCCGTCACGCTTACGTCGGTCAGCCTGGTCGTGACCGGCACCGCCTCGGGGGAACTGACTCAACATGGCAACCTGATCATCCGGCTCGACGGCGGGCTGTCGCCACGGAAGCTGCCGCGCGATCGACCGGGTCCGCTGCAGGTCCACCTCGAAGGTGGCCTGCGGACCGTCGACGGCAGCCTCCTACCCCGGGTGACCAGGATCGAACTCGGTCTGCCTGGGCAGGCGGTGATCACCACCCAGGGCCTGCCGACCTGCTCACCGGGTCGCCTTCGCTTCACGCGCCGAGCGGAAGCACTTGCCGCCTGTCGATCAGCGCTGGTTGGCCGCGGCAGTCTCGAAGCGAGCGTTGCGCTTCCGAGGCAGCAGCCCTTCACGACGCGCGCCAGCCTGCTCGCCTTCAACGCCCGCGTCCACCGGCACCGCGCGATCGTCGTCCATGCCGCCGCCGCGAACCCGCCGAGCGTCGCCGTGCTGGTGTTCTTCTTCCATCACGGCAGGGGCCGGTTCGGAACGAGGCTGGTTGCCGACCTCTCCGCTGCGCTCGGCCCCTGGCCTCGTTTCGCCCAGTTCAAGCTCAATCTCGGGCATCGCTACTCATTCCACGGTCGCGGCTACAGCTACCTCAGCGCCTCCTGTCCCGCTCCGCCCCGGGGCACGGCAGGATTCTTTTCTCTCGCGCGTTCGACCTACACCTTGGTGGGGGGTGGCCGGATCAGCCAGACGATCACCCGCGGTTGCCGCGCCGCCTGATCCATTCTGGCATTGCCGAGAATGTGACCCCTACTCGTGGTAGGTTTTTGTTCCTAATCACTAGGGGATTTGGGACGATCGAAGTGGCTGGGAAAGACGACGAACGGGATAGCTGGAAGGCTCCTCGGCAGCCGAGCTCGGGCGGCCGCTTCGGGGCCGCCCTGGAGCAGCTCGAGGCCGAGGTTCTGGCCGCCTGTTCGGCCAATGAGGCTTGGCCTGCGCAGGTCGCCGCGGGGATCTACGCCGGGGTCGACTTCGTCACCGAGAATCCTGAGCTGGCCCGCGACTGGGTGGTCGATACCGCGTCGAATATCCACTACAGAAGCCAGTATGAGTGGGTGATCGCGCGGATGACCCAGCTGATCAGGATGCGCGCTCCGATCGACGCGCGCCTGCCGGCCTCGAGCGACGAGGCGCTGGTTGCGGGAATTGTCGGCCTGGTCGGCGACCATGTCCGGATCGGTCGCCTCGAACGACTCGCCGAGCTCCGGCCCGAGCTCGTCCAGCTGACCCTCCTGCCGTACCTCGGCTTCGTCGAATCGCGCCATTGGGCGAATCAGGTTGCCGGGCGCGATCCCGGGCCTGCTTGACAAACTGGACTGTTCATGTTCTTATTGGCTCTGGTCGCTGGCCACCTGGGCGATCGCACGGGTTCCAGCTGGATCGTCCCGCCTCCCTGGGCGGCTTCGATCCGTTATGCAGACACCCTCATCAAGGGCCCAGGGGGGTTCCCTCCCCCTGGGCCTGTTTGCGGCTGGCTTCCCGACGCTGGTACTCGTCGAGCGCTTCTTGCAGCGAGCGCCGGGTGAAGTCCGGCCACAGCTCGTCCACGAACACCAGCTCGGACTCGGCCGCCTGCCAGAGCAGGTAGTTCGAGAGCCGGCGCTCGCCGCCGGTGCGGATCAGGAGCTCGGGATCGTGCATGTCGGGGGCATAGAGATGGCGGCGGAAGTCGTCCTCGGTCTCGCCGTCGAAGCCCGCCGCGGCGTGGACGATCTCGGCCCGGCCGCCGTAGTTGAGTGGCACGAAGAACGTGATCCGCTGGTTGCCGGCGGTCAGCTTCTCGGCCCAGTCCATCTTCGTGATGACGTTGTCGGGAAGCGGGGCGCCGCGGTGCCCGAGGAAGCGGAGCTGAACTCCCTCGGCGTGCAGCTCTGGGGTGACGTCGTCGATGTATTCGGCGAGCAGGTTGAGCAGCGCGGTGACCTCTTCCCGCGAGCGGGACCAGTTCTCGGTCGAGAAGGCGTAGACGGTCAGCTCGCTGATCTCAAGCTCGGCCGCGGCGCGCAGGGTACGGCGGACTGCCTCCGCTCCGGCTCTGTGCCCCGCCGCGACCGAGAGGCCCCGCTTTTGCGCCCAGCGGCCGTTGCCGTCGGTGATGATCGCGACGTATCGCGGCGCGGTGCTCACCGCGAGACCCGGAGCAGCGCGGTGAGGGGCCGGCCGGCCGGCCCCGCCGCGCGGGCCAGACGCCGGCGGTCCCGGCGGGGGAGGGCGGTGGCAGCCCGGGGAGTCGCCAGGTAGTAGGCGAGGACGCCGGCGAGGATCGCGCGGTGGCGCCGCGCGCCGCGCAGCATCCCGGTGCGCTCGCGGGCTTGCTCCGCGATCCAGCCAAGGCGCTCGGCGGCGTCGCCGTCGTAGTAGTCGAGGTAGCTGTGCTCACCGGCGGCGACGTCCTCGTCGTGGTCGACGAGATCGTCGAGGACGACCGTCAGCGCTCCGATCGCCGGGAAGTAGGCGGCGTCGACCGCTTCCGCCTCGGCGCTGGTCGCGGCGGGGTCAGCCGCGAGGGCGATGAGGGCGTGGGCCGCCACCGAGGAGCTGGCTCCCGCTGCCACCTCCCACCACTGGAACCCGCCAGGGGCAGAGAGGCTCGAGGCCCAGGCCTCGAGCCCGGCGCCGTCGCCCTGGGCCGCCGCGTGGGTGTAGCTTTGCCCTTCGCCGCAGCGTGCGGCGGCGCGCTGGGCCGCCGGCAAGATCGCCGCGCCTGCTGGGAGAGCGCCGACGCCCTCTCGGCAGCGCGAGACCAGCTGATCGAGGTAGCCGCCGTCCTCTTTGCGGGGATGGTGCAGGTACCAGTCGTTCAGCTCGTCCCCGGGCTGCAGCGCGGCGCTGACGGCGCGGTGGAGCTGGAGACCGTCCCGAAGGGGATCGGCGGTGTCCTCCTCGCCCAACACGTCGAGGTAGTCGATCGCGATCTGCAGCGCGGTTACGGTGCGCAATGCCACCTTTCGGTGGGCGGGAGGCGCGAGCGTGGCCAGGACCGCGACCGCCTCGACGTTTGCCGCCTTGCCGGTCAGGGCCGCCGCCGCCGCCGCTTGCAACCCCGGATCGGGAATTCCCGCCGCCGTATCTCTCCAGGCGCTGAGCTCACCGCGGACGGTTGGCAGGACGGAGGCTCGGTATGTGCTCAGCGTCGCCAGCGTCTGGCCTATTTCTTTGGCGGCGTCGATCACTGCCAGCGATCGTATTCCGGGCATCAGGAAAATTTTCGAAGCCTGGTTGTGGTACGCAGAAGTCTATCTAAATCCCATGAATAAAGGAGAATTGAAGAAACTATGGTGTAGATTGGTATGGAAATGTTCTCAATTGTCGGTGGTCTCCTCTCTGGCGGCATGAGCTCGCAGGGGTCGTGAGCTCAACGGGCGGTCCCAGGCCGGTGCTCGACCCCGCGATCGTGGCCCTGTTCAAGCGGCGGCGGATCATGGACGCCATGGCGGACCTTTGCGTCGATGAGGGATACCGCGCAACCACAGTCACCAAGCTCTCCGAACGCGCGGGGGTTTCGCGGGCGACGATCTACGAACAATTCGACAGTCGGGAACACGTCTTCCTCGAGCTCGTCGACAGCGCCGTCGCCGAACTGCTGCAGCGGACCGAACTCGCTTGCCGGGAGGCAGGTGCGAGGGACGAGGACGCGCTTGAGGCAGGTCTCAGCGCTGTTCTTGCCTGGGTCGCCGAGCGGCCGGCGCGCGCGTGGGCCCTGATCGTCGAACCGTTTGGCGCGACGCCCGAGTCGATGCGTCGCTACCTCGCGGCGATAGCGGAGTTCACCGCTTTGTTGAGCGCATCCCTGCCGAGTGAGGTTCGCCGGCCGAAGGCAATCGAGGAATCGCTGGTCGGTGGCGTGGCTTCTCTCCTCAGCGGTTTGATCCGCGGCGGAGAAGCGATTCGCGCCCAGGAGTTCCTGCCCGAGATCCTGCTCTTCCTGCGCGGGCCGTTCCTGGCGGCGCCGGGCACTGCTGGGGGCGACTAACCTCAGTGGATGGACCGCGAACTGCTGGCGAGCATCCTCGCTGACGCCGGCGAGCCCGCCTACCGCGCGGCCCAGGTTTGGGAGTGGCTTGCGCGCGGCGCCTGCTCCTACAAGGAGATGACCAACCTGCCGGCGCCGCTGCGGGAGCGCCTCAGTGCCGCGGTGCCGCTCTCGACCCTGAGCCTGGAGGCCGAGGCGAAGTCCGACGACGGCACCGTCAAGTGCCTCTTCCACAGCGCCGAGGGCCGGCCGCTGGAGGCGGTGCTGATGCGCTACCGCGACGGGCGGCGTTCGGTCTGCGTCTCCTCGCAGTCGGGCTGCCCGCTGACCTGCACCTTCTGCGCCACCGGCCAGATGAAGTTCGGCCGCAACCTCAGCGCCGACGAGATCCTCGACCAGGCGCTCCACTTCCGCCGCACGGAAGCGATCGACCACGTCGTCTTCATGGGGATGGGGGAGCCGACGATGAACATCGACAACGTCCTCGCCGCCTGCGAGCTGCTGCCGGACCTCGGCGTCAGCAACCGCCGCACCGCGATCTCGACCGTCGGCTGGGTCCCCGGGATCGACCGGATCGCCGAGTGCGAGATGCCGATCAGCCTCGCCCTCTCCCTGCACGCCCCGAACGACGGCCTGCGCTCGCAGCTGATGCCGGTCAACGACCGCTACCCGCTGGCCGAGGTGCTGGCCGCCTGCGAGCGCTACCGGGCCAAGCGCCGGCGCAAGGTCTTCGTCGAGTACGTGATGCTCGACGGCGTCAACGACCTGCCCCAGCACGCCCGCGAACTGGCCCAGCTGCTCGACCCCCGTGGCTACAAGGTCAACCTCATCCCCTACAACCCGACCGGCGCCTACGACGGCTCCTCGCCGGAGCGGATCGAGCGCTTCCGCGCGATCCTCGGCGAGCACCGGCTGATGGCGACCGTCCGCCTCACCCGCGGCCGCGACATCGCCGCCGCCTGCGGCCAGCTCGCCGCGAGCTCGACCTAGCCGTAAGACGCTTGAGCCGACTGGCTCGGGTTGGCCTTGACAGTTTCGCATACCGCTGCTTACACTCCGCCTCGCCGCTCAAAGACGGCGGGAGTATCGCGATATTGGCCTTCGGGGCGTCCCTGCGCCCGCCGTCCCTTCCCAAGGCGGCGCCATGAGCGAGGACAGCCCAGGGCGTCGGGACGGGTCCCCGGTTCCGGCGCCCGGTTGTTCCCCTGTCTTGGCGCCGAGATGACCACCGACGCCACCGACATCGACGACCGCGACGAGCGCCGGGGCCGGCTGATCGCCGCCTTCTCCAAAGCGGCGGGGGAGCAGGGCTACTCGCGGCTGGACGTCGAGCGGGTCAGCCGCTACGCCGGCCTGCCGCCGGCCGGTTTCTACGAGCAGTTCGGGAGCCTCGAGGAGGCCCTGGTCGCCGCCCAGGAAGCGTTCCTCGGCCGCCTCTGGACGGAGGTCACCACCGCCTGCGAGGAGGTCGGCCTCTGGCCGTTCCGGGTCCGCGCCGTCGTCGCCGCGGTGATCGGCTCGCTGGTCGAATCGAGCTCCCTCTCCCGCGTCTTCGCGATCGAAGCACCCGCCGCCAGCCTCGTTGCCGCCGAGCGGCAGTTCGCCGCTCTCGACCGCCTCGCCGGCCTGCTCGCCGAGGGGCGCAAGCGCTACCCGCGCGCGCAGCGCCTGCCAGCGATCACCGAGCGCGTCCTGATCGGCGGCGGCGTCTCAGTCATCTCTCAATACCTGCTGGCCGAGGACCCGAAGACGATCTCGGCCCTGAGGGAGCAGTTGGTCGCAGTCCTGCTCGCGCCCTACCTCGGCGAGGAGGAGGCGCGCCGCGTCGCCGCCGGCTGAGCGCCGGGCTCAGCCTTCGTCGAGCGGCGCCAGCGCCAGCCGGATCAGCTCCGGCGCCAGCACCGGCAGCTCCGCCCGGCGGCCGTGGTGGATCTCGTGCTGGATCACGGCCCAGATGCCGCTGCCGACTGCCTCGCGGACCGCCACTGTCGCGGTCCCCATCTCCTCGGCCCCGGCGACGGGCTCGAGGAAGGCGGTGAAGGTGTCGAGGATCGCGTCTGCGCGATCGAGGGCCGCGGGTCCGGCGCTCGGCAGCTCGAAGAAGGCGAGCCGGGCGAAGAGCTCGTTGCGGGCGATGTGCTCGAGCAGCGCTCTCATCCCGGCACCGAGCGCCTCGGGGCGGCTCTCGCGCGCCGCCAGCGCCGCCGTGGAGAAGGTCAACGCCTCGGCAGTGAGCAGCTCGAAGGCGGCGAGGAAGGCGTCGCGTTTGCTGTCGAAGTGCTCGTAGAAGGTCTTGTTCGAGACGCCGGCGGCGTTGGAGATGGCGGGGATGGTGAGCGCTTCGTAGCCGCTTGCGACCACCAGCCGCGCGGTGCCGCGCGCCATCCGCTCGCGCTGGCTGAGCAGCCGGCGGCTCTGCGGGCTGTCGGGGGGCTCCTCCCAGGAGAGCTCGTCGGTGGCCGGGGGTGGGGGAGGGGCGACGGGTTCCGCGGCCGCCGCCATCGCCCGCCGCGTCACCTCGCTCTCGGGGTCCTGGTAGTGGAGTGCCCAGTCGACCAGCTCGTCGACCAGCCCCGGCAGCTCCTGCTGCCGGCCGCTGCGCAGGCGGCGGTAGGTGACGCCGCGGACCCCGGCGACGACGGCCTTCACGGTGCTCGGGGAGACCGGCCGCGGCGCGGGGGAGTCCTCGAAGGTCTGGGCGACCATCGCCTCAAACGCCTCCGAGGCGCGCTCCCGGTGCTCGACGCCCGCTGCGCCGAGGGTCAGGGACTCGACCGCGCCCAGCGAGGCCGCCGCCGGCTCCTCCACCGCCATCCCGAGGAAGACGGACAGCGCGGCGACGAAGCGTTCGCGGACGTCGCCCTCGCGCCGGTAGGCCTCCGCCACCCGCTCGCGGAGGATCGCGGCGATCTCGTCGAAGGTCGAGAGGAAGCAGTCCTGCTTGTTCTCGAAGTGCTCATAGAAGGCGCTCTTCGAGACGCCGGCGAGGGTGACCAGCTCCCGCAGGGTGGTCTCCGCGTAGCCGTGCCGCGCCACCGCCTCGACCATCGCCCCCTGCAGCCGCGCCTTCTGGTGGCGGGCGACGTGCTCGGCACTCGGGGCGCCGCGCCCCGCGGTCAGGCGGGGGAAGAGGGGCCGGGTCGGCGGGGTGGTCGGATCGGCTGCGCTCACAACCACTCAAGATAACTCGGACGCCCCATGGCATCGGCCTTTCCGGGGGATCGGGACCGCCCGATTCAGACGTATCTACAAATACCACCCCTTACAATTTTCACGTACCGCCCTTGACTTCCAACACGTACCTGTGCTTACATCGTCCCGTCCGCCTGGGTTGCGGACGGGAATGAGAACGACCGGGCCAGGGGCCCGAGCCCTCCAAGCACCGTCGGAGGGCCGGGAAAAACGGCCGGTCAGAGCAAGGAGAGAACAGAGTTGAAGGCAACGGCGCCCATCGGGTCCAAGCACCGGACTTCCGGCACCCGCCGCGGTGCCCACACCCGAGTGAGCGAGTCCGGCAGTACCGGGGAGCGTTCCCACCCGAACCACTTTGGTCGCACCGGACTCGCTCACTCGGGTGTGGGCTATCCGACCTCCTCCGCCACCCACCGCCCCACGTCCAAGGAGAGCAAGTGAAGCCACGCACGCGCATCGCAGCCATGTTCCGATCTTCTGGCAACGGCCAGAGCGAGTCAGTCCGTGGTGCTGTGGCGCCTGCGTCCTCCGGCGACGTCAAAGGGAGTGGTGCGCCCGCATCCCGCCGCGCCCGCACCACCCTCGCCGTCCTCGCCCTCGCGATCGCCGCCTTCGCCGCCACCGCCGCCTCCGCCTCCGCCGACGACCTTGCGGCGGAAATGGGCACCATCACCGACCCCTCCTACGTCTCCGCCCACGTCACCGGCAAAGTCACCACCCCCGGCGCCTTGCTCGGTCGGACCGCATATTCCTTCGAATACTGCGCCGATGGGCTCGACTGCGCCGACGATGCCAACTGGCACGTCGGCCTCAGCGGCTCCCTCGGCGAAGCGCCCGCTGTCGACAAAGAAGTCCCAGAAGTCCCAGGCAGACTCACCGTCCCCAAAGCCGGCAAATACTTCGTCCGCCTTTCAGCCGACACGCTCTCGTTTATCTCCTCCCCAGCAAAAGCGACCTCCCCCGAGCCCTACCCCTCCTTCACCACCCTCCCCGTCGACCCGCCGACGATCCTCGCCGCCGACGACGCCTCCGAAGTCTTCTCCATCTCTGCCAAGGCCACCGGCAAAGTCAAACACCCCGCCAACAACAATCCGGCCTTCGACGTCACCAAATGCCGCTTCGAATACATAACCGACGCCCAGTTCCTCGCCAACGAAGGCGCCGGCGATCCCGCCTTCAAAGGCGCACTCGGCGCCGAGTGCGCCGAGATCTCCCCCGAGAACCCGCTGATCGGGGAAAACGCCGAAAAAGTCGTCAGCGCCCAGCTCTCCGACCTCAGCCCCGGGACGACCTATCACCTGCGCCTGGCCGCCGAGAACGCCTCCCCCACCGCCGCCGTTCTAGAAGCCAATACCTTCATCACGCCCACGGTAGCCAAACCGACCGTCACCGCCACCGACGACGCCTCCGAGGTCGTCTACAACGGCGCCAACTTCACCGGCAAAGTGCTGCGCCCCGCCGGCGATGATCCCGGCCTCGACGTCAACTGCCGCTTCGAGTACGTCACCCAGGCCCAGTTCGAAGCAGAAGAATTCGCCGCCGCCGCACCCAACGGCCAGGTTGCCGGTTGCACGCAGAACCCGATCACCGCGGACAAAGTCGACGGAGGCGGTGAGATAGCCGTCAGCGCCGGGGCCGGGCTCTCTCCCACCACCACCTACCACCTCCGCCTCATCGCCGAAAACGCCGGCGGCTCCGACACCATGGTCGCCGCCGACACCTTCACCACGCCCGAAGCCGATAAACCCATCATCACCATCGACCTCGTCGAAGGCGGCACCTTCACCACGGCCCATATCACCGGGACCGTTACCCTCACCGATGGGCACACAGGCGGGGGTCAAGTCTACGTCCAAATGTCGACTGATGGAGGCGCGACGTGGGACGTTTCTCCTCCGATGCTCTGGACATCGCCATCAGGGAAATGCTCGTCGACTGGCCAGATTGGCAACTGTACTCCGGCCGAAGAAGGTGTCTACCCCGTCGAAGTGGATCTCACGGGTCTGCAGCCCAGTACCACCTATCTCTTCCGTATCGCCGCCTCCTACCACCCCTTATTCACCACCAACGGAGGCCCGGGCATCCCGGTAATCGAAGCTCGCGGCGAAGTCGCCCACTCCCCCGAGCCCAACCCCTCGATCACCACCGAACCGCCCCAGACGCTGCCCACTGCCGACAACCTCGCGGTCACCGACGTCACCGCCACCAGCGCCCACTTCTCCGGCACAGTCAACCCCAACGCCCCCGCTGGCCCGCTCAGCCCGGCCGCCAAAAAAGCCTTCGCGACCCACTGGGAATTCGTCTGCGTCCCCGAGTGCAAAGACAAAAACGAAAACCCGATCGAAGGCACGGTTCAAGGCGAAGAAGGCGCCCAGACCGTCACCGGCGACGTCAAACGCCTCGAACCGGGCACGGAATACACGGTATCGCTGATCGTCAGCAACGAAGGCGGTAGCGACAGCGAAGAAGAGACCTTCCCCACCGACAAAATCCCGCCCTCGGTCAAACAGACCCCCGGCGCCTCCGACGGCACCGGCGGCTACACCCTCCAGGGCGTCGTCAACCCCAACAAAGAAACGATCATCGACTGCAAATTCAGATGGGGCCCCAGCTCCAACAAATTGGTCTTCAGCGCCGACTGCTCGCCGATGCCGGACCCCGGCGTCAAACCGACCACCGTCGAAGCCCATCTCACGGGACTCACCCCCGACGTCGACTACTACTCCCAGCTCGTCGTCACCTACGACGCCGACCCCGTCGACCTCGAAGCAGACAGCGGCGATCCCCAGCAATTCAAAGCGGAACTCGCCGCCAAAGAGCCCTGCCCCGCGAACGAACAGCAGCGCATCGAAAGCAATTCTCTCGCCCTGCCCGAATGCCGGGCCTACGAGATGGTCTCGCCTCCGGGTAAGGAAGGCTGGGGGGCGAGCCTCGTGACCTTCGACGGCGGTGTTCGGGTTAGGTTCAACTCGGGAGCGGCGAATATCGCCAAATCCGGCCAAAACAATGGCGCCAATGAGTACGTGGCCGCCCGCTCTGCGACCGGCTGGGAGACGATTCCCAACCTCAATGGATCGGGAGGAGGAACCATTGCGGACGCTCCGTCGTCCTTCGCTGCTGTCGGGGCTGGTACGTTCCCTCAGCCGAGCGCTTATTCAGACGATCTCCTCTCATCGGTGTGGTTCGGCCACAGGCAAGATGGTTCGGCCGGGACCAACACCTACCTGCGTAAGCCCGACGGACTATTTACCCTGGTCGGCGTTTTGCCACCTGATGCGACGGAAGAACAACAGAATCTCGAACTATATAGCGCCGGAGCTTCAGACGACCTCTCTCATGTCTTCTATGGGCCCCACCCCTTTTGGGGCTATGCCGCCTGGGGTCCGGGTGTCTACGAGTTTGTCGGCACCGGAAACGAGCAGCCCCCCCGACGCGCCGATGTCGACAATCTCGGCAGCCCGATCTCCACCTGCAGTTATGGAGCTTTGGCTAAATTCCACTCTAAGGATGGTCGGGTATTCGCCTTCCTGGTTACGCCATGTGGCGGGGGCAGCTCGCCCATCACGGAAATCTGGGCCCGGGTCAACGGCACCACCAGCTTCGACGTCTCCGCCTCCCGGTGCGACCGCACCGCGGCCGACCCCGGCGGGGTCTGCAACGGTCCCGTCGGCAACGGCAGCTGCGTCTATTCCGATAACCAAGAAACAGGTTCTGGCTGCCGCGGCGCAATCTTCCAGGGTGCCGCCGGTGACGGCTCCCGCGTCTTCTTCACCACCAAACAGCAGCTCCTAGACGCCGATATCGACGAAACCAACGACCTCTACGCCTGCGACATCCCCGCCGGAACCCCGGCCCCGACGGCTGAGAAAGCCAATCACTGCTCTGCGCTCAGGCAGGTCTCCGTCGGCGATCCCACCGGCGCCGCCGTCGAGAGCGTCAGCACGGTGTCCGACGACGGCTCCACTGTCTTGTTCATCGCCAAAGGGGTGCTCGCCGACAACGAAGACGCTCTCAAAGAAAAAGCGGTGGCAGGCGACCACAACCTCTACGTCTGGCGCACCGATGCCGCCCATCCCGACGGCCAGACCACCTTCGTCGGCGGGCTCGATTCCAATGACCTCGTAAACGCTAACGCTGGGATTAAGCCCCAGATCACCTCCGACGGCCGCTACCTGGCCTTCACCACCGCCAGCCGGCTCGTCGACACCGACACCGACAGCGCCCGCGACGTCTACCGCTACGACGCCGACACCGACGAGCCGACCCGTGTCTCCACCAACGTCTTCGGCGTCGCCGGCAACGGGGATTTCGGTGCCCGGATCAGCATCCCAGCCGAACACAATCCGACTACCACCATCTCCGAGGACGGCCAGAAGATCGTCTTCACCACCGACGAGGCGCTCAACGCCGCGGCCGACGGCAACGAGGATTCCGATGTCTACCTCTGGACGCCGACCCGCGTCTCCCTGATCTCAGCCGGCTCGGTCGGGAGTGGAGGCGACAACCCGGCGATCACCGCTTCGGGCGACGACATCTACTTCAACACCCCCGGCGCTCTCACCCCGGCCGATGGAGACGATCAGGCAGACGTCTACGACGCCCGCATCGGCGGCGGCTTCAGCTTCTCCCCGACCCCGATCTGCACCGGCGAAGCCTGCCAGCCCCCCGCTATCCCCGCGCCACCCACGAAGGCCCCGCTCTCGGCCATCCCAGGCCCAGGCAACCCGAAACAGAAGCCGCCATGCCCCAAGGGCAAGGTCCGCAACAAGAAGGGCAAGTGCGTAAAGAAGCCGTCCAAAAAACACCATCATAAAAAAGGGCACAAACGACACGCCAAGTCGGACCGGGGGGCGAGCAAATGACCACCGCCTTCAGGGTTTCACCCTCAAAATCTGTTGTTGTAGTTAGTACTCTCGACCCGAGTCAACGTGCGGCGATGGCGAGCGCTGGGCCGAGCGATGCAAGGACGCAGGGAGGCCCGCGCAGCAGCGCTGCGGGGGTCGACCGAGGACGCAGCAGCGCGAAGTGTGCCCGCCGCCGGCAGCGGTGTGCGTTGGCGAGGGGAGAGGGCACCGAAAAGAAATCCGGTCACAACCGTGGAGGTTCCAGGTGAACCGCCACAGAAACGCCTCCCGAACCGCTTCCACCGTTAGCAAGGAGAGCAACACCGTGACCGGTCTTCGCCGCCTTACCGCCCGCATCGCCCCGTTTAACAAAAAAGTCTCTGCACCTTTCTCTCCCATATCCCAAGGTGAGGAGGGGCAGGACCGAGCCGACAGGTGCGTATATGACGAGGCCCGCGTCAAGCGGGACGCCGCCCCGCGCAGCTCCGTTGCGAGTGCGCCAGGGAGCGCTCGCAAGCACGGGGCCGTCGTATGCGCGGCTATCGCGATGGGACTGTTTCTCACCACCGCTCCCGCCCAGGCCGCCATCGGCGACCCCTTCGGTCTCGAATCCTTCAGCAACCACACGACCGCCGTCGGCGGAGCCCCCTACACCGACGCCGGCGGCCATCCTGATCTGAACGTAACCGAGTTCTTTGTCCCTTTGAAACCCGGCGGTGGCGGACTGGTCCCGGTGGAGACCTTCAACGGCACCTACGTCAACCCGCCGCTGGGGTTCATCGGCAACCCCGCCGCCGCTCCCCGCTGTCCCTTCTCGAAAATTGCCGGACCGAATGTCCCGGGCGGCCTTTGTCCTTCCGGTTCCCAGGTTGGGATCGTGGATGCCATCGGCCTCGATATCGGGACCGATCGGCCGCTCTACAACCTGCCACCCGAATACGGCTATCCCGCTCAGTTCGGGTTCAAGATAGGGGGCTTTTCTACCGTCCTCTCGGCCTTCCTTCTGCCGCGCACCTCCTCCTACGGCCTCACCGTCGGCACCCCGAACATCCCTGCGGTCGGAGTCTATGGGGCCAACGTCGAATTCTTCGGCACCCCTTCTGAGCACGGCTTGGGCACCTCCGGGGCCCCCTTCCTCTCCAACCCGGTCGACTGCTCGGAGGCCGACCCGACTTGGCGGATCGCGATCGACAGCGTCGAGCACGCGGGGGCGCTGGTCGGCCTCGGCGTCCCCGACCTCTCCGACCCCGACTGGAAGACCGACAGCGAAGCGGCCCCGCCGGTCACCAACTGCGAGGCCCTGGTCTTCGACCCCTCCCTCGCCGTCGATCCCCTGCAGCCCGGCGGCCCGGTCCAAGCCGACCAGCCCACCGGCCTGCGCGTCGGCCTCGACTTCCCCCAGACCAATGACCCCACCGACCCCGAATACATCAAACACGAAAAAGAGTTCGACCCCTCGATCCCCCAGACGCCGCCGCCTAAGGACATCACCGTCAAGCTCCCTGCCGGCCTCGGCGTCTCCCCGTCCTCGGCCACCGGCCTCGGCGCCTGCTCGGACCTGGCCTCTGACCCCGCTGGAGACCAGGTCCACTACGACAACACCAAGCCGGTCAGCTGCCCCGACTCGGCCAAGATCGGCAGCGCCGTGGCGACCTCGCCGCTGCTGGCGACCCACGAACCGAATAGCGACGAGGTCAACGGCGCTGAGCCGATCCCCGGCGACGTCTATCTCTTGAAGCCCCACCCCGGCGACCTCCCGATCGGCGGCGGCAACCAGCAGGGCAAGTTCCGCCTCCTGATCCAGCTCGAAAACCCGCGCTACGGGATCAACATCAAGCTCCCCGGCATTGCCACCGCCGACCCCCAGACCGGTCAGCTGACCACGGTCTTCACCCAGAACCCGCAGCTTCCGGCCAGCCACATCACCGTTAGCCTGAAGGAAGGCCCGCGGGCGCCGCTGGCGACGCCCGTCACCTGCGGCTCGTTCAAAACGACCTCTGACCTCGTCCCCTGGTCGACGCCGGGTACCCCAGACGCGCATCCGAGCGCTGACTTCTCGGTCACCAGCGGCCCGCACGGGAGCGGCTGTCCGCTCAGCCCGGCGGCTCGTCCGTTCGCTCCCGGGCTCAGCGCCGGGACCGAATCGAACGCCGCCGGGGCGTCCAGCCCGTTCGTCCTGCACCTGACCCGCAACGACGGCGAACAGGAATTCAGCTCGCTCGAGGCGACCCTGCCCAAGGGCCTGGCCGCCAAGTTCGTCGGCGTCCCCTACTGCTCCGACGCCGCTCTGGCGACCGCGGCGACCCGGGCCGGCAAAGCCGAGCAGACCAACCCGACCTGCCCCGCCTCCCGCATCGGCTCGGTAACGGTCGGCGCCGGTCCAGGCACCAACCCGTTCTACGCCCACGGCACCGCCTACCTCGCCGGCCCCTACAAAGGCGCCCCGATGAGCGTGGCGGTGATCACCCCGGCGGTCGCCGGTCCCTTCGACCTCGGCTCGGTGGTCGTCCGCAACGCTCTCTTCATCGACCCGGAAACCGCCCAGGGCCACGTCGTCTCCGATCCCTTCCCGAAGATCCTCGACGGGATCCCGCTGAAGCTGCGCTCGATCGACGTCAACCTCGACCGGCCGAGCTTCACCCTGAACCCGACCTCCTGCGAAGCGAAGTCGATCGACGTCAAGGTGACCTCGACCGACGGAGCGACCGCCAGCCCCACCAATTACTTCCAGGCCGCCGGCTGCAAGAACCTCGGCTTCAAGCCGCGCTTCTCCCTCAGTCTCAAGGGCGGGACCAAGCGGACCAAACACCCGGCCCTGAAATCGGTCCTCACCTATCCGAAGGGCGCCTACGCCAACATCGCCAAAGCGCAGGTGATCCTGCCGAGGAGCGAGTTCATCGACCAAAACCACGTCGGCAATCCCTGCACGCGGCCCCAGTTCGCGGCCGGGGAATGCCCGAAGATCTCGATCCTCGGCAAGGCCAAAGCCTGGACCCCGCTGCTCGATCAGCCCCTGGAAGGCAACGTCTACTTCCGCGCCAACGGTGGCGAAAGGGAACTGCCCGACATCGTCGCCGATCTCAACGGCCAGATCCACGTCACCCTGGTCGGCTTCGTCGACGCGGTGACGAAGAAGGGCTCGGAAGTCTCGAGGATCAGGACCACCTTCGCCAACGTCCCCGACGCGCCGGTCTCCAAGTTCGTGCTCGAACTCAAGGGCGGCAAGGAAGGGCTCCTGGTCAACTCCGCCAACCTCTGCAAGAGCCCGCACAAGGCGATCGCCAACTTCACCGCGCAGAACGGCAGGGTCTTCAACACCGAACCGGTGATCCCCACCTCCTGCAAGAAGAAGGGCGGCAAGAAGCACGCCAAATGAGCAGGCTGTGCTTTCTGGCGGCGGCGGTCGTCGCTCTCGCCCTCGGTGCTGGGCCCAGCCTCGCCGCCGAAGCGCCGCCGCCTGAAGCGCCGCCGGGATGCCAGGGGGAAGGCTGCCGCGGGTCGGGGACGGTGCCCGCCACCGTGCCCGGCGCCGGCTCGGCCGGCTTCGAAGCTCCTGGGCCGCTCGGGCTCTTCGGCGCCACCAAGGTCAGGGGATCGAGGGCGCCGCTGCGGGCGATCGTGCCGGCGGCGGGCAGGCTGACGGTTACGGGCAACGGCCTGGTCGCCGTCGAGACGGCGGTTTCGGCGGCTGGCTCGCTGCCGCTGGCCCTCGTCTTGGCGCCGCCGGCGCAGCGAAAGCTCCGGCGCAAGGGGGTCTTCCACAGCGCGGTCGAAGCGATCTTCATCGCCGCCAACGGCGATGCCTCGCGGGCCGACCTGGTCCTGCGCTTCGACGCTCCCGCCGGCCGCGGGAAGGGGAGATGAGGATGCTCGGCGGGTCGGGATGGCCGGCCCGCGGCTTGGGCGGGGTGCTGGCGACCGCGGCCCTCTGTCTCGGGCTCTGCGCGACCCCCGCGGCGGCGCGCGAACTGGAGATCCCCACCTTCCTCACCCCGGTCCGGAACTCCGATCACTCCCCGGCGACGGCGCCGGGCGGCCGTCCCTTCGAACTGTTCCTTCGCCTCGCCGTCAACCAGAGCCCGGCCGTCGAAGGCGACCCCGGCTCCCCGGCCGTCCCGGCAGGCGACCTCGAGGACCTGCGCTTCGACCTGCCGGCCGGGATCGTCGCCAACGCGGCGAGCTTCCCTCGCTGCAGCCAGGAGGACTTCGCCGCGGCGGCCTGCCCGCTCGCGACCCAGGTCGGTGTCTTCGATCCGACTCTGAGCGGCGGGGGCGGGGGGTTGGCCCCGGTCTTCAACCTGACCCCGCCGGCCGGGGAGCCGGCGCAGTTCGGAATGCGCCTGGACGGCCAGGCTCTCGACATCGATCTCCAGGTCCGAAACGGCGGCGACTACGGTGTCAGCGCTGCTGTCCACGGGCTCGACGAGGACGCCGGCCTGCTGGGCGCGTCGCTGACGATCTGGGGCGTGCCCGCCGACCCCGGTCATGACGGGCTGCGCTTCACCGGCGCCGGGCTGCCGGCGCCGGGCCCCTATCCCGAACCGTTTCCCTACCGGCCGCTGCTCTCCGACCCGGGCTCCTGCGACGGGCCGTTGGTGAGCACGATGGAGGCGCGAAGCTGGCAACAGCCGAGCCTGATCACCTCCGCCGCGGCCTTCGAAGCGCCTCAGATGGGCGGCTGCGACCAGCTCGAGTTCAGCCCCAGGCTCGAGGTCAAGCCGACCACCAACCTCGCCGATTCGCCCTCGGGCCTCGAAGTGCATCTGCAGCTGCCCCAGAACCAGGACGCCGAAGGCAGCGCCGTCGCCCACCTGCGAACGGCTCGGGTCGCGCTTCCGGCCGGGCTCGCGATCAACCCCGCCGCCGCCAACGGCCTCGGCGCCTGCAGCCTCGGGCAGATCGGCTACGCCGGGGTCGCCAGCGAGCGCCAGATCCTCCGCTACGACCTGCCGCCGGTGACGTTCTCCCGCTCCTTCACCGTCTCCTACGGCGGCACCAGCACGGCGCCGATCCTTGCCACCGCAACCCGCGCCCAGGTCACCGCGGCGCTCGAAACCCTGCCGGGGCTGGCCGGCAACGTCAGCCTCGCCGCCGCCCAGGGCGGCTGGATCGTCAGCTTCACCGGGGCGCTGAGCGGGACGAACGTCGCCCAGTTCGCCGGCAGCGTTTCCGACGACCCGAGCCAGCTGATCGCGGTCACCGGCGAAGGCGGCAGCTTCGAACTGCACTTCGGCGCCGCCACCACCGGGCCGCTGCCCTTCGACGCCAGCGCCGATGAAGTCGAGGAGGCGCTGGCGGCGATCCCCGCGCTCGGGCGCGGCAACCTCTTCCCCGGCAACGTCTTCGTCTCCGGTGGCGGCCTCGAAGAGACGACCCGCACCTACCGGGCGATCTTCGCCGGCGACCTGACCGGCACCGAACCGGCGATCAGCGCCACCTCCTCGCTCAGCGGCGCCGGCGCGGGGGTGCAGATCACCCACGCCGACCCGCCGCCGCCGCGGGGGCTGAGCGTCGCCACCCTCGGCGGCATCGCCCCCGGCACGCCGCAGTTCAACGCCTCCCCGGCTGCCTGTCCCGACGCCGCCAAGATCGGCACGGCCCGGATCGACTCTCCGGCGGCGATCGGCCATCCACTCTTCGGCAGTGTCTACCTGGCCAGCCCACGCGACAACCCCTTCGGCTCGTTGCTGGCGCTCTACGTGGTCGTCGAAGACCCCGCCACCGGCCTGGTCCTGAAGCTGCCCGGCCGGGTCGAGGCCGATCCGCAGAGCGGCCGGCTGTCGGCGACGATCGGCGAGCTCCCGCAGCTCCCCTTCGAAGACCTGCGGCTGGATTTCTTCAAGGGCGCCGGGGCGCCGCTGCGGACCCCGAACGCCTGCGGCGGCTATGGGGTCCAGAGCGAGCTCACTCCCTGGGGCGCCCCCGAAACCGCCGTCGCCCGCCCCGGGGACTCCTTCGCGATCGCTGCCGGCGCGGGGGGCGGCAGTTGCCCGGCCAGCGAAGCCGCCGCGCCGGTGAGCGCCAGCTTCGAAGCCGGCACCGTCGACCCGGCGGCGGGCGCCTACTCGCCCTTCGTCCTGCGCCTCTCGCGCCCCGACGGCGCCCGCCCGCTGAGCCCGATCGACACCACCCTCCCCGAGGGCCTGCTGGCGAAGCTCGCCGCCACCGCCAGCTGCCCCGACGCCGCCCTGGCGAGCGCCGCGGCCCGCTCCGGCGCGGCCGAGCAGGCCGCCCCGAGCTGCCCGGCGGCCTCGCGCCTGGGCGGCGCCTACGTCGCCGCGGGAGCCGGCCCGACCCCTTACAACCTCGCCGGCAGCATCTACCTCGCCGGTCCTTATAAGGGCGCGCCGCTGAGCCTGGCGAGTGTCGTCCCGGTGCTCGCCGGCCCCTTCGACCTCGGCACCGTGGTCCAGCGGGCCGCCCTCTACCTGGATCCCGAGACGACCCGAGTCCACGTCGTCGCCGATCCGCTGCCGGCGGTCGTCCAGGGCATTCCGCTCGACCTGCGCTCGCTGCGGGCGAATCTCGACGCCGCCGAGTTCACCCGCAACCCGACCTCCTGCAACCCACTGGCGATCAGCGGCGCCCAGAGCATCCGTTTCCAGGCCGGCGACTGCGCCCGGCTCGCCTTCGCCCCGAAGCTGACGCTCGCGGCGAAGGGGCCGACCCGGCGCGACGCCCATCCGGGCCTGAGCATCGGCGTCGGCTTCCCCGGCAAGCGAAACCAGGCCAACCTCGCGGCGCTCGGGCTGACCCTGCCGGGCTCGGTGCGCCTCGATCGCAAGGGGCTAGGGGCGATCTGCAGCCCCGCGCGCTTCGCCGCCCGCGCTTGCCCGGCGGCGAGCGTGCGCGGCAGGGCGGAAGCGGTGACGCCGCTGCTGGGCGAGCCCCTGAAGGGCCCCGTCTACCTGCGCCGGTCCCGCGACCGCGCCGAGAAGCTGCCCGAGCTCGTAGCCGACCTGCGCGGCCGAGTCGACGTCGTCGTGTCGGGCCAGCTCGCCGTCAGCAAGGCCGGCGTCCTCAGCGCCAACTTCGAAGATCTCCCGGACGCCCCGTTCACCAAGTTCACCCTGACTCTTGCCGGCGGCAAGAAGGGCTTCCTCGTCAACGCCGGCAACCTCTGCGCCCACGCCGGTAAGGCGACGGCCTTGATCGACGGCCAGAACGCCAAGGCCGCCGACCAGCACCCCGTATTGAGCACCGACTGCGCGAAGGGCAACGGCCACGAGAGCCGGAGCGCGGAGCGATGAGCGAACGCCGCGTTCGGCTTCGCCTTGGTCTGCTGGCGGTTGTATTCGCAGGTCTCTGCGCCCTTGGTGCCGGTGCTCGGGCGGCCCAGGCGCTGGCGGCGCCGATCGTCACCGGTACCTGGGCTAGCGCCGTCGGCGTCAGCTCTGCCAACCTGCGTGCCCAGATCGACCCGCAGGGGCTCGCGACCACCTACCTCTTCGAATACACCAGCGAAGCCAGCTACCGGACCAAAGGCTTCATCGGCGCAACCAAAGTTCCCCAGCTCCAGATCGGGATCGGCACCGGGCTGGTCCAGCAGCGCATCGGCGGCCTGCAGCCCGACACCGCCTACCGCTTCCGCGTCGTCGCCACCAGCAACGCCACCACCGTCGGCCCGCTGCGCGCGCTCAACACCGACGAAGAAGCGCCCGTCTTCACCCTGCCCGACAACCGCGGCTGGGAGATGGTCTCGCCGCTCGACAAGAACGGCGGTGAGATCCAGGGACCCGGCGCCAACTTCGGCGGCGGCGTGATCCAGGCAGCCGCCCAGGGCGGGGCGATCACTTACACCTCGGCCTCATCCTTCGCCGGCGCGCAGGGCGCCCCCGGCGCCAGCCAGTACGTCTCCAGCCGCGGAGTCGGCGGCTGGGCAACCGACAACGTCACCCCGCCGGCGCTCTCGGGCAGCTATCCCGAAGCGCCGACCGCCGGCGTGCCCTATCAGCTGTTCTCCACCGACCTGGCCGGCGCCCTGCTCTCCAATGGCCGCCGCTGTCGCACCTCCGCCTCCAGCCAGTGCCCGGTCGCGAACTCGCCGCTGCCGGGCTCGGGCGCACCCGGGGGCTACCGCAACTACTACCTGCGCTCCGGCACGGACGGTTCCTACCGGGCGCTGCTGCAGGGCGCCGACCTCGCCGGTCTCGCGCTCGATTCCGCCCATTTCGAACTCGCCTTCGCCGGTGCTACTCCCGACCTCGCTCACGTGGTCCTCTCGACCTGCGCGGCGCTGACCGCCGGCGCCACCGAAGTCCCCGGAGCAGAAGGCGAATGCGATCCGGCCAAGCAGAACCTCTACGAGAAGACCGGCTCGACGCTGACGCTGGTCAACTCGGCGCCCGGCGCCACCCTCGCGGCCCAGGGCCGGGCGTTATCCGCCGATGGCAGCCGCGTCTACTTCAGCGCCGAACCGTCGCCCGGCGCGGTGAACCTCTACCTGCGCGAAGGCGCGGTCACCAGACAGGTCGACGCCGCGCAGGGGGGAGGGGGGACCTTCGAGACCGCCGGCGCCGACGGCTCGCTCGCCTTCTTCACCAAAGCGGGCCACCTCTACCGCTACGCCGCCGCCACCGGCATCGCCACCGACCTGACGCCGGGCGCGGGGGTCCTCGGCGTCCTCGGCGCCTCCGAAGACGGCGCCTTCCTCTACTACCGCACCGCCGCCGGCCTCTTCCTCAACCGCAACGGCACGACGACCACCCCGGTCGCGCCCGAGATCGACCCCGCGAGCACGCCGCCGACCACCGGCAACGCCCGCCTCAGCGCCGACGGGCGCCACCTGCTCTTCCTCTCCACGGCCGAACTGACGCCGTACGACAACCGCAGCCTCGGCGACGACGAGCCCCAGCCGGAGGCCTACCTCTTCACCGCGCCGGGCACCGCTGGCGCCGGCATCCTCTGCGTCTCCTGCAACCCCTCGGGGGAGAGACCGATCGGCGCCGCCTCGCTGCCCGGCGCCAGCGCCAACGGCCAGGGCCTGAACGCGCCCCACGTCTACAAGCCGCGCCTGCTCTCGGCCGACTCCAGGCACGTCTTCTTCGACAGCTTCGACGCGCTCGTCCCCCAGGACACCAACCACGATCGCGACGTCTACCAGTGGGAGGCGCAGGGAACCGGCGCCTGCTCAAAGCCGGTCGGCTGCGTCAAGCTGATCTCCAGCGGTCGCGCCGAAGGCGGCGCCAGCTTCCTCGACGCCTCGGGCGACGGCGCCGACGCCTTCTTCCTCACCGACGGCTCGCTCGTCCCCTCCGATCGCGGCTCGGTCGACGTCTACGACGCCCGCGTCGGCGGCGGCTTCCCGACCACCGATCCGGCGATCCCCTGCTTCGGCGACGCCTGCCAGCCGCTGCCGCCCGCACCCGAGGACCCCGCTCTCGCCAGCCTGCGCGCGAAGCGCTCCGGCAACCTGCCGCCCGCGGCCAAGCCGCGCCACTGCAAGAAGGGCCAGGTCAAGCGCGCCGGCAAGTGCGTGAAAAAGCGCCCCCACCGGGCCAGGAAGCAGGGAAGCAGGCGATGAGGGGCATCGGCCGGGTCCGGCTCGCGCTGCTGCTCGGCGCCTTCCTCCTCGCCCTCGTCCCGGGCGCCGCCCGCGCGGACTTCGGCTTCCTGCCTGGCGAAGCGGGCTTCAGCGCCACCGCGACCGCCGACGCCGGGGGAGCGCCGGCGACGCTTGCCGGCTCCCATCCCTACTCGCTCGTGACCGAGATCCACCTCAACAAAGCGGGCGCCTTCTCCGACGGCGACCTGCGCGACCTGACCCTGGACCTGCCGCCGGGGCTGATCGAAAACCCGACGGCGCTGCCGCGCTGCGGCGCCGCCCAGTTCGCGACCCCGCGCACCTCCCCCTTCGAAACGAGCCTCTCCGGGGAGAGCTGCTCGGGCACCGCCCAGATCGGCATCGTCACCCTTGAGAGCTCCCACGGCGGCGGCGAAACCAGGAGCTTCGGCGTCTTCAACCTCGCGCCGCCGCCGGGCGCGCCGTCGCGCTTCGGCTTCTCCCCCTACGGCGAGCCGATCACGATCACCCCCCACGTCCGCGAAGCGGGCAGCGAATACGGCCTCACCCTGGGGCTGCGCGACTTCTCCCAGCAGCTAAACGTCTCCGGCCTGCGGCTCGAAATCTGGGGAACGCCCTGGTCGAGCGGCCACGATGGCCAGCGCGGCAACTGCCTGAACGAGACCGAACCCGCGGTCGGCCACGCCGAATGCCCGGTCTCCGCGCTGAACCCGCCGCACGCCACCGAGGCCTACCTGACCCTGCCGACCGCCTGCACGGCGCCGCTCTCCTTCCACCTCAGCGCCGACTCCTGGCAGCAGCCGGCGCCGGTGGCGCGGGAGTGGACCAGCGGCGCTGCGCTCACCGAATGCGACGGCCTGCCCTTCGACCCGGTCCCGCGGGGGACGCCGTCGACCGCGCGCACCAGTTCGCCGAGCGGCTATGCGTTCAGCCTCGACGGCAGCAGCGCGGCGCTGCTCGACCCGCTCGCCCGCGCCTCCTCGCAGGCGAAGCGGGCCGTGGTCACCCTGCCCGAAGGGATGACGATCAACCCCTCGGTCGCCGCCGGGCTCGGCACCTGCAGCGAGTCGCAGTTCGCGGCCGAGACGGTCGACTCGGCGCCGGGAGCGGGCTGTCCCAACGCGTCCAAAGTGGGGGAGCTGACGATCGAAAGCCCGCTGGTCGAAGGCCAGATCGAAGGCTCGCTGTTCTTCGCCACCCCGCTCGAGAACCGCTTCGGCAGCCTGCTCGCTCTATATATGGTCGCGAAGGCGCCCGAGCGCGGGATCCTCGTCAAGGTCGCCGGGCGGGTTGATTCGGACCCGGCGAGCGGGCGGCTGACGACGACCTTCGACGATCTGCCGCAGCTCCCCTACTCACACTTCGAGGTCCACTTCCGCGAAGGCCAGCGCAGCCCGCTCGCCACCCCGGCGGAGTGCGGGACCCACGCGACCGAGATCGAGACCAGCCCCTGGCAGGACCCCGGCCTCGTCCTGCGTCAGACCTCTGCCTTCACGCTCTCGGCCGGGGTCGGCGGCGGTCCCTGCCCGCAGGGGCTCGCCGCGTTCAGCCCGGGGATGAGCGCCGGGACGCTGAACTCCAACGCCTCCTCCTATTCCCCCATGTACCTGCACCTGAGCCGCAGCGACGGCGAACAGGAGATCACCTCCTACTCGGCGACCTTGCCGCGCGGGCTGCTTGGCAACCTCAGCGGCGTCCCCTTCTGCCCCGAGGCTGCGATCGAGGCGGCAAAGCGCCAGAGCGGCGCCTCCTCGGCGCTCGCCCCGGCTTGCCCGCCGGCCAGCCAGATCGGCCGCACCGTGACCGGCTACGGCTTCGGCTCGACCCTCGCCTACGCGCCCGGCACGCTCTACCTCGCCGGCCCCTACAACGGCTCGCCGCTCTCGGTGGTGGCGATCGACTCGGCCAAGGTCGGGCCCTTCGACCTCGGCACCGTGGTCGTCCGCTCGGCGATCCGGGTCGATCGCCAGACCGCCCAGGTCGCGATCGACTCCGCCGGCTCGGACCCGATTCCCCACATCCTCGACGGGCTGCCGCTGCGGCTGCGCGACATCCGCATCTACGTCGACCGTCCCCGCTTCACTCTCAACCCGACCTCCTGCGACCCATTCTCGCTGAGCTCGACCCTCGCCGGCTCCGGCCGGCTCTTCTCCGACCCCTCCGACGACACCAGCGCCCGGTCCGACTCGCCCTTCCAGGCGACCAACTGCTCGGCGCTCGGCTTCGCGCCCCGGCTGGCGCTGGCTCTGCGCGGCGGCCACCGCCAGGGCAACTTCCCGGCGCTGCGGGCGACGCTGAGGCCGAGAACGGGCGACACCAACCTCGCCGCCGCCATGGTCCAGCTGCCGCCGAAGCTCTTCCTCGCCCAGGAACACCTGGAAAGCGTCTGCACGGCGGTGCAGTTCGCCGCCCACGCCTGCCCGCCGGGCTCGATCTACGGCAGGGCGACGGCGACCACGCCCCTGCTCGACGCGCCGCTGAGCGGACCGGTTTACCTGCGCTCCAACAACGGCCAGCACTCGCTGCCCGATCTGGTCGCGGCGATCTCCGGCCGCGGGGTCGAAATCGACGTGGTCGGCAGGATCGACTCCCACAAGGGCGGCCTCCGTGCCCGCTTCGAACTCCTCCCCGACGCCCCGGTCACCAGCTTCACGATGTCGCTGCGCGGCGGCCCGAAGAAAGGGATCATCGCCAACGCCACCAACACCTGTGAGAACTCGCAGGTCGCCAGCGCCAGGTTCACCGGCCAGAACAACGCGATCAAGTCGCTGCGGGTGCCGCTGAAGGTCGACTGCGCCAAGCACAACACCGCCCGCTCCGGGAAAAACAGGAGGTAGGTGAGCGATGATCTCAGGCAGGGCAAAAGCCACCATCCTTGCTGCGGTCCTTGTTGTGGCGGTCGCTGCGCTGGCGGCGCTGGCCAGCGCTGAGGTGATCCAGCGCGACAAGGTGCGGGTTAGCTTCAACGGTGAGCTGTCGCCCAGTCGGCTGCCCCGGCAGGGGCTGGCCCCGGTGCGGGTCTCGGTCTCGGCGAAAATCGTCGCCGTCGACGGGACGACGCTGCCGCAACTGCGGCGAATGGAAATCGCGATCAACCGCCACGGCCACTTCGATCCGGCCGGCCTGCCGGTCTGCCATATCAGGGACATCCAGCCGACCACGACCGCGGACGCCCTGGCCGCCTGCCGCGACTCGCTGGTCGGCGAAGGCCGGTTCTCGGCCCAGGTTCAGGTCACCGAACAGGCCCCGTTTCCCTCGCGTGGGAAGGTCTACGCCTTCAACGGCCGCTACCAGGGCACCCCGGCGATCCTCGCCCACGTCTACGGCACCCAACCGGCACCGACCTCCTACACCGTGCCCTTCGTGATCAGGCCAGGACACGGTGACTTCGGCACGGTCCTCGAGGCGGCTTTGCCGGACGTGGTCGGGAGCTCGGGCTACGTCACCGGGCTCTCGCTGAACCTCGGTCGCAGCTTCACCTACCGCGGCGCCACTCGCAGCTACCTCAGCGCCGGCTGCCCGGCGCCGCCGGGCTTCCCCGGCGCCCCCTTTCGCTTTGCCCGCGCCAGCTTCGGCTTCATCGGCGGTCGCACCCTCACCTCGACCCTGACGCGCAACTGCCAGGTTCGCTGACGCCCTCAGCGCCGCTCGATGTATTCAGCCGGCGATAGGCGGCATGAGACGACGAGCGGCGAGAACTGGCTAACCAGCCAGTTATGATCGGCGGCGATGGCGACGCTCGACAAGACGGGGCCGGTGGCGCGGCCGCCGCAGATGTCGGCGAATCCGCTGCGGCGGGTCGCCGGTGACTTCGTCGACGAGTGGCGGGGGAGGGGAAAGTTCCCCCCGGGGCCCACCGACTTCAGCCTCGCCCGCACCCACCAGGTCGCCCACGACCCGCTGCCGTTGCTGCTCGGTGCCTACGAAGAGTTCGGTCCGATCTTCAGCATGCGGCTCCTGCATTCGCGGGTCATCTTCATGCTCGGTCCCGAGGCCAACCATTTCGTCACCGTCGGGCACCCGGAGAACTTCCACTGGCGCGAGTCGAGCTTCGGCGACCTGATCCCGCTGCTCGGCGACGGCCTGCTGACCGTCGACGACGATTTCCACGACCGGGCGCGGGCGATCA
Organism: Solirubrobacterales bacterium; assembly: GCA_035509895.1. GTDB lineage: Bacteria > Actinomycetota > Thermoleophilia > Solirubrobacterales > 70-9 > VAYN01. Next base: position 36,388 of record DATKIA010000080.1, read on the forward strand.
TGATGCCGGCCTTTCATCGGGAGCAGGTCTCCGCCGCCGTTGCAGCGATGGAGATCGAGGCCGCGCAGGAGATCGAGCGCCTGCGGCCGGGAACGGTCGCCGACGTCTACGACTGGATGCGCAACCTGGCGATGCGGATCGCGATGCGAGCTCTGCTCGGCCTCGACCCCGACGAGGCCGGCAAGGGCGCCGCCGCGGCCCATCACTTCGAGCGCGCGCTCGGTTACTACGGGATCGACTTCCAGTGGCGGCTGGTGCGCGGTCCCCGTTCTCCGTGGAGCAAGCTGCTCGCCTCGCGCCGGGTCCTCGACGAGATCGTCTTCGCCGAGATCAACCGCTGCCGCGCCAACCCGGATCCCGGCCGCCACGACATCCTCAGCCTTCTCGTCGACGTTCGCGGCGAGAGCGGCGAGGCCTTCACCGACCGCGAGATCCGCGACCAGGTGATGACCCTGATGTTCGCCGGTCACGACACCTCGACCTCGACCCTGACCTTCATGATGCACGAGCTCGCGCGCCACCCCGACGTGGTCGAGAAGCTCGCCGAGGAGGAGGCCCGTGTGCTCGGCGGCGCGACGCCGACGATCGACCAGCTCGAGCGCGAGATGCCCTACCTCGACATGGTCCTCGACGAGGTCCTGCGCCTCTACCCGCCGGCCTGGATTGGGCCGCGCCGCGCCGTCCGCGAGTTCGAGTTCGGCGGCTGCACGGTGCCCCGCGGCGCCTACGTCAACTACGTCTCCTGGGCCAGCCACCGGATCCCCGAGGTCTTCCCCGACCCCGAGGCCTTCATCCCCGAGCGCTTCACCCGCGAGCGCAAGGCGGCGCTGCCGCGCGGCGCCTACGTCCCCTTCGGCGGCGGCCAGCGGATCTGCATCGGCAAGCGCTTCGGCCAGACCGAGGTGAAGCTGGTGGCGACGATGCTGCTGCAGCGCCGGCGCCTCGGCGCCCTGCCCGGGCGGACGATGACGGTGCGGCAGATGCCGACGCTCTCACCCAAGGGAGGGCTCGAGATGCGAGTCGACTCGCGCGGCTAGAATTTCCCTTCTGGCCAGGGGGAGTAAAAAGGGGAAGCTGACCTTCGCGACGCTGCTCGCCGTCGCCTGCTGCGTGGCGCTGGCGCTGGCGGCGAGCACGGCGACGGCGGCGATCTACTGGGGTCAGGGGTCGCTCGGAGCCGCCAACCTCGACGGCAGTGAACCCAACTTCGAATACCTGAAAACCGGCCTGGTTCCTGGTAATGCCGGCGCCACCTGTGGTGTCGCTGTGACGCCCACCTACCTCTACTGGTCGGGTGCGCTCGGGCTCGGCAGGGTCAATCTCGAAGGCCCGGCGGCGCCGGCGACGATCCTGCCCAGTCCCGGGATGCAGTGCGGCATCTCCGCCGACCCGACCAACCTCTATTGGGCGAACAGGGAATCGGGCGAACTCGTCCGCTCCAAGCTGGAAGGCCACGGCCTCGAAATCGGTCTCGTGACCGGCCTCGACCATCCCTGCGCCACCGCAGTCGGCGGTGGCCACCTCTACTGGGTGGACTTTCGGTCGGTCGGCCGTTCCAACCTCGACGGCTCCGAACCGCAGCGCAGCTTCCTTGCAACCGCGCCCGGCGGCTGCGGGATTGCCGTCGACTCGAACTACGTCTACTGGAGCACCCTTACTCCCGATAACCACGGCGCGATCGGTCGCGCCCGCCTCGACGGCTCCGAACGGAACTCGGCCTTCATCACCGGCCTGCCCGGCCACGTCGGCAGCGTCGCCGTCGACGCCAGCCACGTCTATTGGACCGAATGGCACGAAGGCATGGTCTACTCGACGATCGGCCGCGCCGGCATCGACGGCAGCGGCGCCAACGGCTCCTGGATCACGACCAACTCGTTCGACCTCGGCGGCATCGCCGTCGACGCGCGACCGACCCCGGTGCCGCTGCCCCTGCCCTCGCGCGCGATCCATTTCGGGCAGCTCCGCCACAACCTCCGCACCGGCGTCGCCACCCTCGACGTCTCCGTGCCGGCGCGGGGCGATCTCTCGGTGACCTCGCCGCAGCTCGGCTGGAAGGTGCTGAAGGGCAACCCGCCGCCGTACCTGCAGGGCTCGTTCCGCTGGCGGCTGAAGGTCTGGCCCGGCAAGACGGGCAAGGTGGCGAAGCGGCTGCGCACGCAGCTGCGCAACAAGGGCAAGGCGGCGGTCACCCTGACCATCTCCTACAACGAAGAACGCCAGCTGCCGCTGACCGTCTCCAAGCGCATCAGCCTCTGGAAGACGCAGCCCCACGTCCGCCATCGGTGAAGATACGGCGCGATGCCGCGCGCGCTGGTCATCTCCGACACCCACTTCGGCGCCTGGACCGGGCGGGACCTGCTGGCCGAGGAGTTCTTCCTCGAGCGGCTGGCGCCGGCCCTTGACGACGTCGACGAGCTGATCTTCCTCGGCGACCTCTTCGACTTCCTCTTCGGCTCGGTCGACGACGCGGTCGACGCCGCCGGCGGCCTGCTCGACCTGATCGAGTCCAAGCTCGGCGGCAAGCGGCTCGTCTTCCTCGCCGGCAATCACGACCACCACCTGGTCCATCGCGACGAAGAGGACCGACTCGAGGCGAGGCTGGCCGCGGGCGCGGCGCCGAATGGGACCCGGCCTGGCCCGAAGTTCTTTCAGGCCTTCCTCGAACGCCGGCTGCCCTCGCTCGAGGTCGAGATCGCCTACCCGACGTACCGCTACGGCGACGTCCTCTGCACCCACGGGCACTACCTCGATCCCCATGCCCGGCTCAGCGGCTCCCGCGCCGACCGCCTGCTGACCCGGACCCTGTGGGCGATCGCCGCCGGCGGTCCGGAGGAGCCGAAGTGCATCGAGGACTACGAGTCGGTGATCACGCTGCTGACCGAGTGGCTCTACATCGCCGCCCAGATGCCGCACGGAACCCATGCCCAGCAGAACGTCTTCCGCAGCGCGCAGCGGGCGGGACGGGTCGTCTCAAGGTTGGGGGCGCCGGTCCGCGGGGCCGAGGAGCTGGCGGCGCGGCTGCGCGACCGCGACGGCAGCGGCAGTGAGGCCGGCCCGCTGCCGAGCGCCGAGCACTTCGACCAGGTGGTCCGCGAAGAGGCGGAACGCCAGGCACGCGAGCAGCCGCTGCAAGGGCCTCCGTTCTCACGCCCGCTGTATCCGGAGCCGACCGTGATCTCGCGCAGCGATCCCTCCGAGCACGCGCTCGACGCCTTCGCCCAGGTGGTCGAGAACCTCGGCTGGGACGAGCAGGCGGGGACGATCGTCTTCGCCCACACCCACCAGCCGCTCGCCGACGTCCGCTGCCGCGCCGGCCTGACCACTCGCTTCTGGAACACCGGCTCCTGGATCTACGAGCCCGACCTCGGCTCGCGCCAGGCCTACGCCCGCTACCTGCACTACGCCTGGCCCGGCACCGCGGTCGTGATCGACAGCGAGGAGCCGCAGCCGCAGCTGCTGGAGCTGCTCGCCGACCTCAACCCGCTGCGGGGCGGCCCCGGGCTGCCGCCGGCGCCGTGATCCCCCTCGCCCTCGAGTCGGCCTGGGCCGTCGCCGGCGGCCTGATCCCGATCCTCGGCGGGCTCGGGATCTTCTTCATCATCTTCCTTGCCGTCAGAGACAGCCCTGACGACGAGGACGACGACGAGGAGGAGTAGGGAAGGGGGCGCCGTAGCCGGCGCCCCCTCGCATCCCTACTTGATGAACAGCATCTCCTCGTACTTCGGCAGCGGCCAGAGGTCGTCGGCGACGACCTTCTCCAGCTTGTCGGCGGCGGCGCGGACGTCGTTCATCGCCGCCAGCTGGTTGTCGCGGGTGTAGATCGCGAAGTCGAGCCCGTCGAGGCCGGGGTCCTCGTTCGCTTCCTCCAGTTTCAGCAGGGCCTTGCCCATCGCCTCGAGGCTCTCACGGACCTCGCCGGCCACGCCCTCGGCGACGCCGGAGGCGTTGATCACAGCCAGGTAGCGCAGCGCCGCCGGCAGGATCATCGTCTTCGCGATCGAGTGCGCGGTCTCGGCCTCGATGTTGGCCCGGATCGCGTACTGCTCGACCCAGACCTCGAAGCGCGACTCGAGCTCGCGCTTGCTGAGGACGCTGTAGTTCTCGAAGGCGGCGACCGTCTGGTCGGAGATCACCTCCGGCAGCGCGTCGGGCGTCGTCTTCAGGTTCTTCAGGCCGCGGGTCTCAGCCTCGGCGTGCCACTCCTCGGAGTAGTTGTCGCCGCTGAAGCAGACCGCTTTGTTGGCGAGGTAGGAGTCTTTGACGACCTCCATCACCGCCTGCGGCATCGTCGTCCCGGCGCTCAGCTTCTGCTCGAGCTTGCCGGCGAGGTCGTCGATCGCCTCGGCGGCGATCGTGTTGAGGACCGTGTTCGGGAAGGCGAGCGACATGCTCGATCCCAGCGCCCGGAACTCGAATTTGTTGCCGGTGAAGGCGAACGGCGAGGTCCGGTTGCGGTCGCCGCCGTCGAGCGGCAGCGGCGGCAGCACCGTGGTGCCAAGGTCGAGGACCGAGGCCGGCGTGTTGGGGTCGCCTTCGCCGCTGGCGATCGCCTCGAACACTTTTTCCAGTTCGGCGCCGAGGAAAATCGAGATGATCGCCGGCGGCGCCTCGTTGGCGCCGAGCCGGTGGTCCTGGCCGATATTGGCGACCGAGGCCCGCAGCAGGCCCTGGTGCTTGTTCACCGCCTGGATCACCGCCGTGCAGAAGAACAGGAAGTGGATGTTGTCCTCGGGCGTGTCGCCTGGGTTGAGCAGGTTGCTGCCGCTGTCGGTCCCCATCGACCAGTTGTTGTGCTTGCCGGAGCCGTTGACGCCGGCGAACGGCTTCTCGTGCAGGAGGCAGACGAGGCCGTAGCGGCGGGCGACGCTTTCCAGCGTCTGCATCAGCAGCTGCTGATGGTCGGAGCCGACGTTCGAGTTCTCGAAGATCGGCGCGATCTCGTACTGCGCCGGCGCGACCTCGTTGTGGCGGGTCTTGACCGGGATCCCGAGGTCCCGCATCTCCTGTTCGGACTCCATCATGAAGGCGAGCACCCGCTCCGGGATCGAGCCGAAGTAGTGATCGTCGAGCTCGTGCCCCTTCGGCGGCTTGGCGCCGAACAGGGTGCGGCCGGTGGCGATCAGGTCGGGCCGCTCGAAGAAGTACTGCTCGTCGATCAGGAAGTACTCCTGCTCGGGCCCGACGGTGGTGAAGACGCGCTGCGTCTCCTCGTCGCCAAGCAGCCGCAGCGCCTTCACGGCCGAGCGCGAGAGCGCGTCCATCGAGCGCAGCAGCGGGATCTTCGCGTCGAGCGCCTCGCCGGTCCAGGAGGCGAAGGCGGTCGGGATGCAGAGCAGCGCCCCGTTCGGGTTCTCGAGGATGAAGGCGGGGCTGGTCGGGTCCCAGGCGGTGTAGCCGCGGGCCTCGAAGGTGGCGCGGACGCCGCCGGTCGGGAACGAGGAGGCGTCGGGCTCGCCCTGGATCAGCTCCTTGCCGGAGAAGTCGGCGATCAGCTTGCCGTCGCCGGAAGGCTCGAAGAAGGAGTCGTGCTTCTCCGCGGTCGAGCCGGTCAGCGGCTGGAACATGTGCGTGTAGTGGGTCGCGCCCCGCTCCAGGGCCCAGGCCATCATCGCCTCGGCAACAGCGTCGGCCAGGCTCGGGTCGAGCGCCTCGCCGCCGCCGACCGTCGCCTGCAGTTTCTCGAAGACGTCGGCCGGCAGCCGCTCCTGCTGGACGTCAACGCCGAAGACGTTGGCGCCGAAGATCGCGTTCTCGGGCAGAGTCAGGTCGATCGCCCCGAGGGCCTCCCCGTTGGAGCTCCACTGAGCCGCGGTCACGTTCTGCTGGCGGATACGAGTCATCGCTTTACTGGTCCCTTTCCCTTCCGTCCTTGATTAAGAGCCAAAAAAGCCTAGCCGCCCGCGCCAAAGCGGGGGTTTGTCCCGCCGTACAGTGTTGCCCGCCGCCGCTTATCCCAACTGGAGTGGGATCGTGGGTCGGGATGGCGCCGATGCGCGCCGCTGCGGGTCCCCGATAGCCTCCTTGGCCGCGCGGCGCCCGCCGCAGAGCCAAGCCAAGAACCGGGAGGATCCACACCGCATGTTCGTTTCCAAGGCCGCCGTCGTCGGCGGCGGCACGATGGGCGGGGAGATCGCACAGGCGATCGCCGCCGCCGACATCCCCGTCGTCGTCAAGGACATCGACCAGAAGTTCGTCGATGCCGCTCTAGAGAAGGCAAAAGCCGTCACCGAGGGCCAGCTCGCACGCCTGGTCAAGAAGGAGAAGCTGACCCAGGAGCAGGCCGACGCGCGCCTCGCCGAAGTGATGGGCAACGTCACCGGCACGACCTCCTACGAGGAGTTCGGCGACGTCGACTTCGTGATCGAGGCGGTGCCGGAGAAGATGGAGATCAAGCAGGCGGTCTTCCGCGAGCTCGACGCCGCCACGCCCGGCCACGCGATCCTCGCCTCCAACACCTCCGCACTTTCGATCACCGAGATGGGGGAAACGACGCTGCGCGCCGACAAGGTCGTCGGCTTCCATTTCTTCTACCCGGCCTCGGTGATGCCGCTGGTCGAGGTGATCGTCGGCGAGGACACCTCGCAGGAGACCGCCACCGCCGCCTACAACTTCGCCCAGGCGATCAAGAAGCAACCGATCGTCTGCGGCGAGATCCCCGGCTTCGTCGTCAACCGGATCCTGATGGCGACGATCGGCGAGATCTGGCGCGCGCAGGAAGAGCAGGGGCTGTCGCTGCAGAAGATCGACGAGGCGATCGCCGCCGCCCAGGTGGCGCCGATGGGCCCGTTCTTCCTCACCGACCTGCTCGGCCTCGACACCGTCTTCCACGTCGCCGAGCACCTGAACCACTCCTACGGCGAGAGCTTCTACGTCCACGAGGGCCTGCGCGGCCTGGTCGGCGAAGGCAAACTCGGCGCCAAGAGCGGCGGCGAGGGCTTCTTCAAGGATGGCGTCCAGACGATCCCCGGCGAGGCCGAGCCCGACGCCGAGGAGCTGGTCGCGATGTTCACCTGCCGCGCCCTGATCGAGGCCTGCCTGCTGGTCGAGGAGGGGATCACCTCGGTCCGCGACGTCGACCTCGGGATGATGGCCGGCGCCGGCCTCGACCCGCGCCGCGGCCTGCTGCCGCCGTTCTGGAAAGCCGACGTCGAAGGTCTCGGCAAGACGCTCGAGAAGATCGAGAGCCTGGAGGAGAAATACGGCGAGCGCTTCACGCCGCCGGTGCTCCTCAAGCGGCTCGTCGCCCAGGGCCGGCTCGGGCTCGAGTCGGGGCAGGGCTTCTACCCCTACCCGCAGCCCGACGAGGGCGAGCAGGCGGAGACGGTCAAGCTCGAGACCCGTGGCGGCGTCGCGATCGCCTGGCTCGCGAACCTGCCGATGAACGCCGTTTCGCCGGACGTGATCCGCGACCTCGGCACGGTCTGGGAGCGGGTCAAGGCCGCCGACGGCGTCCAGGCGATGGTGATCGCCTCCTCGGTCCCGGTCGTCTTCTCGGCCGGCGCCGACATCAAGGCCTTCACCGCGATGGACGAGGCGGCGGGCGAGGAGCTGATCCACGCCGGCCACGCGCTGCTGCGGGATCTCGGGACGGCGCCGGTGGCCACGATCGCCGCCGTCAACTCGATTGCCTTTGGCGGCGGCTGCGAGCTGGCGATGGCCTGCGACGTGCGGATCGCCGCCGAGGCCGCCGTCTTCGGCCAGCCCGAGATCAAGCTCGGGATCATCCCCGGCTTCGGCGGCACCCAGCGGCTGCCGCGGCTGGTCGGCCCGAACCGGGCGCTGGAGATGAACCTGGTCGGCGACGCGATCCTCTCCGAGGAGGCGCTCGAACTCGGTCTCGTCAACCGCGTCGTGCCCGACCAGGAGCTGCTGGAGACGGCGCTGATGTGGGCCCGCAAGCTCGCCGGCCAGGCGCCGATCGCCGTCGGCCAGATCAAGGAGGTCTCGCACAAGGGCGACCTCGACGAGGGCATCGAGGCCGAGAAGCAGGGCTTCGCCACCGCCTTCAACAGCGAGGACGCGAAGGAGGGCATCGGCGCCTTCCTCGTCAAGCGGACGCCGAAATGGAGCGGCAAGTAGCGCTTCACAAAGAACTAAAGCGTTTATTCAGAGCGAACATATTAGTCGAGAAATTCAATAAGCTGCGCCGCCTCATGGGAGGCGCGCAGCGACGCGAAGAGCCTGGTGTTCCGCTGATCATCGAGGCAGACCGGCTGCCCTCGCGGCGGGAGCTGCGGCGGATGGTGAGGGAACGGCGGCCGCGGCAGGCGCTCGCCGCCGAGTTGCCGCCGGCATCCTCGCTGGGGGCCGGACGGCGCTTGGCGCTGGCAGCGATTCGTGCCTATCAACGCTGGATCGCACCGCGGTCGAGCCGTCGCTGCCTGCTGGAGCCGAGCTGCTCCAGATATGCCGAGCTCGCGATCGCACGCCAGGGCATCGTCCCCGGATCGCTCGCCGCCTGGAGGCGGCTGCGGCGTTGCATCCCTGAGAACGAAGGGTGCATCGACTATCCAGAGGGGGTTGACGTTGCCGTACCAAGTGGTGAGCATCGGCCGGGTCTTCAATGAGAAGACGCGCGCCCAGCTGATCGAGAACATGAACAGTCACGAGCAGCAGGGATGGCAGTTTCACTCCGTCTTCGGGGTCAGCGAGCGGAGCGGGTGCATGGGCCAGAACACGGTCGAGACGCTCTACATGGTGTTCGAGAGCAAGCGCTAGCCGGATCGTCCTCGTCCCGGGATCCTCGTGCCGACCGATCGAGGCGAGTCGCCGACCGCGTTCATCTCCTACGCCCACGCCGATCGGGCGGCGGCTCACGAGATCGCCTTCGGGCTGCAGAAGCGCGGCTGCGAGGTCTGGATCGACCAGGGCGAGCTGAGCGTTGGCGACTCGCTGATCGGGAGGTTGGCCGGCGCGATCTCCGAAGTCGACTTCGTCATCGCGCTGATCTCGACGAACTCGGTCGGTTCGTCCTGGTGCCAGCGCGAGCTGGGCCTGGCGGTGACCCGCGAGATCGAGCAGCGCTTTGGGGTTCGGCGGGTCCTGCCGCTCCGCCTCGGGAACGTGGAGATGCCGGAGGTCCTCGCCGACAAGGTCTTCCTCGAAGTCAGCGATGCGGCGCCCGGCGCGATCGTCCCGAAGCTGTGGGAGGACATCGGCAAGCACGCGCGCTCCGCTTCTGAGACCCGGCAGCCCGCGCCCGCGCTCGACGTCGCCGAGGCGGCCTTCCGGCGCGGGCGCAACCTCTACGACAAGGGTGAGCTGACCGCGGCCAGGCGGCATCTCAACGAGGCGGCGCAGGCGAACCACCAGGGCGCCGCGCTGCTCTTGGGCGAGATCCTCTACGACCAGGGAGAGCTGAAGAAGGCCGCCCGCGAGTGGGAGTTCGCGGCGACCAGCGACGACGCGGCGATCGCCGGCGCGGCCGTCATCCAGTACGGACGGCTCTTGGCGGAGCTCGAGTTCACGAGCTCGGGCCCGCTGTCAGGCGCCCGCGGTCCGCTGATCGGCGGGCACGAAGTCGAGACCGCCGCCCGGATGTGGAGGACGGCGGCGGAATCGGGGCGGCCGGGGTCCGCCTGGGCCTGGACCGGCCTCGGCCGGCTCTGGGAGGACAGGATGGAGCCCGGCATCTCGTCGGATCTCGCCGAGGCGGAGCGGGCTTTCGAGCAGGCCGCGCGAAGCGGCGAAACCGAATCGCATCCCTACTCCCTGTTCAAGCTTGGCTGCGTCAGGTGGAAACTGAAGAAGTCCCGCGAGGCGATTGCGGTCCTGGACATGGTCGCCAGGGGGGACGATCGTGAATGGGCGCCTTACGCCGCCTTCAATCTGGGGCGGATCCATTGGGAAGCGGGCGACGACGGCGAAGCCGCGTACTGGTGGGGCGAGGCGGCGACCGCCGACCATCCGCGGATCTCAGACCCGGCCCGGGAGGCGCTCAACGACCGCAACTCGATCTGGCGCCTGCGCTGAGAGGAGCGCCGGAGTCCGGCTGCGGTTTGGCAAGATCGGGCCGTGGAGGCTGGTCTCGGAAAGGGCGAATCGCCGATCCGCCTGCTGGCGGAGCTCCTCCGCGAGTCGCGCTGCACCGTCGCCCTGACCGGGGCGGGGATCTCGGTTCCATCCGGGATCCCCGACTTCCGCACCCCGGAGACCGGTCTCTGGGCCAAGGTCGACCCGATGGAGGTCGCCCACATCGACGTCTTCGAACGCGACCCGGAACGCTTCTGGTCCTACTACCGGCCGCGCTTCAGCACGCTCGGCGACAAACGTCCGAATCGGGGTCACGAAGCGCTGGCCGAGCTCGAGCGCCGTGGCCTGCTCGCCGGCGTCATCACCCAGAACATCGACCGCCTGCATCGCGCCGGCGGCTCCGAGAGCGTGGTCGAGATGCACGGCTCGATCGCCACCTCGTCCTGCCGCGCCTGCGGCGAGTCGTTCGAGCTGGAGCGGGTCGAGACGCTGTTCGACGAGCGCGGGGTCGCGCTCTGTGCCAGCTGCGGCGGCGCCGTCAAACCCGATGTCGTCCTCTTCGGCGAGCTGTTGCCGGAAGCGGCGGTGGCGCGGGCGACCGAGCTCGCCGAAGCGGCTGAGCTGATGCTCTGCGTCGGCTCCTCGCTGGTCGTCCACCCGGTCGCCGGCCTGCCGGCGCTGACGCTCGAGCGCGGTGGGGCGCTGGCGATCGTCACCCAGGGCGAGACGCCCTACGACGACCTCGCCGCGGTCAGGCTCGGCGGCGAGGTCGACGAGGAGCTGGTGGCGCTGCTCGGCGCGCTCGGCTAGCGGATCCGGCGGCTTAGAACCTGACCCGCTGCGCTTCGCACTCGGCGACGACCGTGTCCGCGCGAGGGCTGTCGAACTTGGCGGCGTGGGCGCATTTTTCCGTCGCTTCGGCGCCGCAGCCGCTGATCGTTTCGGCGCCGACGATCCCGGCGACCTCGGCCCTGATGCAGCCGATCGGGGTCGGCGGGTTGCTGTCGCCGACGGTCCAGAGCACGACTGCGAGCATCGCGGCGACGGTCACCACGAGGGCGATCAGAGCCGCCTTCGACTCGCGCGGGGTGAGCTTGTAGAGCGGCGTGTTTTGCCGCGCGTAATGTCCTTCAAGAGGCATGGCGGCAGCTTATCCGTGCCTCCCGCAGGCGCGGTACCGACACCGGGGCGAAGATTCCGCGCCGATCTTTAGACACTCGTACGTAGCCGCCTGGCTGGCGCGGCGGAAGGCTTACCGCAAGTCCAAATGGGCGCTTTGTGCCGGTTGGGGAACCGTCTCGTCCGAGTGTCCCGGCTCTAATTTGGCCCGCAAATCGAAAGGAAGCACCGGATAAATGGAATGGTTGAGCGAAGGCGCCAATTCATGGCAGCTCACCGCCGCGACCCTCGTAGGCCTGATGAGCATCCCCGGGTTGGTCGTTCTCTACGGCGGGGTTATGCAGAAACGCTGGTCGGTGAACTCGATGATGATGGCATTCGTCGCCTTTGCCATCGTGCTCATCCTCTGGTGTCTCGTCGGGTTCAAGATGGCGTTCGGCACGCCGATTCACATCTTCGGCTCGCACAGCGGCTTCTTCGGGAACATGTGGGGCCAGCCAGGCTCGATCCTGAACAGCGCTGAGCTGCTGAAGCAAGCACATATCCCAGAGTTGGCGGAAGAAGAATTCCTCTTCCCGATGTCGACGCTGGCCTACTTCCAGATCGTCTTCGCGGCGATCACGCCGATCCTGATGCTCGGCTCGGTGCTCGGCCGGTTCAACTTCAAGGCCTGGATCCCGTTCGTCGCTCTCTGGACCCTGCTCGTCTACACGATCAACGCCTTCCTGATCTGGGGCGGCGGCTGGTTCGCGCAGCAGGGTGCGGTCGACTACTCGGGTGGTTACGTGATCCACCTCGCCGCCGGCGTCTCGGGCTTCGTCGCCGCCGCGGTGATCGGACCACGCCTCCAGCGCGACCGCGAGGTCGACGCGCCGAACAACCTGGCGATGGTCGCCGTCGGCGCCGGTTTGCTGTGGATGGGCTGGAACGGGTTCAACGGCGGTGACTGGTACAGCGCCGGCGACATCGCTTCCGCCTCGATTCTCAACACCAACCTCTGCACCGCGGTCGCCTTCCTGGTCTGGGTCGGGATGGACTACCTGACCGGGCGCAAGCCGAGCCTGATCGGCAGCGTCAACGGGATGATCGTCGGCCTCGTCGCGATCACCCCCGGCGCCGGTTTCGTCAACGGCTGGGGCGCGATCATCATCGGCGTCGTCGCCTCGGTGATCGTCTACCTGGCGCTCAACTACCTCAGTCGCGTGCGGCCATTCCGCAACGTAGACGACACCCTCGGCGTCGTCTACACCCACGGATTCGCCGGCGTCATGGGCGGCCTCCTGGTCGGCATCTTCGCCAACAAGCTGATGGCCGGCGAACACGAAGGCCTGATCTCCGGCGGCGGTCTGCACCTGCTCTGGGTCCAGGCCTACACCGCAGCCTGGGTGATCGTCTTCTCCGCGATCGGGACCTTCATCCTGCTCAAGCTGGTCGGGCTCGTAGTCCCACTGCGGATGTCCGACGAGGAAATGGAACAGGGCGACATCGCCGTCCACGGGCACGAGGTCTATCCCTCGGACGTCCCGTCGCTCGGCTACCCCGACGGCTATCCGTCGCAGCCCGCTCCCGCACCGGGAGGCGCCGCCTAGGCGCCCCTGCGCAGTACCCCCACGGAACCGCCCCCCGCCCCCCTTTCCCGGGGGGCGGTTCCGTGTTTGGGGCCGGGTTGGTGAGGCCGGAGCAGGTGACCCCTCTCCCGGTCTCTAGCGGAGGGTCACCCGGCCTCTCTACGCAAACCTGATCGGCGGCTACCGCAGGACGTCGATCATCGTTGCCACCGCCGGGGTCACGGCGGCCGCGCGCGGCGTAGCGGCGAAGACCCTTCGCACCGGGCTGGCCGGATCCAGGGCGCGGACGGTGATGTCCTCGCGCACGGTCGAGAGGGCCAGCTCGGGGATCAGGGCGACGCCGACGCCGGCGGCGACCAGGCCCTGGACCGTCTGGTAGTCGTCGCTTTCGAAGGAGACCGTCGGTTCGAAGCCGGCGGCGTGGCAGGAGCGGATCACGTGCTTGGCGCAGGGACTCTGGGCGGAGGTCTGCACCCAGGCCTCCTCGCGCAGGTCGCTGAGTTCGATCCGCTGCCGCTGCGCCAGCGGGTGCTCGCGCGGCAGCGCCAGGTGGAGGGGGTCGTCGCGCAGCTCGTAGCGGCGCATGCCGGTCCCGAGCCGCTCGCCGACGCCCTCGAATTCGAACAACAGCACGAGGTCGAATTCGCCCGCCCGCAGGCGCGGCGCGATTTCCTCCGGCTCGCCCTCGGCTAGCGTTACCTCGACCCCCGGGTGCGATGCACGGAAGGCGGCGATCGCCTGCGGCATCAGGGTTGAGCCGGCGGTCGGGAAGGAGGCGGTGCGCAGGCGGCCGCCGCGGCCACGAGCGATCGCCGCCACCTCGTTCTCGGCGCTGTCCATCCGTGCCAGGATGCCGCCGACGTGCGCGGCAAGGGCGGCGCCGGCGGGGGTCGGGCGGACGCCGCCGCGGCGGCGCTCGATCAGCGCCGTCCCGAGTTCGCCCTCGAGCGTCGCAATCGCCTGGGAGACCGCCGATTGCGAGTAGGAGAGGGCGTCGGCGGCAGCCGAGAAGGAGCCGTGGTCGACGACCTCGCGGAAGACGTTGAGGCGGGTCATATTCAGCATAAGTACTGCTGATTTTAAACATCAGCAATACCAGTTGCGCTAATGCTGTCCCGGTGCCACCATCGCTCCCGAACTTCGGAAATCAACTCCCACTGGAGGCACTGATGGCTCTCAAGATCATCGTTTCCTACGACGACACCGACTACGACAAAGACGCGCTGGCGCTCGGCCGCCTGCTCGCCCTCGGCGGCGCCGAGCTCTCGCTCGCCTACGTCGTCCACTCCTTCGGCGGCGCTCTCGACGAGAAGGAGGCGGAGGAGATGTTGGCCCGCGCGGCGGCCTCGGTCGGCTCACCCGACATGCCCCGCCACGTCGTCGTCAACCCCGGCACCAGCGTCGGCCTGACCGAACTGGCCGAGCGCGAGGACGCCGACGTGATCGTTTTCGGCTCCGAATACCGGACCTCTCCGGGGCTGGTCAAGCCGGGCATCTCGGCCCACAAACTGCTGCTCGGCGGCCCGGCCGCAATCGCCGTCGCCCCTGCCGGCCTGCACACCGCGGCGGCGGTCAGCATCAACACCGTCGGGGTCATCGACGAGGGCGACGCCGCCGCCCGCAGCACTGCCAACGGCCTCGCCGCGGCGCTCGGCGCCAGCGTCGGCGAGTACGGCTCGGGCCCGGTCGACCTGCTGGTCGTCGGCTCGCGGCCGGAGGCGCCCGAGGGCAAAGTCGTCCTCAGCGCCAAAAGCGACTACGCGGTCGAGGCCGCGACCTACCCGGTCCTGGTCCTGCCGCGCGGCAGCTCGCTGTCCTTCGCCGCTGGAGCTCCCGCCGTCTGAGCGGGCCGCCGGGCTAGGGCTCGGCTTTCTTCAGCACGAGGATCACGGCCGCGACCTCCGGGTCGCGGCCGTCGATCTTCTCCCGCGCCTCTTTCCAGTGGATCGGGCGACCGCGGAAGCCGACGACCTCGGCCAGCACCGCCTCGGGATTGTCGGTCTCGATCACGAAAGCATCCGGGGTGGCCGCCGCTGGCGCCGTCGCCAACAGCTCCCGGGTGACGTTCTTTGAGGCCCGCTCGGCGTTTGACCAGCCCTGGCCGAAGGCGAGGTCGGCGTTCTCCATCCGCGGCCCCTCGAGGATCCTCAGCTCGCTGTCGCGCGGCACCCACTCGCGATCGCCCATCGTGATCCGCCGGTCCTCGAGCCAGGGCTGGACGACCTTCTCAACCATGTCCTCGCGGCTCAGGTTGAAGACCCGCGCGCGGTGGACTCCGCCGCTGACTTCGACGTGGAACATGGGGCGCGAACCTAGCGGTTCGGGGCCGCGCTGTGGGCCGCGACTCCGAATTGGCATGATCGCGGCGATGTCGCCGAATTTGCCAGCAGCCGTCGTCTTCGACAACGACGGTCTCCTGCTCGACACCGAGTCGGTCTGGACTCGCGCCGAGCAGGACCTGTTCGCGCGCCGCGAAATCGAGTTCACCGCCGCCGACAAGCGCGAGCTGGTCGGCACCTCGGCCGCGATCGCGGGCGCCCTCCTGGAGCGCCGCCTCGGCGAGCCCGGCCGTGCCGGAGAGCTGATCGAGGAGCTGAACGAGCTCGTCGTCGCCGAGCTCGAGCACGGGGTCGAGGCGATGCTCGGCGCCCGCGAGCTGCTGACCAGGTTGCGCGAGCGGGGAACGCCGATCGGGCTCGTCTCCAACTCGCCGCTCGTCTTCGTCCTCCGCTCGCTCGAGATCGCCGGCTTCGAAGACCAGTTCGACATCGTCCTCAGCGCCCACGAGGTGGCGGCGCCGAAGCCGGCCCCGGACCCCTACCTCGAGGCCTGCCGGCGGCTCGGCGTCGAGGCCGGCCCCGACGTCGTGGCGCTGGAGGACTCGCCGACCGGGGTCGCCGCCGCGCGGGCGGCAGGCCTCACCGTGATCGGCGTTCCCTCGGTCGACGGCGTCGCTCTGGAGGAAGCCCACCACCTGGCGGAGTCGTTGCTCGACAACGTGGTCGCCAGCCGCCTGCTCCTCTGAATCACTTTCGACTTTGTACGCCCTATAGCCCGTACAAAGTCGAAACCGGCGTCAGCCGTCCAGCACGCGCCGCCGCCGTAGGACCCGCTCGCAGATCTCGAGCAGCTCGCGCAGTTCGTGGCCCTGGGCCGAGGTCAGCTCGCCGCCGACGGCGGCCGCGGCGACCAGCTCGCTCTCACCGCGACGCTCGCGAAGCGCCTCCATGTCGCGGACGTGGCCCTCGTCGTCGGGGCCGGCTCGCAGCTCGCTCAGCAGCGCCTCGAGGCCGCCCCGCAGTTGCAACGCCGCCTCGCGCTCGCGATCGCCGTCGAGGTCGGCGCGGGCGCGCAGCAGCAGCGTCTCGCAGACGTCGAGCCGCTCGTTGCCGCCGAGTACCGCGGCGACCCGCGCCTGCGGACGCAGCTCCTCCTCGCGCCGGCGCCGGCGCGAGGCCCCGCCGCGGACGTCGACCTCGCGGGCGGCGCTGAAGCGTCCGTCGGCGGTCTCCTCGCCGCTGCCGTAGCCGATCCGGACCGCCGTCGCCCGCTCGGCGGTAAGCGCCTGGAAGGCCGGGTCGGTCGCGGCCACCGCCTGCACGTGCAGAGCTCGGTTCAGCAACGCCACCGCGTCGCTTGCGAGGACGTCGACCGTGTCCTCCGCCTCGGTCGCCTCGTCGAGCCAGCGCGCCGCTGCCTCCTCGTCGTCGAACGCGGCGAAGGCCCGGATCGCCGTCACCCGCGTCAGCGCCAGCTCGGCGGGCTCAGCCTCCTGCACCTGTCGTGCTCGCCGCCTTCGTCGCCGTGCCATCGGCGTCGTGCCGAGCGTGCCGACGACGAGCACGCTCTCGTCCCCGCTCGCGCCCTCCCGGGCAAGGTAGCGACCGTCAGCCAGCGTCAGCCGGCCGGCGAAATCGAACTGGACGAATCCAAAGAAGCGAGCCAAGGCTGAATTCTCGCGCGCGGCGAGCGACTCGCCTAATCGTCGCCCAGCAGCAGTCCGTTTTCTTCCTTTTCCTGCTTCGAGTCCGGTTCGGCGAACTTCGACGGCCCGATCGGGACTTCCGGATTTTCGATCTGCCCGAGCCGGTCGATCAGCCGCTGCCACTGATCCGGTTTCAGCAGCGTCGAGAAGCCTGCTTCGAACGGGTTGCCGACTTCGGGGTGGTAGCCGACATGGACGTGGTCGTAGTGGTCGGGCAAGGCGAAGCTGGTCTCACCGGGCAGGTCCTCGAGCGAGATCACCTGGTGCGGGTGCATCGTCCCCTGCAACGCGAGCACGTCGTGGATCAGTTCGTCGGTCATCGTCCCTGGTCCCTGGTGGCCGGTGACAGGAGTGCCATCGATGTCGGCGATGTCGACGGCGTCGCCGGTCGAGTGCTCGGAGACGTTGCCCGAGGTGGTCAGGTAGCTGTGGCCGCACTCGAGTGCGGTGACGGTCAGTTCGAACCCTTTCGTGCGCAGGTACTCGAGCACGGCGAGGATGCGGCGGTCGATCCGCCCAGCTTCGATGTCTTCGCGCCCGCAGGGGTAGATCGAGAGGCCTTTGTCGGCGAGGACGCGGCGCTGCAGCGCTTCCTTGGAGAGCAGCAGGACGCCAGCGCCGCTGAGCTTGTCCGAGAACGGGTTCTTGCCCTTGGCCCGGTAGATCGCCGTCGCCTCGAGCAGCTTCCAGCCGTCGAGGATCGGCTTCGGGTCGATCCGCGGGGCGCCGCGGCCGGCGGGACGGATCGAAAAGTTGATGTGGGGATCGACCCCTTCGGCGGCGGCGCCGACCTTGGCGAGGACGGTGCCGGCAATAACCCTCGACCCGACCTTGAGCTTGCCGTTGTCGAGCGCGGCGGGGGCGGCGACTTCTTCGACGCCCTCCTTGGCCTTACCGCCCTCGTCCTCGGTGGCGGCTTCTTCGGCGGCCCGGTCCGGCAGCGCCCGCAGCCGCGGCCGCAGGTTCTCGCTTTCGACCGGCAGGCGCTTCTCCTTGCCGGTCGGCATCACCAGCGAGCGGTGCTTGCGGACGATCTTGCCGAGGCCGGCGTAGGTGTAGCGGTTGCCGTAGGTGTCTTCGAGGACGATGAACTTGCCGAGCTCAGCCGACTTGCCGAGCTCGCGGACGATGCCGTCGTTGACGGCGACAACCGGCGCGTCCTCGGCGGCGAAGATGTTGATCCCGCGCCGGGTCGGCGAGGAGGAGATGACTTCGGCGGCGTTGCCGCTGATCCGGGTGTCGCTGCTCGATCGCTTCAGCGCCGCCCGCGCCGAGAGGTCGTCGGCGTAGCGGGCGTCGGCGGCGATCGGGAAGTGGGCGCCCTCGGTGAGGCCGGTCAGCGAGCCGACCAGGTCGCTGGGAATGCGACCGTAGGCGCGAGCGTAGAGCAGCACCTCCTGCACGTACCAGTCGGCGTGGTTGTAGGCGAAGATCGCGTCGTAGAGATCCTTGTGGCCGCCGGCGATCTTCAGGTAGTGGGCCGCGGCGCAGATCGCGTCGACCGGGTTGTAGGGGTCTTTGCGACCGTCGCCGTTGGCGTCGAGCCCGTACATTTCCCAGCTCGATGGGAGGAACTGCATCCAGCCGACGGCGCCAGCGGTCGAGACGTTGAGGTTGGTGCCGAAGCCGGTCTCGATTTTGTTGATCGAGGCCAGCACCTCCCAGGGGATCCCGTATTCGGTTCCGCAGGCCTGGTAGATCGGCAGCAGGAAGGGCGGGATCTCGAACGAGTCGATGACGAAGTTCGGGACCCCGATCGGCGCCGGTCCAAATGGAGCGATAACCGTCGTCGGGTTGCCCAGGGTCGGCGTCCCGCCGGCGGCGAAGGGGGAACCGCCGTCGCCGCCGTCTTCGGCCAGCGGCTGGTCGCCGCCGCCGGTTGCGCTCGGGGCGCTGAGGCCGCCGCCGCTGCCGTTGCCGCCGCTGGAGTCGCCGAGGTCCTCGTTGTGGCGGACGCCGCCGCGTCCCTCGCCGCCGGCTGCCGCGTTGCCGTCGATCGTGCTGCCCTGGTGCACGCCGTCGCCGCTCTTTTGCTTGCCCCCGTTGGCCGCTTCTTCGCCGCCTTCCTGGATCGGCCCCGCCGGGGCCGGCGTCGTCGCGGGCGCTCCCGGAGCCGCCGGTTCCGGCGCCTCGTTGGTGTCGGTCGGCGAGGTGCAGTCGGGGTCGAGCAGATCGATCAGGCCGTCGCCGTCGTCGTCGACGCCGTTGGCGCAGGCCGGCGTCTGCAGCGAGGGAAGCGCCGTCGGCGGTGCCGCGGTGGTCGGCGTCGTCGTCAGACCTTCGAGCGGGCTGTCGGCGGCCGCAAGGGCAACACCGGTCGCCAAGAGGCCCAGCAAGCTGGCAAAGACGACGATGGATGCCATCTTCGTAGTTCTCATCCGACCCTGCTCCCCGGCAAATCTAGGCTCAAGCTACCCATTACATCAGGGGGGCGCAACGACATCTGCCGCCCCCCAACAAGGCCTTAATCAACTCCCGTTTCATGCCTGCAGATCGCAGCGTTTCAATCGAGCCGGATGGGCTCGTTAAGCTGCCGTGGTCAAGCGGCGAAAGGCGGGCGGCGTGACCTATGACCAAGAGGAGCAGGACGGGCTCAGAGCCCGTTCGGAGCAGGCAATCGGCGAGCTCGCGCAGGCGTTGATCGACAACCCGACCTTGCACAACGCGATCCAAGCCGCGTTCGGCGCTCGCGAGAAGGCAATCGAGGCGCAACAGGCGGCGATGAGCGCCCTCAACCTCTCTTCGGCGACCGACCTCGAGCGGCTCGAGCGCCGACTGCGCTCGTTCTCGCAGCGGTTGGAGGAGGTCGAGGAGCAGATCGACGACCTCAGCCGTGAGATCGGCGCGCTGCGCCGCGAGAGCGCGAAAAAGAGCTCCGCGGCAAAGGAAAAAGTCAAAGACTAACCCTCTACTTTAGGTTGAGAGTACGGCAGAGGCGGCGATTCCAGCCCGCGTTGCCGCCGCTGCCAGCAGCTCGTCGTCAGCAACCTCTCCGACCGCCGTCTCGGCGACGATCAGGACCGCCGCCAGGGCAATGCCGAGCGCGGCTCCGCGCCCCAGCAGCGTCGCCGTCTGCAGGTCGGCAACCTCGCCCGGCGCGGCAGGCTCGCTGCCCGGCAGATGGGGAGCGTCGAAGCTGGCGACCGGCCCGCTGCGCGCTCCCTCGCCCAGCTCGCTCGCGAGCTTGGCGCTGAGCCCTGGGTCGGGTCCATGGGTGATGCCGGCGCTGCTGCCAGAGCCGGCATGGGCAGCCGCGACGACAAGCAGCTCACCCGCCTTCAGCTCGGGCCCGACCGCGGTCGCCGTGCCGACCCGAATCGCCCGCTTCAGTCCCAGCTCCGCCAGGTCGGTCAGCACCAGCGCCGCGCTCGGCCCACCCATCCCGGTCGACTGCACGCTGAGCTCGTGGCCCGCAGGCGTCCTCCCCGAGTACCCCCAGAGCCCGCGTGCGTGGTTGCTCATTTTCGGCTGCTCGAGCAGCTCCTGGGCCAGCATCAGTGCCCGGCCGGGATCGCCGACTAGGACGGCGTCGGCCGCGAACGGGGCGGTGGGGCGGAGACGCGCCGGCATCGGTCGGCGAGCCTAGTGCCTCCCGTCACCAGGCATTCACCCGATGGGAGTAACGCTCGCGCCGGATTTGCTCCAGCCGTCTAAAGAACCCCGCGTAGGGCCTCCATACCGTCATTGGAGTCTCGTCCAAGATCGCCCGCCGGGCCAGCTGTCCGTGGGCAAGGAGGTTCCGATGAAGAAGAAGTTGGGCGTCGCCGTGCTGCTCACGGCGTTGGTCGCCCTGGTGCTACCCGGGGCGGCCTCCGCCGCATCGCTGACCGACGTCGTTGCCGAAAAGACCTCCGAGCTGAACATGGTCTGGGTCGCCGTCGCCTGCGTCTTGGTGTTCCTGATGCAGGCCGGCTTCATGTTCCTCGAGATCGGCTTCTCACGACAGAAGAACGCCGGCACGGGGGTCGCGAAGATCCTCGTCAACCTCGCGATCGTGACGATTGCCTGGTGGGCCGTCGGCTACGGGATCGCGGAAGGCGGCAACGGCGAAGAAGGGCTGCCGGGCAGCAAGATCTTCGGCGGCAGCGGCTTCTTCTTCCACTTCGACCAGATGGTTGCCGGCGAAGCGGTGAGCGGCGAAACCGCGATGCTGATGCTCTACGGGCTCGCCTTCTGCGCGGTCTCGCTGGCGATCGTCTGGGGCACGACCCTGGAGCGGATCAAGTTCGGCGCCTACGTCATCTACGCGATCGTCTTCGGCGCCATCGTCTACCCGCTCGTCGCTCACGCGGTCTGGGGCGGTGGCTTCCTCGGCGACATCGGCGGCAAGCCGGTGATGGACTTCGCCGGTTCCTCGGTCGTCCACCTGACCGGTGCGGTCGGTGCCTTCGCGGCCCTGTTACTGCTCGGGCCGCGCATCGGCAAGTACGACGCCGCCGGCAAGCCGCGGGCGATTCCCGGTCACTCGATGCCGCTGGTCGGCCTCGGGGTGATCATCCTCTGGATCGGCTGGTTTGGCTTCAACGGAGGCTCGACCTTCGAAACCGGCGCCTCGTTCTTCGGCGAGGTCATGCTCAACACCCAGCTCGCCGCGGCCGCCGGCGTCATCGGCGCCTCGATCGCGGTCTACCTGAAGAGCAAGGCGCTCGACGTCGGTATGGCCGGCAACGGCGCGATCGCCGGCCTGGTCGGCATCACCGCCCCGTCCGGCTTCGTCGAGTACTGGGCGGCGCCGATCATCGGCATCATCGCCGGCTTCCTCGTCGTCTACGCCGTGCTGGCGATCGACCGCTTCGTCGACGATCCGGTCGGCGCTCTCTCGGCCCACGGCCTGGCCGGGATCTGGGGCACGCTCGCGGTCGGCATCTTCGCCTCGCCGCGGCTGATCGTCGAAGGTGCTGGCCCCGGCATCTGGTACGGCATCTTCGGTGACGCCTCGCTGAGCTCGGCCTTCGGCCAGCTCGGAGTCCAGGGCCTCGCCGTGGCGTTCACCTTCGTGGTCGTGTTCGCGATCTCGATCGTCACCTTCTTCGCGATCAAGAAGACGATCGGGCTCCGGGTTCCGGCCGAGGAGGAGGACGCCGGCCTCGACATCAGCTCGCACGGCATGTACGGATACCCGGAGGCGTTCATCCCGCAGCCGGAGTACTCGACTGGCTTGCCGAGCACGGTCGGTGTCCCGGCCGCGGCCCCGGTGCCGGCGGCAGCAACGCAGATGACCGCAACCGAGACCCTGTAAAGGAGGCGAGAGCGCATGAAAAAGATCGAGGCGTTCATCCGTCACGAGGCGTTCGAGCCGATCCGGGCCGAGCTGCTCGACAAGGGATTCCCTTCCCTGTCGATCATCGAGGCCAAGGGCTCGGGGCGTCAGAAAGGAATCGTCGAGCGCTATCGCGGCTCGACCCTGACCGTCAACGTGCGACCGAAGATCAAGCTGGAGGTCGTGGTCGAGGACAAAGACAAGGACGTGGTCGTCGAGACGATCCTCAAACATGCCCGCACTGGCGAGGTCGGCGACGGCAAGATCTTTGTCCTGCCGGTCGAGGAAGCGATCCGGATTCGCACCGGCGAGGACGGGCACGAGGTGCTCCAGCTCCACGAGGAGTCGGAGATACCGAGCTAGACACAGGCTTGTCCACGGGGGCGGCTAGCCTCGCCCCCGTGGACGAGCGCATTTCATTGAGCGAGGCGGCGCGCCGCTCGGGCGTCCCGGCCTCGACCCTGAAACGCTGGGCCGCGGAGAAGATCGTCCCGGTCCGTCGCGGCCGCTGGACCGCCACCGCCGCCGCCCAGGCCCGCGTCGTCGCCCGCATGCGCGACCGCGGCTACTCGCTCGAGGACCTGAAGAGCGCCGGCCGCGAGGGCCGTCTCGCCTTCGGCTTCGCCGAGGAGCTGTTCGCCGAAGACGAGGGCGAGGTGACGGTCGCGATGATCGCCGCCGAAACCGGTCTCGAGCCGGAGCTGATCGAGCGGATCCTGGTCATGCTCGGCACGCCGAAAGCCCGCCAGCGTCATCTCACCCCCGAGGACGCGGTGGCGCTGCGGCACTGCGCCCGGATCCTGGCGGCGGGCTTTCCCCTGGTCGCCTTCCTCCAGCTCGTCCGTATCTACGTGCAGTCGATTCGTCGCCTCGCCGACGCCGAGGTGCGGCTGTTCCATCTCTACGTCCACGAACCGCTGATCCGCGATGGTGTCCCCGAGCTGCAGATGGCGGAGGAAATGGGGAGCCTGGCGGCCGACGTGATGCCGCTGGCGGCGCCGCTGACCGAGTACCTCCACAACCGCTACCTGCGCTACTACATCGAGCAGGACGTGGTCGGCCACATGGAGTCCGAAGCCGGCGGCGACACGACCGAAATGGAACTCGGTCAGGTCATCGTCACCCTCTGCTTCATCGATCTCACCGGCTTCACCCGCTACACCGAGGAGGAGGGGGACATCGAGGCGCTCGACGTGGTCGAGAGCTTCGTCGCCGGGGTCGAGGACTCGCTGCCGCGCGAGGCGACGATCGTGAAGACGATCGGCGACGAGGTGATGGTCGTCTCGCCCGATGGCGCCTCGCTGACCGAGTGGGCGGTCGAGTTCCTCGGCCGCTTCTCCGCTCGGCCGCAGCCGCGGGTCGGAATCCACAGCGGCGCCGCCGTCTACCGCGACGGCGACTACTTCGGCAGCCAGGTCAACCTCGCCCACCGGGTCGTCAACCGCGCCCTCGCCGGCGAGGTGCTGGTCACCGACCGCGTCGCCGAGGCGATCACCGGCAACGAGCGCCTCGACTTCGAGCCGATCGGCCAGGTCAGCCTCAAGGGCTTCCCGGTGCCGACCGAGCTGTTCGTCGTCCGCGCCGCTCGCTGAGCGAAGCGGGAAACTGGAGAGGTGGACACCGATCCCCTGCTCGAGCGGGTCGTCAGCGAGGGACTGATCGCGCCGCCGGATCCGCTCGTGGTGATGCTCTCCGGTGGGCGCGACTCGGTTTGCATGCTCGACATTGCGGTCGCCGCCCGGAGCGCCGGCGAGGTCCGCGCCGTCCACGTCAACTACGGCCTGCGCGATCAGGCAGAGGCCGACGAGCGCTTCTGCGCGGAGCTCTGCGCCGGGCTCGGGGTCGAGCTCGTCGCCGAGCATCCGGTTCGGCCCGAGGGGCCCGGCAACCTCCAGGCCTGGGCCCGGGATGTCCGCTACGAGGCCGCCGCCCGGGTCGCACTGCCGATCGGGGCGACGATCGTCACCGGCCACACCGCCGACGACCAGGTCGAGACGATCCTCTACCGGCTTGCCTCTTCGCCCAGCCGACGGGCGCTGCTGGGGATGAAGCCGCACGACGGCCACCTGGCGCGGCCGCTGCTCGGCACCACCCGGGCCGAGACGACCGCGTACTGCGAGCGCCGCGGCCTCGCCTGGCGCGACGATCCCTCCAACGCCGAGCCGACCTTTGCCCGCAACCGGATCCGGGCCGGGCTGCTGCCGGAGCTGGCCAGGATCCACCCGGCCGCCGCCGCCAACGTGCTACGCACGGCCAGCCTCCTGCGCGACGAGGCCGAGGTCCTCGACGCCCTCGTCGAGGCCGAGCTCGACGGCTCCGGCGGGGCCCGCCGCGGCACGATCGCGCTGGTGCGGTTGCGCGAGCTGCAGCCGGCGCTGGCGCGCCTGGTCGTGCAGCGGCTGGCCGATGCCGCCGCCGGCAAACCGGTCCCCGGCGCCGCCCGCTTCGCCGAGCAGGTCGCCGGCCTGCAGAACGGCTCGATGCTCGATCTCGGGGGCGGCGTTCGCTCCGTCGTTGCCGACGGCATCGTCAGCGCCGAACGTCCTTGAGCCCTATCTATCTAGACTGCGGCCAGTGACCGACCCGGCGATTGGGGAGACCCTCGTCTCTAGAGAGGACCTGCAGCGCCGCGTTGCGGAGCTGGGGCGCGAAGTCAGCCGCGACTACGAGGGCCGCGAGCTGTTCATGGTCGGCGTCCTCAAGGGCGCCGTCCTCTTCCTCGCCGACCTGATGCGCAACATCGACGTCCCCTGCGAGATCGACTTCATGGCGGTCTCCAGTTACGGCTCCCAGACCGACTCCTCGGGCGTCGTCCGCATCCTCAAGGATCTCGACGCCCCGATCGAAGGCCGCCACGTGCTGATCGTCGAGGACATCATCGACTCCGGCCTGACGCTGCACTACCTGATGCGCAACCTGAAGGCGCGCAACCCGGCTTCGCTCGAGGTTTGTGCGCTGCTGACCAAGCCGCAGCGCCTGCGGGTCGACCTCTCGCCCAAATATGTCGGCTTCGAGATCCCCAACCGGTTCGCGATCGGCTACGGCCTCGACCACGCCCAGCACCATCGCAATCTCGATTACGTAGCCGCGCTTGCCGATCAGGCACGCTAAACCGCCCTGGTACGCTGATTTATTCCCTTGAGGCGGTTTTTCAAAAGCGCGGCATTTCCGATCCTGCTGGTCGTCATCCTGGCCTTTGTCGCCCAGCGCTGGATCAGCAACGACCCAGGCTCCGAGGCGCCTGCCTATAACCGCCTGGTCAATCCCGACAACGGGCTGATCGTCAGGGGCAAAGTCGAAGAAGTCTCGGTCAACAACAAGGACTTCACGCTCGACGTCAAGCGGACCAACGGCGAAACCTTCTCCACCGGCTACCCGGCCAACACCGAGCAGAGCCTGCTCAACCTGCTCGAGGACAGCAACGTCACGACCAAGGTCCACGGCACCGGTGGCTCCAGCATCCTCTCGCTGCTGACCTACATCCTGCCCTTCGTCCTCTTCTTCGGCTTCTGGATCTTCCTCATGAACCAGATGCAGGGCGGCGGCTCGCGGGTGATGAACTTCGGCAAATCGAAAGCCAAGCGGATGTCGGTCGACGCGCCCAAGATCACCTTCCGCGACGTTGCCGGTGTTGACGAGGCGGTGCAGGAGCTCGAGGAGATCAAGGAATTCCTCGAGAACCCGAAGAAGTTCCAGGCGCTCGGCGCTCGGATCCCGAAGGGCGTCCTCCTCTACGGCCCGCCCGGCACCGGAAAGACGCTGCTCGCCCGCGCCGTCGCCGGCGAGGCCGGCGTGCCGTTCTTCTCGATCTCCGGCTCGGACTTCGTCGAGATGTTCGTCGGCGTCGGCGCCAGCCGCGTCCGCGACCTCTTCGAGCAGGCGAAACAGAACTCGCCCTGCATCATCTTCATGGACGAGATCGACGCCGTCGGCCGCCATCGCGGCGCCGGCATGGGCGGCGGTCACGACGAGCGCGAGCAGACGCTGAACCAGCTCCTGGTCGAGATGGACGGCTTCGAGATGAAGGACAACATCATCTTGATCGCCGCCACCAACCGGCCCGACATCCTCGACCCGGCGCTGCTGCGGCCCGGTCGCTTCGACCGCCAGGTCGTCGTCGACCGACCCGACCGCAAAGGCCGCAAGCACATCCTCGAGGTCCACACCCGCGGCAAGCCGCTGGCCCGCGAAATCGACCTCGACACGCTTGCCGGCCAGACTCCCGGCTTTACCGGTGCCGACCTCGCCAACCTGATCAACGAGGCGGCGCTCTTGACCGCCCGCACCGGCAACCGCGAGATCTCGATGAACGAGCTCGAGGAGGGGATCATGCGGGTGATCGCCGGCCCGGAGAAGAAGACCCGGGTGATGAGCGAAAAGGAGCGGCTCGTCACGGCTTACCACGAGGTCGGCCACGCGATCGTCGGCCAGCTGCTGGAGAACACCGACCCGGTCCACAAGATTTCGATCATCAGCCGCGGCCAGGCCCTTGGCTACACGATCAGCCTGCCGACCGAGGACAAGTTCCTCACCACCCGCGCCGAGCTGACCGACACGATGGCGATGACCCTCGGCGGCCGCGCCGCGGAGGAGATCGTCTTCGGCGAAATCACCACCGGCGCCTCCAACGACCTCGAAAAGGTGACCGAGTCCGCGAAGCAGATGGTGATGCGGTTCGGGATGTCCGAGCGCCTCGGCCCACGGGTCTTCGGCCACGACCGCGGCCAGCCGTTCCTCGGCCGCGAGTTCTCCTCCGAGCCCGACTACTCGGACGAGATCGCACGCGAGATCGACGACGAGATCCGCCGCATCGTCGAGAGCGCGCACCAGACCGCGAAGAGCCTTCTCAACGAACGCCGCGACGACCTCGAGCGGGTCTCGAAACTGCTGCTGGAGCGGGAGACGATCGACGCCGACGAGTTCGTCGCCCTGCTCGAAGGCAAATCCGAGGACGAGGTCTTCCACGACGACGAGGAGCCGACCCCGCCGGCG
Organism: Solirubrobacterales bacterium; assembly: GCA_035509895.1. GTDB lineage: Bacteria > Actinomycetota > Thermoleophilia > Solirubrobacterales > 70-9 > VAYN01. Next base: position 63,284 of record DATKIA010000080.1, read on the forward strand.
GAGCCGGCGCCCGAGCCTGAACGCGCTCAGCGCGAGCCGCGGCCTGCCCCTTCGCGCCCCCGCCCGGGATTTGCGGGCGGCGACGCCAGCTGACCTCGATTTCCGCCGTCAAGCTGATGGGGATCGTCAACGCGACCCCCGACTCGTTCTCCGACGGGGGTCGGTTCGCCGAGCCCGAGAGGGCGATCGCCCATGGGAACGAACTGGCCGCCCAGGGGGCGGCGATCCTTGACGTCGGTGGGGAATCGACCAGGCCGGGGGCCTTGCCGGTTGGCGCCGAGGAGGAGCTGCGCCGGGTCCTGCCGGTCATCGACGGCCTCGCCGCCGCCGGCCCGGAGATCTCGATCGACACCTCGAAGCGGGTCGTGGCCGAGGCGGCGCTCGACGCCGGCGCCGCGATCGTCAACGACGTGACCGCCTTCCGCGGCGATCCCGAGATGGCGGCGCTCTGCGCCGATCGCGGCGTGCCGGTGGTGCTGACGCACATGGCCGGAGAGCCGCGGACGATGCAGGACGACCCCCGCTACGACGATGTCGTCGATGAGGTCAAGGCCTTCCTGGCGGAGCGCCTGGAGGCGGCGGTCGCCGCCGGCGTTGCCGAGGACCTGATCTGGCTCGACCCTGGCATCGGATTCGGCAAGACGGCGGCCCACAACCACGAGCTGCTGCGGCGCCTGTCCGAGCTGCGTGAGCTGGGCCGGCCGCTGGTGGTTGGCACCTCGCGCAAGCGGTTCATCGGCCACGCTGACGCCAGCGGCCCCCGCGAGCGCCTCGGCGGCACCATTGCCAGCTCGGTGCTGGCGGCGGCGGAGGGCGTCGACGTCCTCCGCGTCCACGACGTCGCCGAGGTTGCGCAGGCGCTCGCGGTGGCGAAGGCGATACTCGGATAACTTCCACCCTGGGATGAACCCCGACAGCCACAACGGCGTCGAATCGAGCGCGGAGGTAGAGCTCCGCGGGCTCTCGATCTACACCCACCACGGCGTCTCCGACGCCGAGCAGGAGGTCGGCCAGCGGCTCGAGTTCGACATCTCCTTTGACGTTCCCGACTGCGACGCGGTGCTGACCGACCGCCTCGAGGACACGGTCGACTATGCCCAGGTCTGCGACATCGTCGCCCTGGCCGCGACCGAGCGCAGCTACCGCACGCTGGAGCGGCTGGCCCAGGTAATCGGCGAGCGGCTGATGGAACGCTACGGCTGCGAGCAGGTGCGGGTCCGCGCTTGCAAGCCGGAGCCGCCGCTGCCGCTGGCGATCCAGGAGGTCGCGGTCGAGGTCACCCAGGAGCGGGCGCCCGACGAGGACGCGGAAGCCTCCGAAGGCTAGGCGCGTGCAGGGCGCGCCGGTGCGGACCGGCTACCTCGGGCTCGGCTCCAACGTCGGCGACCCCGTCGCGCACCTGCGCGCGGCGGTCGAGCTGCTGCCCCGCCACGGGGTCGAGGTCGAGGCCGTCTCCTCCACCTACGTGACCGAGCCGGTCGGGGAGATCCTCGACCAGCCGGACTTCCTCAACGCGGCGGTCTGGATCCGCACCGGGCTGGAGCCCGAGCTGCTGCTGGAAGCGTGCAAGGCGGTCGAGGCCGAGCGCGGCCGCAGCTTCGACCTCCCCCGCCACAGTCCCCGCCCGCTCGACGTCGACCTGCTCCTGCTCGGCGATCTCGAGCTCGAAACCGACCGCCTCACCCTGCCGCACCGTGAGGTGACGAGCCGCCGCTTCGTCCTCGCGCCGCTGCTCGAGCTCGACCCCGAGCTGACCCTGCCCGACGGCACCCGCCTCGCCGATGCCCTCGCGGCGCTGCCCGAGGCAGAGCAGCGGGTCGAGCGGCGCGGTTCGCTCTAGGCCGAGGTTGGGTTAGGCCGGCGTCGGTGCCGAGAGCGGCGCCAGCCACTCGGCCGGCAGGATCGGCGGCGTGTGGCCGGGATAGTCCGGGACGACGCGCTTGGCCAGGGCGCCCGCAGGCCGTCCCTCGATCGCCGGGCGCAGGTCGTCGAGCGTCATCGCCAGGCCGAGGCTGGGGGCGATCTGGAAATCGGCGGCGGTGAGCTGCTCGCCGCCGAGGACGCCGGCGTCGATCCAGGCGTCGATCCGGTCAAGCATGGCCGGCAGCTTGGCGATATCGGCGCGGGCGTTCTCGTCGGAGGCTTCGTTGAAGCGGGCAGAGAGGGCGACGATCGGCCCCGCGGTTTTCATCGCCAGCCCGATCGGCAGGCCCAGCTTGGCGCCCTCGGAGTAGCTGCGCAGCGGCGCCTTGTCGCGCTTGATCGACCACCAGAGGATCTGGCGGATCGGGTGCTGCAGCTCCTCGTCGCCGAAGCGCTCGGCCTCCTCGACCGCGGCCCGCTGGCCGGGATCGGCCGGGAACAGCGGCGGCTCCGGCGCCAGCCGGTCGAGCTCGCGGGCGATCTGCCGTGAGCCCTGGACCTTGCTGCCGTCGATCTTCAGCGCCGGCACCGTTTTGCCGGGGAAGCCGAGGCCGCGCAGAGCGCCCTTGGAGATCACCGGCAGCAGGTCGGTGCGCTTGTAGGCGATGCCCTTCTGTTCGAGCATCAGCTGCACCGCGATGCTCGGGTGCGAGGCCGGGATCACGTAGAGGCGAGCGTTCACGTCATGATCTTATGCGCAGATGCTGCTCGTCGCCGACATCGGCAACACCCAGACCCACCTCGGCGCCTTCGAAGGCGAGGAGCTGGTCGAGCACTGGCGCTTCCAAACCCGCTCGGGGGCGACCGGCGACGAGCTGGCGGAGCGGATCGCCGGCCTCTTTTCGCTCTCCGGCCTGTCCTTCACTACGGTTGACTCGGTCTGCGTCTCCTCCGTGGTGCCGCCCCTCGGCAGCCAGTTCGAACAGCTCTCACGGCGCTACCTCGACGCCGACTGCCTGGCGATCGGCCCCGGAGTCAAGACCGGGATGCCGATCCTGATCGAAAACCCGCTCGAGGTCGGCGCCGACCGCCTGGTCAACGCGATCGCCGCCTACGATCGCTTCGGCGAAGCCTGCGTCTCCGTCGACTTCGGCACCGGCATCAACATCGACGCCGTCTCCGCCGACGGCGAGTACCTCGGCGGCGCGATCGGGCCAGGCCTGGCGCCCTCGCTCACCGCTCTGATCGACCGCGCCGCACGGATCTCCCGGATCGATCTCGAAGAGCCGAAAGAGGCGATCGGTCGCTCGACCAGGGCGGCGATCCACTCCGGCTTCATCTTCGGCTTCGCCGGTCTGATCGACGGCATCGTCCGCCGCATCGAAGAGGAACTGCCGAACCCGCGGCTGCTGGCGACCGGTGGTTATGCCGGGACGGTGGTTCCCTTCACTGAAACGATCCAGGAGGTCGACGATCTGCTGACCCTGAAGGGACTGCGACTGATTCATGAGCGCAACCAATGACAACGGAGCCGCCCGGCCGGCACTGACCGATCCCTTCGAGATCGGCGGGATCCAGCTCTCCAACCGGGTCCTGCTGGCGCCGCTGGCGGGGATCGGCAACTGGTTCGTGCGGCTGCAGGCGAAACGGCACGGGGCCGGGCTTGCGGTCTCGGAGATGGTCTCCAGCTTCGCCCTCCACTACCGCAACGAGCGCACCCTGCGCGATCTGCTGCGGATCCATCCCGACGAGCACCCGGTCTCGATCCAGCTCTTTGGCCACGATGCCGAGGTGATGCGCTCCGGCGCCGAGATCGCCGCCGCCGCCGGCGCCGACCTGATCGACATCAACATGGGCTGCCCGGTCCCGAAGGTGCGGCGGACCGGCGCCGGCGCCCAGCTCCTGCGCGACCCCGAGCTCGCCCTCGCCCTCGCCCGCGGCGCCGCCGAGGGCAGCGGCCTGCCGGTGACGGTGAAGCTGCGCTCCGGGATCGAGGCCGGCGATCGCTCCGGCTTCGACCTCGCCGTGCGGCTCGCCGAGGAGGCGGGGGTGGCGGCGATCGGCTTCCACCCGCGGGCGGCGACCAAAGGACACAAGGGCGCGCCCGACTACGAGCTGACCCGCGAGCTGGTGGAGCGGGTCGAGGTACCGGTGATCGTCTCCGGCGGCCTCGGCGACGCGGCGGCCGCCCGCCGCGCCTACGAGGAGTCCGGCGCCGACGCGGTGATGATCGCGCGCGGCTCCCTCGGCAATCCCTGGGTCTTCGAGGAGCTGACCGGCGTCCGGGTCGAGCCGCCGCGGCGCGAGGAGGTCGTCGTCGAGCTGCTCTGGGTGATCGACCGCGCCGAGGAGCACCTCGGCAGCGAGCGCGCCGAGCGCTACCTGCGCAAGTTCTACCCCTGGTACACCGAACGGCTGCAAGCCCCACCGGAGGTCGTCGACGAGTTACAGCGCAGCGCCGACCTTGGCCGCGCCCGTGAGTTGATCGCCGCCCTGGCCGTGCCGGTCGCGGTCGGTTAGACGCCCGGTCTACCTGCTTTTCGGCCGGCGGAATGCCCCCGCTATAATCCCGCGACTCCGTGCCCGGGTGTGTCGCCAGCGAGTGGCTACACCGGGGCGTTTTTTTCGGTTAGGGGGCCAAATTTGGCTCTCCCAAGGCAAAAAGCGAGGTAGTGCAACGTGAGTCGTCAGGCGGTAGTCACCCCAGAGGGTCTCGAAAAACTGAAAGAGGAAATCGAGTACCTCTCGACGACGAAACGCCGTGAGGTCGCGGCGCGGATCAAGGAGGCGCGGGAATTCGGCGACATCTCCGAGAACGCCGAATACGACGACGCCAAGAACGAACAGGCCCTGCTCGAGAACCGGATCGCCCAACTCGAGGAGCGCCTGCGCCGCGCCACCGTGATCGACGAAAAGGCGCTGGGGACCGACGAAGTCGGCTTCGGCTCGGTCGTCCACGTCAAAGACCAGAAAACCGGCGACTCGCAGAAATTCCAGATCGTAGGTTCGACCGAGGCCAACCCGCTCGAGCACAAACTCTCTAACGAGTCGCCGATCGGGAAAGCGTTGGTCGGCAAGAAGCGCAACGACGTCGTCACCGTCGAGGTCCCGCGCGGACCGAAGAAAAAACTCAAAATCACCAAGATCGAGAAGGCTTGAACGACGAGCTCTCCGACGTCCTCCGCGATCGGCGAGACAAGCTGGAGCGGATCAGGGACGCCGGGATCGAGCCTTTCCCGCACGAGTTTTCACAGCGGGAGGACATCGCCGAGGTTCGGGCCGCCCACGCCGGGCTGGCGCCGGGGATCGAGACCGAGTCCCGGCACCGGGTTGCGGGCCGGATCGTCGCCCGCCGTGGTCACGGCAAGGCCTGCTTCCTAGATCTCCGCGACGGCAGCGACCAGATCCAGCTGCACGCGCGCGAGGATCTGCTCGGCGCCGAGGCCTTCGCCCTGCTCGTCGATCTCGACCTCGGCGACATCATCGGCGCCGAGGGGACGGCTCTGGCGACCCGGCGCGGGGGAGAGCTCTCGCTGGCGATCGACCGCTGGCGCCTGCTGGCCAAGAGCCTGCGACCGCCGCCCGACAAGTTCCACGGGCTCGAGGACGTCGAGACTCGCTTCCGCCGCCGCGAGCTCGACCTGATCGCCAACGAGTCGAGCCGCCGCATCTTCAAGATTCGCGCCGCGACGATCAGCGAGATCCGCCGCTGGCTCGACGAGCACGGTTACGTCGAGGTTGAGACGCCGATCCTGCAGCCGCTCTACGGCGGTGCCCTGGCGCGGCCGTTCACGACCCACCACAACGCCCTCGACCGCGACCTTTATCTGCGGATCGCGACCGAGCTCTACCTCAAGCGCCTCGTCGTCGGCGGCATCGACCGCGTCTACGAGCTCGGCAAGGACTTTCGCAACGAGGGGGTCTCGCACAAGCACAACCCAGAGTTCACGATGCTCGAGTGGTACGAGGCCTACGCCGACTACGAGAAGACCGCCCACGACCTCGAGCGGCTGGTTGCCGAGACGGCGGAGCGGGTGCTGGGGACGACCAAGGTCGAGCGCGACGGGGTCGAGATCGACTTCGCGCCGCCCTGGCGGCGCCTGACCCTGCGCGAGGCGATCCTCGAGCGGGCCGGGATCGACATCGCCGAGCACCCGACCCGCGAGGCGCTGGCGCGGGCGATGGGCACCGAGCCCGACCCCGGGGAGGGCTGGGGCAAGCTGGTCGACGGCCTGCTCTCGCGGGAGGTCGAGCCCGGCCTCGTGCAGCCGACTTTCCTCCTCGACTACCCCGTCGAGCTCTCGCCCTTCGCCAAGGCGCACCGCACCGAGCCCGGCCTGGTCGAGCGCTGGGAGGCCTTCGTCGGCGGCGTCGAGATCGCCAACTCCTTCAGCGAGCTCAACGACCCGGACGAGCAGAGGCGCCGGTTCGAGCAGCAGGCGGCCGAGCTGGAGCGAGGCGACGAAGAGGCCCAGCCATACGACGAGGTGTTCGTCGAGGCGCTGGAGTACGGGATGCCCCCGACCGGCGGCGTGGGACT
>DATKIA010000081.1:0-7044 GCA_035509895.1 Solirubrobacterales bacterium
GAGCCTCCGCCCACTGATCGAGATCGCCGCCGAGAACGAGCGCGTCCACGCGCTCGCCGCCGAGGTGCGCGCTGCCGCCGACGGCGGCGACGCGCGCACCGTGCGCGCCTCGGCGATGCTGCGGCCGCTGCTGCTCGCGGCGCTGCTCGAGGACGACCGCGGCCTCGCCGGCCGGCCGGCGCTGCTGGTCGCCGCCGACGACCGCTCGGCCCGCGACCTCGCCGCCGACCTGCGCGCCTACCTGGCGCCGCGCCGGGTCCGCTTCTATCCCTCGCGCGGCACCGGCTACGCCTCGCACGTGACGCCGCCGCCGCACCTCGTCGGACTGCGGATCGACGCCCTCGACGCGCTCGGTTCGGAAGCCGACGCGGTCGTCGTCGCCAGCGCCGTCGCGTTGGCCGAGACCGTTCCCGACGCTTCCCTGCGCCCGGCCGGGTTCGCGATCTACAAGGGCGAGGAGATCGAGCTCGGCGCCGTCGCCGAGGATCTCGTCGGCGCCGGTTACGAGCGGGTCGAGCAGGTCGAGGAGCGCGGCCAGTTTGCGGTCCGCGGCGGCATCCTCGACGTCTACCCGGCGACCGAGGAGCGGGCGGTGCGGATCGAGCTGTTCGGCGACGAGGTCGAGTCGATGCGCTGGTTCTCGACCTTCACCCAGCGCTCGCTCGGTGAGACCGGCGTCGTCGAGCTGGCTCCGGCGGCCGAGCTCGACGCCGAGCACCGGGAGCTGGCCGAGCTGGCGGCGCTGGAGGCGGCGGAGGAGGGGGGAGAGATCTCGAACCTGGCCGAGCTCTTGCCGCTCGAGCACTTCCGGGCGCCGCTGGAGTTGGTCCCCGGCGACGCCGTCGTCGTCCTCGCCGCGGCGGAGGAGGTCGAGCCGGCGCTGCGCGACCACTGGGACGACGTCACCACCGCGATGCACGCCGACGACGCTCAGCACCTCTACGTCGACGTCGCCGCGCCGCTCGCCGCCCGCGCCGCCCTGGCTCTGACCGGCGCTGGCGAAGACGACGAGGACGCCTTCCGCGCCGCCCGCGCCGAGTCGCCGGCGCGCAGCGTCAAAGAGGCCGAGTCGGAGCTGGAGAAACAGGTCCGCTCCGGCTACCGCACCGTCGTCGCCTTCGACAGCCGTGGCGAGGCCGAGCGCGCTCGCTATGGACTTGACCGGCTCGACGTCCGCCTGCTCGAAGGCGGCCGAGTCTCGCCCGATCCGGGCGTCTCCTTCGCCGAGGCGCGCCTGCGCGAGGGCTTCATCAGCCCCGAGTTGAAGCTCGCCGTCTATCCCTTCCGCCGCCTCGTCCACCGCCGCCGCACCGAGGAGCCGGCGCCGAGCGCCGGCCGTGGCCGGCTCGCGTTCAGCGAGCTGCGGGTCGGCGACTACGTCGTCCACGAGGACCACGGCGTCGCCCGCTTCGCCGGCTTCGAGACGCGCGAGGTCGGCGGCGTCACCCGCGACTACCTCTACCTCGAATACAAAGGCGAGGACCGCGTCTACGTCCCCACCGACCAGCTCGCGAAACTGAGCCGCTTCGTCGGTGCCGGCGCTGACCCATCGCTCTCAGCACTGGGCGGCAAACGCTGGCAGAACCTGAAGGCGCGGGCGCGCAAAGCGGCCGGTGCCCTCGCCGGCGAGCTGCTCAACCTCTACGCCGAGCGCCGCTCCCGCCGCGGCCACGCCTTCCCGCCCGACGGCGAGTGGCAGATCGCGCTCGAGACCGCCTTCCCCTACCGCGAGACCGCCGACCAGATGGAAGCGATCGAGGCGGTCAAGGGCGACATGGAAGCGGAGCGGCCGATGGACCGGCTCGTCTGTGGCGACGTCGGCTTCGGCAAGACCGAGGTGGCGCTGCGGGCGGCGGTCAAGGCCGCCTCCGACGGCAAGCAGGTGATGGTCCTGGTCCCGACCACGATCCTCGCCCAGCAGCACCTCGGCACCTTCCGCGAGCGGCTTGCCGACCTTCCCTTCCGGGTCGAGGGCGTCTCGCGGCTGCGCCCTGCGGCGGAGGTGAAAGCGGTCGTGAAGGACTTCGAGGCGGGCAAGGTCGACGTCCTGATCGGCACCCACCGCTTGCTCTCGCGCGATGTCCGCGCCAAGGATCTCGGGCTCGTCATCGTCGACGAGGAGCAGCGCTTCGGGGTCAAGCAGAAGGAGCTGCTGCGCCAGCTGAAGCTGAAAGTCGACGTCCTCGCGCTTTCGGCGACGCCTATCCCGCGCACCCTGCAGATGAGCCTCGCCGGCCTCCGCGACATCTCGGTGATCGAGACCCCGCCCGAGGGGCGGCGCCCGGTTCGCACCTACGTTGGCCCCTACGACGAGGACCTGGTCCGTAAGGCGATCTCGCGCGAGGTCGAGCGCGGCGGCCAGGCCTTCGTCCTCCACAACCGGATTGACTCGCTGCCGGAGACGACCGAGCGGTTGCGCGGCCTGATCCCCGGCGCGCGTTTCTCCGAAGCGCACGGGCAGATGGACGAGCACGCGCTGGAGGAGACGATGCTGAGCTTCCTGCGCGGTGACGCCGACTGCCTGGTGACGACGACGATCATCGAGTCGGGGCTGGACATCCCGACCGCCAACACCCTGATCGTCGAGCGCGCCGACCAGCTCGGGCTCTCCCAGGCCTACCAGATCCGTGGCCGCGTCGGCCGCTCTCGCGAGCGCGCCTTCGCCTACCTGCTCTATCCCTCCGCCGAGGCGCTGACCGAGGACGCGGCGGCGCGGCTCTCGACCCTCGCCGACAACACCGAGCTCGGTTCCGGCTTCCGGATCGCGATGCGCGACCTCGACATCCGCGGCGCCGGCAACCTGCTCGGCGACGAGCAGTCCGGCCACGTCGCCGCGGTCGGCTTCGAGCTCTACTGCCAGATGATCGACGAGGCCGTCGCCGAGGCTGGGGGAGAGGGCGGCGCTGGTGAGGAGGCGCCGGAGCCGGTCCGCCTCGACGTCCCCGTCGATGCCTACCTGTCGGCCGCCTATGTCCCCTTCGAGGCGGCCAAGATCGACGTCCACCGCCGCATCGTCGCCGCCCGCGAGCCGGGCCAGCTGCGGGCGATCGCCGACGAGCTCTCCGATCGCTTCGGGTCGCTGCCGCCGCAGGCCGAGAACCTGCTGAAGCTGCAGCGGGCGCGGATCGAGCTCGGCCTCGCCGGTGCCCGCAGTGTCGAGTTCCGCGGCGGCCGGCTCAGCGTCACCGGAGTCGAGCTCGACTCCGAGGGCGCAGGGGTGCTGGCCGAGCAGGTCGAGGGAGCGCTCTACGAATGGCGCGAGCAGACCGCGGCGGTGCGGGTTGACGGCGATCCCGAGGCTCGGCTGAATGCGGTGCTGGCGCTGGCGGCAGGCCTGCGCGAGGCGCGGCGCCCAGCTGAGAGCGCTGCTGTCTAGGGCGCCACTTACTTCTCGCTTAGGGCTTTTGACTATGCTGCCGTCTTCGTGGGGGCGAAATCGGGGCGAAAAAAACCGACGCAGGCGCAGGCAGCTGCTTCAAAGGGGGCGGGGGCCAGGCGCTTTGCCCTGGTCGTTTTCGGTGCGCTTTTCATCGCCCTCTTCGTGGTCTTCGCGGTCGCTCAGGGGATCGGCCAGCCGAGCGTCCCTGACGGCGACGTCGCGATCGTCAAGAGCGTGCCCGACGGCAACGTCAGCGAAGCGGAGTTCAAACGGTCCTTCGTCCAGCAGGCCGCGGGCGCCGAACTGAAAAAAGTTCCCAAGCCGGGATCGAAAAAATACGAAGAACTCAAGACCTCGGTGATGACCGAACTGCTGCAAACGGCCTGGATCCGTGGCGAGGCGGAAGAACTCGGGATTTCGGTGACCGCCAAACAGGTCGAATCGGAACTGGCGCAGATCAAAAAATCCAACTGGCCGACCGAAAAAGCCTTCCAGGAATTCCTCAAGAAATCGAAGCTGACCGAGGACGAAGTCAACGACAAAGTCGAAAGTCAGGTTCTGGTCCAAGAACTGCAGCAGAAAATTACGAACGAATCGGGACCGGCCTCGGCGGCCGAAATTCAGGACTACTACGAGGCTGAAAAGGCGGCCCAGTTCACGAGCAAAGAGACCCGCGATGTCCGCCTGATCGTCAACCGCAACAAAAAGAAGGCCGAAGAAGCGAAAGAAGCGCTCGACGAAGACAACTCGGACGCCAACTGGAAAGTGGTCGCGAAAAAATTCTCGGTCGATCCGACGACCAAAAACAAAGGCGGCCTGCAGAAAGAAATCTCCGAAGAATTCCTCCAGGGCGTGCTGAAGAAAGCGATCTTCGAAAGCGCCACCGGCGAAGTCGTCGGCCCGGTCGGCTTCCAGGGGAACTACTTCGTCCTTCAGGTTGAGAAACTCAACCCCGAAAAAGTCAAAACGCTGGCTGAAGTCCGCTCCCAGATCAGCACCCAGCTGACGGAACAGAAGCAGCAGGCCTTCTTCGCGAAATGGGTCGAAGGCTTCGAATCGAAGTGGCGGTCGCGAACCTACTGCGCGTCTGACTTCGCCATCCCCAACTGCGCCAACTACAAGAGCTCCGGTCACCCTTCGACGGCGCCGGCAGCTTGCTACGAAGCCAACCCGAAAACCCCGGCAACCGAATGCCCGGCGCCGGTTGAACAGATCAAACCCGCCCTGCCGGGAACGGTGACCAAGCTCAAACCGACCGGCGAACAGCTGGTCCAGCGCCCGCGGCCGCCGGTGACTTCCAAACAAGCTCGCAAAGAAGCGATCGAAGAAAAAGTCGAAGAACGGGTCGAAGGCGCCGGCGGAGGGGAATAGCGCTTCGGTGTCGTTACGGGCGCGAGCCGCGCCCGCCTATTGGAGGAGGGATTGCGCAGCCCCCCGCCCGCGCCCGGCGGCGGCGGACACCGCGCGGTGCGGCGTCCTCAGTCGGCCAAATAGCTGTGCTATTCAGCCTCCCTGCGTCCTTGCCCCACTTGGTCCGGCGGCTCGCCGGATCGCAGACGGGGGGCTCCGCAATCCCTCCTCGCCTGTGAATAGACTGCCGCCCCCGTGAGTTCGATCGCCTCCATTCACGCGCGCCAGATCCTCGATTCGCGCGGCAATCCGACGGTCGAGGTCGAGGTCGTGCTGGAGTCCGGAGCGCGGGGCCTTGCCGCCGTCCCCTCGGGGGCCTCGACCGGTGAGTTCGAGGCGGTCGAGCTGCGCGACGGTGGCGACGCCTGGGCCGGCAAGGGCGTGACCCGCGCCGTCGCCAACGTCAACGGCGAGATCGCCGCTGCCCTGGCCGGGGCGCGGGCGGCTGAGCAGGGGGCGCTCGACCAGACGATGATCGAGCTCGACGGCACCCCGAACAAGGGCCGGCTCGGCGCCAACGCGCTGCTCGGAGTGTCGCTGGCGGCTGCGAAGGCCGCCGCGGCGGATTCCCAGCAGCCGCTCTACCGCTACCTGGCGGAGCTCTACGGCGGTGGCGAGCCGCAGGTCCTGCCGGTGCCGATGATGAACGTGCTCAACGGCGGCGCCCATGCCGACAACTCGGTCGACTTCCAGGAGTTCATGGTCGTCCCCGCCGGCGCCGCGACCTTCTCCGACTGCCTGCGAGTAGGTGCCGAGGTCTTCCACGCGCTCAAGAAGACGCTGTCTTCCCAGGGGCACTCGACGGCCGGCGGCGACGAGGGCGGCTTCGCCCCCAACCTCGAGTCCAACGAGGCGGCCCTGGAGGCCGTCCTCGCCGGGATCGAGGCGGCCGGGTACGCGCCCGGCAGCGACGTCTTCATCGCTCTCGACCCGGCCACCAGCGAGATCTACGAGGGCGGCAGCTACGTGCTCGAGCACGAGGGCCGTTCGCTCAGCCCGGAGGAGATGGCCACTTACTGGGAGGTCGCCTGCTCGCGTTACCCGATCGTCTCGATCGAGGACGGGATGGACGAGGAGGACTGGGACGGCTGGAAGCTCCTGACCGAGAAGCTCGGGGCCGGCGTCCAGCTGGTCGGCGACGACCTCTTCGTCACCAATCCGGAGCGGCTGCGGCGCGGGATCGAGCTCGGCGTCGGCAACTCGATCCTGGTCAAGGTCAACCAGATCGGCACCCTGACCGAGACCCTGGAGGCGATCCGCACCGCCCGTGAGGCGGGCTACACGACGGTGATCTCGCACCGCTCGGGCGAGACCGAGGACACGACGATCGCCGACCTCGCCGTCGCCACCGGCGCCGGCCAGATCAAGACCGGCGCCCCCTCGCGCTCGGACCGCGTCGCCAAGTACAACCGCCTGCTGCGGATCGAGGAGGAGCTCGGCTCTGCCGCTCAATTCCCCGGCCTGAACGCGTTCGTCCAGCGCCGGTCTTAATGAAGGACTGCCGCGCCCGGCAGCGTAGCTGCGGGCATGGCCCCCTCCGCTTACACCGGGCGCAGCAGCACTCGTCGCCGCCCGCCCGCGAAAACTGCCAAACGGCGTCCCGCGCCGCGCAAACGGCGTCCGGCGGCCAGGTCGGGCGCGAGCCGCATCAAGTGGGACCGGATCGGGCGGATCGCCCTCGTCGTCGTCCTCGCCGCGGTGCTCTACTCGTACCTGAACCCGGCGATCGACTTCGTCAAGACGTACACGGCGACTACCGCGGCGAAAGCGAAGCTGCACGACCTCCTCAAAGAAGACCGGCGGCTGCACGATCAGGTCCAGTCTGCGGACGACCCGGTCGTGATCGACCGCAAGGCCCGCAGCCAGGGGATGGTTCTCGAAGGGGAGACCCCGGCGGTCATCCGCGGCCTCGGCGGCTGAGAGGCCCCTCAGGGGCACGCCATGGTTAGTTTCGGCTCCTACCTGCTGGGAGTCGTGGAGCTCGCCGCAGTAGGGCTCTCAGTCGGTTTCAGCGCGTACAGGCTCCGCGCCAAGCTTCTGCCTTCGTGGACCGGCGCCCCGGCGCGGTTGGTCGAGGTGATCGTCGGCGTCGCGCTGATCATCTGGATCTCGGAGATCCTTGGTCTCTTCAGCTTGCTCTACCCGGGCCTCCTTGTCGTCCTCTCGGCAGCTCTCGCGGTGATCACCCACCTCGCGACCCGCGGCCAATCGTCCCCTCTGGCGGGTGGCGGTGGGGCGGGGGATGCCGCACCGAC
>DATKIA010000082.1:0-29243 GCA_035509895.1 Solirubrobacterales bacterium
AGCGGTTCGTGACATTTGGCTCGTGGCCTGCGTTTCTTACGCCCGAAGCCACTGTTAGGTTGTCCGCATCTTCAACCCCGAGGAGGATTCTCGACGTGACCAAGGCTGAGTTTCTGGACCAACTGGCAGGCGACGAGCGGCTGGGCAGCAAAAAAGCCGCCAGTGACGCCGTTGACGCTGTGCTCGACGCGATCACCGGCGCTCTGAGCTCCGGCGACGAGGTCAGCTTCACCGGCTTCGGCAAATTCCATGTCGCCGAGCGCGGCCCCCGACAGGGCGTCAACCCCCGCACCGGCGAGCGCATCACGATTCCGGGCGGCAAAGTTCCTCGCTTCTCTGCCGGCTCGGCCCTGAAGACCAAAGTCAAGGGCGGCTGATTCCCAGCTCGTTCGCTGATCGGCTTGCGGCGCTAGTAGACGAGCGCCGCAGCCAGATCTGCCTTGGTCTCGACCCCGACCCGGCCAAGCTGGCCGGGGAGGGGCAGGCGCCGGCAAGTTCCGGCGCCACCCCCGCCGAACAGGCGGGGGCCGCGGTTCTCGCGCACTGCCGCGACCTGATCGAGCGCGCCGGCCCCGCCTGCGTCGCGGTCAAGCCGCAGCTTGCCTGCTTCGAGCGCCTCGGCGCCCCCGGCTGGGCGGCGCTGGCGGAGGTCATCGCAGTGGCCCAAGACGCCGGCCTGCTGGTCGTCGCCGACGGCAAGCGCGGTGACGTTCCGGTTACCGCCGCCGCCTACGCCCAGGCCCTGGTCGGTGAGACGCCGACGCCCTGGGGACCGGTCCCCGGCCTCGGCGCCGATGCCTTCACCGCCAACCCGCTGCTCGGCCGCGACGCGCTCGAGCCGTTGATCGCGGCCGCCGCCGAGGCCGGCGCCGGCGTCTTCGCCCTGGTCCGGACCAGCAACCCGGGCGCCGCCGACTTCGAGGACCTGCCTGCTCCCGACGCCCCGCTGCACGAGCGCCTGGCCGGGCTCGTCGACGAGCTCTCCGAGCGGTTGCTCGGCGAGGGCGGCCTGAGCGGGATGGGTGCCGTCGTCGGTGCCACCGAGCCCGAGCACATCGGCCGCCTGCGCGATCTGATGCCGCGCTCGGTCTTCCTCATCCCCGGGGTCGGCGCCCAGGGCGGGCAGCCGCAGCTCTTGGGGGCGGCCTTCAGCGCCGGCCCCGCCTCGGCCCTCGTCGCCGCTTCGCGGGGGATCGCCGCCGACCCCGACCCGGCCGCCGCAGCCGAGCGCCTGCGGGCCACGGTCTGGGAGATATCGACCAGCTGACGACGCCCGCCGCGACTACGATCACCGCTCCCGACCCCGCCCTCGACCGGATCCTGCCCCAGCTCGATGAAGAAGCGCAGAAGCATCATCGCCCGTCTCCTCGCCGTCCTCGCCCTGGTCGGTGCGATCGTCGCGCTCGTGATCCTGATCCCGCCCGCGCTCAAGGACAACAACGACGACTCGAAGAAGAGCTCCAACCATCCGGCCGAGCAGCAGCCGAAAAAACAGCGGACCAAGGCGAAGACCTACGTGGTCGAAACCGGCGACACCCTGATCGGGATCGCGCACAAGACCGGCGTCCCGATCTCCGAAATCCGGGCCCTGAATCCGGAAATCGATCCCCAGATCCTGATCGCCGGCGAGACGCTGAAGCTCCGGTGAGTGCACAAATCGCCGCGGTGGCTGCCGGTTATTCGAGTCCGCGGCGATTTGTGCGCGAACCCCCATGTTGAGAGCCGGAGCCATCGCGCTGGTGGCAATCTGCGCCCTGCTCGCGCCCGCCGGGGCGAGCGCTGCGAAGGAAGCGATCGGGCCGGCTGAAGTGGTCGCAGCGGCACCGCCAACCAAGTCGCCGGAAAAGACGGAGAAAAAGAGGCCGAGGACCCCGGGCCCGCCGGTCGAAGGCCGCGCCTGGGCCCTGATCGACGGCCGCACCGGCGACGTCATCCTCTCCCACAACGGCGCCGCGCGGCTGCCGATCGCGAGCACGACGAAGCTGATGACCGCCTACGTGGCGATCAAAGACATGCCGCTCGACAAGATCGTCCGCGCCCAGCCCTACGACGCCGAATACGGCGAGTCGCTGCTGGGGATGCGGACCGGTCAGGAGATCAGCGTCCGCGATCTGATCTACGGCCTGATCCTGCGCAGCGGCAACGACGCCGCCCATACCCTGGCGATCGCCGCCGCCGGTTCGACCGAGGCTTTCGTCGCCCAGATGAACCGCTACGCGGCGGCCCTCGGCCTCAGCGACACCCACTACGCGAACCCGGTGGGGCTCGACCAGAAGGGCAACTACTCGAGCGCCCGCGACCTGGCGACGCTGACCCAGCACCTGTTGCGGATCCCGGCCTTCGCCAAGATCTCCGCCTCGCGCGAAGCGACCCTGCGCAGCGTCCACCCCCAGCGCAAGATCAAGACGATCAACGAGCTGCTGGAAATGGCGCCCTGGGTGACCGGCGTCAAGACCGGCCACACCTGGGGAGCGCTCTACGTTCTCGTCGGCTCCGGCCGCAAGGACGGGGTCGAACTGATCTCCGACGTGATCGGTGCCCCCAGCGACGAAGCCCGCTTCGACGGCAACCTGGAGCTGCTCGAATACGGCTTCGACCAGTACCACGAGCGGCGCCCGGTCCGCCACGGACAGGCACTGGCGGAAGTCGAGATCGAGTACTCCGGCGGCGAGCTGCCGCTGCGGGCGGCGCGCGCGGTCGAGGTTGGTGTTCGCAAGGGCGAAGACGTCCAGGTCGACGTCCGGATGCCCGGGGAAGTGGAGGGCCCGATCAAGCGCGGCGCCGTGCTCGGCCGGGCGACGGTTCTGCTCGACGGTCGCCGGGTGGCGACGGTGGCGCTGCGGGCCGGCCGCCAGGTCCCCGCCGCCAGCGCTTTCGACCGCGTCCGCGGCTTCGTCGGCGACCACCCGATACCTATCGCGATCGCGATGTTCGTGATACTCATGGGCGGGGTATTGCTGTTGCGCTTGATGCTCCACAGACGACGAAGAGGAAGCTGAAACGGGTGGACCTCCAGTGATCCTGACCGTGACCCTGAATGCGGCCGTCGACAGGACCGTGGCGGTGCCGAATTTCCGGCTCGGGCGGCGCCATCGCGCGGTCGAGAGCCGCACCGTCGCCGGCGGCAAGGGAATCAACGTCGCCCGCGCCCTCAGCCTGCTGGGACGGCCGGTGATCGCGACCGGCTTCGTCGGCGGCCCGACCGGGACCCGCGTGCTCGAACAGCTCCACGACGAGTCCGTCCTCACCGACTTCATCCGCATCGCCGCCGAGACCCGGATCAACCTGGCCGTGATCGACCCGACCTCGGGCGACCAGACCGAGATCAACGAGCGCGGCCCCGCGGTCAGCCCGGAGGAGGTCAAGAAGCTGTTCGAACGGATCGCCTACCTCGCCGGCGGCGCCAAGATCTGCGTCCTCGCCGGCTCGTTGCCGCCGGGCGCCGGCGACGACCTCTACGCGCGGCTGATCGCCGACCTCGGCCGCCGCGGTGTCCCCGTCGTCCTCGACGCCGAGGGCGAGGCGATGCTGGAGGGCGTACGCGCCGGCGCCGCGATGATCACCCCGAACGAGCGCGAGGCCGAGGAGCTGGTCGGCCAGGAGTTCGCCGACGGCTCCGACCTCGCCCAGGGCCTGGTCGAGCTGACCCGCCTCGGCGCCGCCGAGGCGGCGATCACGCGCCCGGAAGGCTGCGTCGCTTCGGTTGGGGAGGGCGCGGAGCGGCGCCTGCTCGAGGTCCACACCGAACCGCTGGAGCCGGTCTCCACGGTCGGCTCCGGCGACGCTTTCGTCGCCGGCTACGTCGCCGCTCGCTACGAGGGCCGCTCGGCCGAGGATTGCCTCGCCTACGGGGTCGCCTGCGGGGCCGAGTCGACCCAGCACTTCGGCGCCGGCACCGTCGACCGCAACCAGGTCGAGCGGCTGCTCGGAGAGGTCGCCGTCCACGATTTGGAGGTCCCCGCGGAAGTGTAATCTGGCTAGTTCACACGCCAGCCCTGGAGGACTCACTTGGAAATCGAAATTGGTCGCGGCAAGAAAGGGCGGCGCGCATACGGATTCGACGACATCGCCATCGTCCCGTCGCGTCGTACCCGCGATCCTGACGACATCGACATCAGCTGGACCCTCGGTCCCTACCGCTTCGACATCCCCCTGCTCGCTTCGGCGATGGACGGTGTCGTCAGCCCCGACACGGCGGTTCTGACCAACGAGCTCGGCGGTCTCGGCGTCCTCAACCTGGAGGGCATCTGGACTCGCTTCGAGAACGCCGAGGAGAAGCTGGAGACGATCGCGGCTGCGCCCAAGCACGAGGCGACGCGACTGATGCAGGAGATCTACACGGAGCCGGTCAAGGAGGAGCTGATCGGCAAGCGGGTCGCCGAAATCAAGGCCCGCGGCGCCGTCGTCTGCGGCTCGCTGACCCCGCAGAAAGTCCGTGACCACTACGAGGTGGCGGTCGAGGCCGGCCTCGACATCCTCGTCATCCAGGGCACGGTGATCTCCGCCGAACACGTCTCGACCACGGTCGAGCCGCTGAACCTGAAGGAGTTCATCGCCGAGGTGCCGGTGCCGACCGTGGTCGGCGGCTGCGCCTCCTACTCGACCGGCCTGCACCTGATGCGGACCGGCGCGGTCGGCGTCCTCGTCGGCGTCGGCCCCGGCGCCGCCTGCACGACCCGCGGTGTGCTCGGGATCGGCGTCCCGCAGGCGACGGCGATCGCCGACGTCGCGGCCGCCCGCGCTCAGCACATGCTGGAGACCGGCGAGTACGTGAACGTCGTCGCCGACGGCGGCATGCGGACCGGTGGCGACGTCTCCAAGGCGATCGCCTGCGGCGCCGACTCGGTGATGATCGGCTCGCCGTTGGCACGGGCCAAAGAGGCTCCCGGCCGCGGCTTCCACTGGGGGATGGCGACCTTCCATCCCTCACTGCCGCGCGGCACCCGCGTCTCGACCAAGCAGGACGGGACGATGGAGGAGATCCTGCTCGGCCCGGCCAAAGAGAACGACGGCACCTTCAACCTGATGGGGGCGCTGAAAACCTCGATGGCCACTTGTGGCTACGAGGACATCCGCTCCTTCCAGCGGGCCGAGGTAATGGTCGCGCCGGCGCTGATGAGCGAGGGCAAGAAGCTGCAGAACGAGCAGCATGTCGGGATGGGGTCGAACGGACGGGCTGCGGTTTCGGCTGGGGTCGCAGTATCGGATGACTGAGGGTTCCGGCGTCGGCGGGCTGCCGGGTCCTGTCACTGCAGGGGACCCCCCACACCCTCCGGTAGCTAAAGCTTCCTCGGGTGTGGGCCCCCCTACAGTGCCACCCCCCGGCAGCCGCGCGGTCGAGGAGGTGCTCGTCCTCGATTTCGGGGGCCAGTACTCGCAGCTCATAGCTCGGCGGATCCGGGAATGCGGCGTCTTTGCGGAGATGCTGCCGTCGACGGTTTCGATCGAGAGGATCAAGGAGCGGAAGCCGAAGGCCCTGGTTCTTTCGGGGGGGCCGGCTTCGGTCTATGAAGAGGGGGCGCCTAGGTTCCCGACGCAGCTGCTCGATCTCGAGATTCCGCTGCTTGGCATTTGTTACGGGATGCAGGCGATGGCGAAGGAGCTTGGCGGGCGGGTCGAGCCGGCCGAGGCGGGGGAGTTCGGCCGCACTGATTTGGTCTTGACCGGCGGTGGTGGGCGTTTGCTCGGCGGATTGCCCGAGGAACAGAGCTGTTGGATGAGCCACCGGGACGCGGTCTTCGAGGCGCCGGAGGGATTCAGGGCTCTGGCCTCGAGCCCGAACTCTCCCGTGGCGGCCTACGAGATGCCCGACCGTGGTCTCTATGGCATCCAGTTCCACCCGGAGGTCGTCCACACGCCCTACGGGACCGAGATCCTGACCCGCTTCCTGCGCGACGTCGCCGGCTGCGAGCAGGAGTGGACGCCGGAGTCGGTGATCGCCGAACAGGTCGCCAAGATCCAGGCTCAGGTCGGCGACGGCCGCGTCATCTGCGGCCTCTCCGGCGGCGTCGACTCCTCGGTCGCGGCGCTGCTCGTCCACAGAGCGGTGGGGGAGAAGCTGACCTGCGTCTTCGTCGACCACGGCCTGATGCGGCTGAACGAGGCCGAGCAGGTGGTCGAGGCCTTCCAGCAGTTCGGAATCCCGCTCGTCCACGTCGAGGCCGAGGAACGCTTCCTCGCCAAGCTCGCCGGCGTCGACGACCCGGAGACGAAGCGCAAGATCATCGGCGCCGAGTTCATCCGCGTCTTCGAGGAGGAGGCGGAGAAGCTCGAGGACGTCGACTTCCTGGTCCAGGGGACCCTCTACTCGGACGTGATCGAGTCCGGCGGCTCTGACCACGCGGCGACGATCAAGTCCCACCACAACGTCGGCGGCCTCCCCGACGACCTCGAATTCGAGCTGGTCGAGCCGCTGCGGATGCTGTTCAAGGACGAGGTGCGTGCCGTCGGCGCCGAGCTCGGCTTGCCCGAGCGGATGGTCTGGCGCCAGCCGTTCCCCGGTCCGGGTCTCGGGATCCGGATCGTCGGCGGCGAGGTCAACAGGGAGCGGCTCGACATCCTCCGCGCCGCCGACGCGATCCTCCAGGAGGAGATCCGCGCCGCCGAGCTCTACCGCCAGCTCTGGCAGTCCTTCTGCGTGCTGCCCGTCGTGCGTTCGGTCGGCGTCCAGGGCGACGGCCGCACCTACGCG
This sequence comes from Solirubrobacterales bacterium, assembly GCA_035509895.1. Taxonomy (GTDB): domain Bacteria; phylum Actinomycetota; class Thermoleophilia; order Solirubrobacterales; family 70-9; genus VAYN01. The sequence continues at coordinate 6,692 of DATKIA010000082.1, forward strand.
TACCCGATCGTGATCCGCGCCGTCACCTCCGACGACGCGATGACCGCCGATTGGGCCCGCCTCCCGTACGACCTACTGGAGCGGGTGTCGAACCGGATCATCAACGAGATCCGCGACGTCAACCGCGTCGCCCTCGACATCTCCTCGAAGCCGCCGGCGACTATCGAGTGGGAGTAGCGCGCTCGCAACATTGACCACCCTCTGGTGGGGTCAATGTTGCGAGCGGGTACGACTATTCGTCCTGCAGCGACGCGGCCGTCTCGAAGCTCGCCATGCCAATCACCGTCGAGACCGTTTCCTTCGCCTCCCCCGAGTTGAGCCGGTCCTGGCTGCGCAGATGGGCCGAGAGGATCTGGTTGGTTGCTTCTTCGAGGATTGCGACGACGTCTTTCCAGCCTTCTTCGTCGAGCTGGAGCGGCATCCAGCGGAAGATCGTGTCGTCGCGACCGTCGAGCGTTCCCGCCTCCAGGGCGGCGATCGCCTTGTCGAGGAAGGTCTGCAGCGTCGCCGCCGAGATCGCGCCACGAACCGAGCGGGGGACGCTGCGCCACTCGCGGTTGCCGATGAACGAGCCTGGGGAGGCCTTGTAGAAGTGCTCCGTCGCGCCGCGGCGCTGGGCGGTGTCGACGAGCTCGAGGCAGCCGCATTTGTCGAGCGTCCGCGTGTGGTACGCGACGTGGCTGAGTCCGGTCTCGAGTTCCATCGAGAGGGTGTTGGGGCTGGCGATCCGTTCACTGAGGATCTCGAGGATCTGGATGCGCAAGGGGTGCGCGAGAGCTCTGACCAGACGTTGGTCGATCGTTTCGGGTTGCTTCTGATTCACGGTGTTCACGGTGGCTCCTTCGGGTGGTGGATCCCTTAATGGGGGATAACTGCTTACTCAAATACGTTTTGAGCAATTGTGACGCCTACGGAAAGGGACCGAAACCCCAATTTCCGTTCAACCCTCTCCCACTGACCCCGTCGCGAATCATCTCCCAGTCGGGGAACTTCGTTGTTTGCAGTTGAGCTCAAGTGGCAGGGTCTCTCCTAAAAGAGAACAAGTCTCAATATCGTTATAGTCTCCGCCACCAGCCGCCCGCCGATCCGAGGAGACTCGATGGCCCTGCTCCGCCTTCTCGCCTTTTTTCTTCTCCCCCTCGTAATCGTCTCCGCCGCGATCGCCGGCTGTGGCGAGGGCGCCGACGCCGGCGGCTCCTCGGGGCGGATCGACGTCGTCGCCGCGGAGGACTTTTGGGGCAGCATCGCCGCACAGCTCGGGGGCGGGGAGGTGGAGGTGACGAACATCATCACCAATCCCGCCGCCGATCCTCATGACTACGAACCGAACAGCGAAGATGCGCGCGAGATGGCGGCGGCGGAGGTCGCGATCGTCAACGGGATCGGTTACGACCAGTGGGCGCAGAAGCTGATCGACGCCAACCCCAGCTCCGGCCGCACGGTGCTCGACGTCGGCGACCTGCTCGGCCTCGAAGCCGGCGACAACCCCCACCAGTGGTACTCGCCAGCCTCGGTCCACAAGGTGATCGACCAGATCACCGCTGACTACAAGCAGGCCGATCCCGACCACGCCGCCTACTTCGAGCAGCGCAAGCGCCAGTTCGAAACGCAGGGGCTGGCCGAATACGACGACCTGATCGCCCAGGTCAAAGCCCGCTACGCGGGCACTCCGGTTGGCGCCTCGGAGAGCATCTTCGAACCGCTGGCCGAAGCACTGGGGCTGAAGCTGATCACTCCGCCCGGTTTCTTCGACGCGGTCGCCGAGGGGACCGAACCCAGCCCCGGCGAGAAGGCGGAGACCGATACCCAGATCGAAGACGCCGAGGTCGCCGTCTGGGTCTACAACTCCCAGAACGCGACCCCGGACGTGCAGCGCTTGAACGACGCGGCTGCAGCGGCCGGGGTGCCGGTCGCGACCGTGACCGAGACGCTGACCCCGGAAGGGGCGAGCTTCCAAGCCTGGATGGCGCGTCAGCTGCGCGGCTTGGAGCAGGCGCTGGCGAGGTCCGGCAAGGGGTGAGCGGCGTCGCGGCGATCCGGCTCGAAGGGGCGACCGCCAGCCGCGGCGGCCGTCCGGTTTGGTCCGGCGTCGACCTCTCGATCGGCGCCGGCGAGTTCGTCGCCGTCCTCGGCCCGAACGGGGCCGGCAAGTCGACCCTGCTCGACGTCGTCCTCGGCCTGCTGCCGCTCAGCGCCGGCCGTGCCGAGGTGCTCGGCGCCAGCCCCGGCACCGCGACCGCGCGCCGGCTCGGCTACCTGCCGCAGCGGCGCGGGTTCGATGCCGGCACCCGCGTCCGCGGCCGCGACGTCGTCCGCCTCGGCCTCGACGGCTCGCGCTGGGGGGTGCCGCTGCCGGGCCGCTTCAGCGCCGCCAGTCGCCGCGCCGCCGAGCGGGTCGAGAAGATGATCGAGCTGGTCGGCGCCGGCGCCTACGCCTCGCGCCCGATCGGCGCCCTCTCCGGCGGCGAGCAGCAGCGGCTGCTGATCGCCCAGGCCCTGGTCCGGCGCCCGCAGATGCTGCTGCTCGACGAGCCGCTCGACAGCCTCGACCTCAGCAACCAGGGCGCTGTCGCAGCCCTGGTCCAGCGGATCTGCGAGAGCGAGGGCGTGACCGTGCTGCTGGTCGCCCACGACGTCAACCCGATCCTCGGCTACCTCGACCGCGTCGTCTACTTCGCCGGCGGCCGCGGTCTCGCCGGGGCGCCGCGCGACGTCGTCTCGGGCCCGGTCCTCAGCGACCTCTACGGGGTCCCGATCGAGGTGCTCGAGACCTCCGACGGCCGCCTCGTCGTCGTCGGCACGCCGGAGCCGCCCGCCCACCACCACGACCTCCACGACCATGCGCATTGAGCTCGCCGGCCTCTCCTGGGATCTGGTCAGCGATTTCGAACAGCTGACCACCTACCCGTTCATGGTCCAGGCCCTGGAGGCTGGCGCGATCGTCGCCGTGATGGCGGGGGCGATCGGTTGGTTCATGGTCCTGCGTCGCCAGACCTTCGCCGGCCACACGCTCTCGGTGATCGCCTTCCCCGGCGCTGCCGGCGCCACCCTGGCCGGGCTCCCGATCGCGCTCGGCTACTTCGGGGCCTGCGGCCTCGGGGCGCTGGCGCTATCGCTGTTCGGCCGCGGCGGCCGCGAGGACGGGATCGCCGGCGAGTCGGCGACGATCGGGACGATCCAGGCCTTCGGCCTCGGCCTCGGCTTCCTCTTCGTCGTCCTCTACGGCGGCCAGCTCGTCGGCCTCGAGTCGCTCCTCTTCGGCACCTTCCTCGGGATCACCGCCGGCCAGGTGCAAACGCTGTTCTGGATCGCGGTCGCCGTCCTCGCCGTCCTCGCCGTGATCGGCCGGCCACTGCTCTTCGCCTCGGTCGATCCCGGTGTCGCCCGCGCCGCCGGCGTGCCGACCCGGCTGCTCGATCTCGGCTTCCTGCTGCTGCTCGGCGCAGCGGTGGCGGCGACCGCGCAGATCACCGGCGCCCTGCTCGTCTTCGCCCTGCTGGTGACGCCGCCGGCGACTGCCCAGCAGATCACCGCCCGGCCCGGGCCGGGACTGGCGCTTTCGGTTGGGCTGGCGCTGGCAGTGACCTGGCTCGGTCTTGCCGTCGCCTACTTCTCGCCCTACCCGGTCGGCTTCTGGGTGACGTCGATCTCCTTCGGTCTCTACGTCGCGGTGCGGGCCGCGCGGCACCTCTACGACACGCGTGGCGCCGGGCCGGCGCTGGAGACCGCCTGATGTTCGCCCACGAATTCATGCGCAACGCCTACCTTGCCGGCACCTTCGTCGCCCTTGCCTGCGGGCTGATCGGCTACTTCGTCGTCCTCCGTGGCCAGGTCTTCGCCGGCGACGCCCTCAGCCACGTCGCTTTCACCGGAGCGCTGGCGGCCGCCGCGGCCGGGATCGACATCCGGCTCGGCCTCTTCGCGGCGACGATCCTCGTCGCCCTCGGGATGGGGGGCCTGGGCTCGCGTTCCCGCCCCGACGACGTCGTCATCGGTTCGGTCTTCGCCTGGGTGCTTGGCCTCGGGGTGCTCTTCCTCTCGCTCTTCGTCAACGGCTCCAGCGGCTCCGACGGGACCGCTGCTGTCCGCGTCCTCTTCGGCTCGATCCTCGGTCTCTCCGCCGCCGATGCCCGGCTCGCCGCGGTGATCGCGATCGCCGCGGCGTCGGCGCTACTGGCGATCGCCCGGCCGCTGCTGTTCAGCTCGCTCGATCCCGAGGTCGCGCGCGGCCTCGGGATGCCTGTCCGGGCGCTCGGCCTCGGCTTCTTCGCGATTCTCGCCGTCGTCGCCGCGGAGGCGACGCAGGCGGTCGGGGCGCTGCTGCTGCTTGGCCTGCTGGCCGCTCCGGGGGGCGCCGCCCGCCTGCTCACCGACAACCCCTGGCGCGGCCTTGCGATCTCTGCTGCGATCGCCGTCGGCTCGACCTGGCTCGGCCTCTTCCTCAGCTACGAGATCGACTCGCTGCCGGCCGGCACTGCGGTGATCGGGGTGGCCACCGCCGCCTTCGCCGCCGCAGCTCTCGCCAGGGCTAATCTGGGACAGGTAAGGAGGATCGGAGCACGATGACGAAGACCGCGGAGAGCTGGACCGAGCACGCCTTCGCCGCGCTGGCCGAGGCGGGCCTGCGCAAGGGTGGCGCCCGCACCGCCGTGGTCGAGGCGCTGGCCGGGCACGACTGCGCCGTCACCGCGCTCGATCTCGACGACGAGCTGCGCCGCCGCCGGCCACCGGTCGGCCGCGCCAGCGTCTACCGGGCGCTCGAGCAGCTCGAGCAGCTCGGGCTGGTGCAGCGGATCGAGGTCTGCCGCGGCACCGCCGGCTACGAGCGGATCGACCCGGCCGGCCACCATCACCACCACGCGATCTGCCGCGACTGCGGCCGCATGATCCCGTTCGAGGACTCGAAACTGGAGCGGGCGATCGGCCAGCTCAGCAAGGAGATGGACTTCGAGGTCACCGGCCACGACGTGGTCCTCCGCGGTCGCTGCGAAAGGTGCGCCGACTGAGATGTGCATGCAGTGCATGGCGACCGCGATGACCGCCGGCGCGGCCGCGACCGGCATGCGCGCCTGGATCGCCACCCACAAGCCGCGCTGGATGACCCCCAAGCGGCTGAAGATCACCACCGCCGCGATTCTCACCGTCGGCGTGTTGGCCGCCGGAAGTCACATGACGCCGGGAGCGCCGACTCCGGCGAAGGCGTCCTCACCCCATGTGGTTGAGGTTAGTACCGCTGTGCGAGACGAAGCTCAACCACGCTAGGAGTAGCGGTCCCACTTTTCGAGTTCAGGCAACGGGTCAAACGGGGCTCCGCCCTCGTACCAGCCCGGCGCCGCCCAGATCTCGAAGTGGAGGTGGCAGGCGGTCGCGTCGCCGGTGTCGCCGACGATCCCGATCGGCTGGCCGGTGCGGACCGTGTCGCCGGTCTGCAGCGGCGACGGTTCGGCCAGGTGGGCGTACATGAAGTCGTTGGTCGTCCCCTTGCCGTCGATCACGACATAGTTGCCGGCCGCGTACTGGAAACCGGAGAACTGGACGGTGCCGCCGCGGGCGGCGACCAGGGGCGTCCCGCAGGCCGCCATCACGTCCTGACCCTGGTGGGTGTGGCCGGAGCGGCCGGCGCCGAACCGGCCCGCGCCCATCCCGAATTCGTGGGCGCCGAGGATCGGGAAGGCATAGCCATAGAGGGTGAAGGCGAGGCTCAGCGCCGTCGCCGGGGTCGCCTTGCGGGCGGCGGGTGCGGCTGGTGCCTGGGGGGTGATCTGGAAGCTGTAGTGACCGTTGCGGGCCGGTTTGCCTTCGGCGCCGGTGCCGTCCCAGCGGATCGTGTTCGGCACCCTGGGGGCGACGTCCTCGCGATAGTAGGTGCGGACGATTTCGCCGGCGGTGTTGATGACGTCGATGCGGATGTCGTTGAGGGGCTGGGTGCTGCCGATCGTGTAGCGCAGGCGCGGGTAGCGGTAGCCGAAGTAGAAGGACTTGCGGGGGGCGGCTTCGGCAGCGAGCAGGGTCAGAGTGCCGGCGCTCGGCGCGGTCGACGGTGCGCCGGCGGTGCTGCCGGGAGGCGGGGCGCTGCCGGCCGGGGTCGGGGCGCCGCCAGTTCCCGCCACCGCGGGCGAGGCGAGAAGGGCCAGCGAAGCCATCACCGCAAATATGAGTTTTGACCCGGCCTTCCAGGTCGGGAGCTTCCCGGGACCGCCCACTTAGCCTCTCTTTCGACCGCCTGCGGAGTTAGCTGACGGGCTCGCGCTGAAAGAGTCGCGCTACGGACCGATTCGTCCGATTCGCCCCTGGGACCTGCAACGGTCCCTGCGGTTCCTCCGCTCCCATCTGGTCGCCCGAATGGGATTCGGCATTGCTGGCGCCGCAGTATATGGCTCGACCTGGCTATCATTCGCCGGCCGCGCCGGGTCGCCCGCGTGGCTTTTTTATGACGACGAGCACGAAAACCTACGTAGCCACGCCCGCCAACCGCCAGCGCGACTGGTACGTCGTCGACGCCGAGGGCAAGACCCTGGGCCGTCTCGCGACCCAGATCGCCGATGCGCTGCGGGGCAAGCGCAAGCCGGAGTACACGCCGCATGTCGACACCGGCGACTTCATCGTCGTCATCAACGCGGAGAAGATCCGCGTCACCGGCGACAAGCTCGCGCAGAAGACTTACTGGCGCCACAGCGGTTACCCGGGTGGGATCAAGTCGCGGACCCTGGCGGAGATGCTCGAGCGCAAGCCCGAGGAAGTGATCCGCAAGGCGGTCAAGGGGATGCTGCCCCGCAACCGCCTCGCCCGCCAGCAGCTGACCAAGCTCAAGGTCTACGCTGGCCCCGACCACCCGCACCAGGCGCAGCAACCGAAACCGATGGAGACGAATTAACTTGATGCCCGAGGACGAGCAGACTCCCGACGAGAGCACCGAGCCGACCGCCGAGGCCCCTGAGGAGCCGCAGGCCGAGTCGCCCGAGCAGCCCGCTGAGGAGACCCAGGCCGAGGAGCCGGCCGCCGAGGAGGCACCCGCCGAGGAGCCCACGGCCGAGACGGCCGCCGAGGAGCCCGAGGCGCCTGCCGACGAGCCCGCTCCTGAAGCTGAGGAGCCGTCCGAGGAGCCGGCCGCCGAGGAGCCGGCCACCGAGGAGCCCGAGGCTCCGGCGGAGAAGAAGAAAGACGTCATTCCCGGTGCCGACCTGGAGCCGATCGCGGTCGAGCCCGATGCGCCCGCGCTGAGTGCCGAGGAGCGTGCCCGGCTGGAAGCCGAGGAGGAAGAGCGGGCCCGTCGCGAGGCCGCCCTCGACGGCGCCGACGAGCCTGGCGCCGATGGCGCCACCCGCGCCCCGGCGAAAATGGAGAGTGGCGCTCGCTACCTCGCCACCGGCAAGCGCAAGCGCTCGATCGCCCGCGTCACCCTGCTGCCTGGCGACGGCAAGATCGAGATCAACAAACGCAGCCTCGAGGAGTTTTTCCCGCGGCCCCTGCACCAGACGATGGCGAAGCAGCCGCTGACGGTTTCGGGCTATGAGGGCAACGTCGACGTCCGCGTCCGCGTCCACGGCGGCGGCGTCAGCGGCCAGGCCGGCGCGGTCCGCCACGGCATCGCCCGGGCGCTGACCGAGATCGACGCCGAGCTGCGCGGCGATCTCAAGCGGCGCGGCTTCCTGACCCGGGACGCCAGGGTCAAGGAGCGCCGCAAGGCTGGTTTCAAGAAGGCCCGTAAGAAGCCGCAGTTCAGCAAGCGCTGAGGCGGCTGCAAATCTGCGCCTGGCGGCGTCCTCGGTCGTCCGCTTCGCTCACTTAGTGAACTAAGCTCGCTTCAGCGGTCTCCCTGCGTCCTTGCCAGGCTTGATTTTCGCTCGCCTCACCGCTTGCTGGGGTGGAGGATTGGGTACGGAATGCCGAAAGAGAGGGAACCTATGGCCACCCAGACCAGTAGACGACTCTTTGGAACTGACGGCGTGCGCGGCAAGGCCGGGACGTTTCTCAGCGCTGAGCTTGCCACCGCGCTGGGTCGGGCGACGACCGCCTCGCTGGAGGCCGAGCGCCCGCAGGTCCTGATCGTCCGCGACACCCGCGAGTCCGGGCCGATGCTGGAGGCGGCACTGGCCGCCGGGGTCGCCGCCGCCGGCGGTGACGCGCTGCTCGGCGGGGTTCTGCCGACTCCGGCCGCCGCGATCCTCGTCAAGCGGCTCGGTCTCGACCTCGCCGCCGTCGTCTCCGCTTCCCACAACCCGTTCGAGGACAACGGGATCAAGTTCTTCAGCGGCCAGGGGACCAAGCTCGGCGACGAGCTCGAGGCGCGGATCGAGGCCCTGGTCGAGGAGCCGCCGCCCGCCGGTCACGTCGGCCGCGTCCGCGAGCTGAACGGCGGTCTCGAGGACTACCTGCGCGAGCTCGAGGCGGCCTTCCGGCTCGATCTCTCGGGCCGCCGCATCGTCCTCGACTGCGCCAACGGCGCCACCTACCGGGCGGCGCCGATGATCTTCGAACGGCTCGGGGCCGAGGTCGAGCTGCTCGGGGCCGAGCCCGACGGCCGCAACATCAACGCCGGCTGCGGATCGACCCATATGGAGTTGCTCTGCGAGCAGGTCGTCGCCTCCGGCGCCGACCTCGGCTTCGCCTTCGACGGCGACGGCGACCGTGTCCTCGCCGCCGACGGCAGCGGCCGCGTCCACGACGGCGACGAGCTGATCGCCCTGGCGGCACGGGGCCGGGCGGCGCGCGGCGCGCTGAACGGCGGCGTCGTCGTCACCGTGATGACCAACTTCGGCTTCCACCGGGCGATGGAGGAGGCCGGGATCGAGGTTGCCGTGACCCAGGTCGGCGACCGCTACGTGATCGACGAGATGCTGCGCCGTGAATGGCTGCTCGGCGGCGAGCAGTCGGGCCACATCATCGCCTCCGACTTCGTCGCCACCGGCGACGGCATCGCCGCGGCGCTGATGACGATGCAGGAGCTTGGCGGCGCCAAGCTCGCCGAGGCGGCGCCGATGGAGAAGCTGCCCCAGGTGCTGGTCAACGTCAAGGTCGCCGATCGCGAGGCCGTCGCCGACGCCGCCGCGGTCTGGGGGGCGGTTGAGCGCGAGGACGAAGCCCTCGACGGCCGCGGCCGGGTGCTGCTGCGCCCCTCGGGTACCGAGCCGCTGGTCCGGGTGATGGTCGAGGCGCCGAGCGCCGAAGAGGCCGACGCCGTCTGCGAGCGCCTGGTCGCCGTCGTCCGCGACGAGCTCACCTAGATGTGCGGAATAGTCGGATACGTCGGCGGCCGGCCCTGCGAGGAGCTCTTGCTCTCGGGGCTGGAAAAGCTCGAATACCGCGGCTATGACTCGGCTGGGCTGTCACTGCTCGACGACGGCGAGGTGACCAGTGTCCACGCGGTCGGCAACCTCGCCAACCTGCGGGCCGCGGTCGCGGGGCGCAGCGAAAGCGGCGCCGGCGAGCTGCCGCCGGCCCAGATCGGGATCGCCCACACCCGCTGGGCCACCCACGGCCGCGTCACCGAGGAGAACGCCCACCCGCACGACGACAGCTCCGGCAAGGTCCACATCGTCCTCAACGGCATCGTCGAGAACCACACCGAACTGCGCAAGCGCCTGCAGGAGGCGGGTGAGGTCTTCACTTCCGACACCGACGCCGAGGTCGTCGCCCACCTGATCGCCAGCCATTACGACGGCGATCTCGCCGCCGCGGTCCGCGCCGCTTACGCCGAGCTCGGCGGCCACTACGCCTTCGTCGCGATGCACGCCGACGAGCCCCAGCGCCTGCTCGGCGCCCGCAAGGAGTGCCCGCTGGTCGCCGGCGTCGGCGAGGGGGAGACCTTCCTCGCTTCGGCGATCCCCGCCTTCCTCGCCGACACCCGCACCGCGGTCCCGATCGAAAACGAGGAGATCGTCGAAATCGACGCCGACGGGGTGCGGATCACCGACGCCGAGGGAACGCCGATCGAGCGGGCGAGCGAAGAGATCACCTGGGACGCGGATGCCGCCGAGAAGGGCGGCTACGAGACCTTCATGCTGAAGGAGATCCACGAACAGGCCGACGCGATCGCCGAGACGATCACCGACCGCCTGCCCGGCGACGACGGCGTCGACCTCTCCGACGTCGACCTCGACGACGAGTTCCTGCGCAACGTCCGCCGGATCGTGATCGTCGCCTGCGGCACCTCCTACCACGCCGGCCTCGTCGGCCGTTACGCGATCGAGGAGTGGGCGCGGGTACCGGTCGAAATGGACATCGCCTCCGAGTACCGCTACCGCAACCCGGTCGTCGGTCCCGGCGATTTGGTGATCGGGATGACCCAGTCCGGCGAGACCGCCGACACGCTGGCGGCGATGCGCCTCGCCCGCGAGGCGGGGGCGAAGGTGCTGGCGATCACCAACATCATGGGCAGCCAGGCGACCCGCGACGCCGACGCCGTCCTCTACATCCGGGCCGGGATGGAGGTCAGCGTAGCCGCGACCAAGACCTTCGTCGCCCAGGTGGCGGCGATGTACCTGTTCGGTCTGCGGCTGGCGGAGCTGCGCGAGTCGTTGCCGCCGGCGCGGATCGCCGAGCTGGTGGCGGAGCTGAAGGCGTTGCCGGCGAAGGTCGACGAGACCCTGGCCGGCACCGAGGAGGCGGTCAAGGCCGTCGCCGCCGCGCACTCGAGCCAGGAATTCTTCCTCTACCTCGGCCGCCACATCGGTCTCCCGGTCTGCCTCGAGGGGGCGCTGAAGCTGAAGGAGATCTCCTACATCCCGACCGACGCCTACGCCGCCGGCGAGATGAAGCACGGGCCGATCGCGCTGCTCGACGAGTCGACCCCGGTCGTCTGCATCGCCACCGACAGCCCGGTTCTGGAGAAGGTGCTCTCGAACGTCGAGGAGGTCCGCGCCCGCGGCGCCCAGACGATCGGGATCGCGACCGTCGGCGGCGAGCGGGCCGCCGAAGTCGCCGACGAGACGATCGAGGTCGCCCGCACCGACTGGATCCTGCAGCCGATCGTCGCGATCCTGCCGCTGCAGCTGCTCGCCTACGACATCGCCCGCGCCCGCGGCCTCAACGTCGACCAGCCCCGCAACCTGGCCAAGACCGTCACCGTCGAGTGACGCGGCCGTTAGAGTGCCGCGCTCGGTGAAGACCCGTTTCGTACCGATGCTTTTTCTCGCTGCCCTGGCGGCTCTCGCTGTCGGCGGCTGTGGCGGTGGCAGCGGCGGGTCCGGCGCGGACCCGGCCAGCGTCGCCCCGGCGAAAACGCCGTTCTATCTCGAAGCGACAATCCAGCCCGAGGCTGAACTGAGCGACAACGTCAATGCGCTGGCGCAGAAGATCGCCGGCATCGGCGACGTCGGCGAGCTGATCGTCGAAGAACTCGAGTCGTCCGATTCCGACGACCCTGTCGACTTCGAAAAGGAAGTCGAACCCTGGCTCGGCGAAAAGGCCGGCCTCTTCTTCGAAAGCTACGACGGCGAGGACTTCCAGGGGTCCGGGGTCGTGCTCGAAACGACCGACTCCGGTGCCGCCCAGGAATTCATCGACGATCGTCCCAAGCCGGATGACGGGGAAGTCGTGGGGATGGTCGGCGACCTGCTCGTCATCGCCGAAACCGAGGCCGTCTTCAAGGCGGCGGAAGCTGCCGCCGACGACGGTGAATCCCTTGCCGAACAGGACACCTTCACGAGCACGATCAGCGAGGCGGCCGACGGCAGCCTCGCCGACATCTACGTCGACATCGGCGGTCTGATCGAGCAGTCGGGCGGGATGATCGACCCCGATGCCAAGCTCTTCCTCGAAAGCTCGGGGATCGATCCCGAAGGCGCTACCGCCGTCGCCAGCCTCGTTCCCGGCACCGACCAGATCGAGATCGACTTCGCGACCAACGTCAACGGCGACCGGCCGGCGCCCGGCGACGCCTCGCAGCTGCTCGGAGCGCTGCCCGGAGGTTCTTTTGCCGCCCTCGCGACCTCGGACTTCGGCCGCCAGCTGAGCGAATCGATCGACAGCATCGACGCACAGGGGATCCCCGGCGAGCTCGAACCCGGCGAACTCAAGGAAGCGATGAAAGCGGCCGGAATCGATCTCGACAAGATCACCGCCTCGATCGCCGACGTCGGCGTCTTTGCCCAGGGCAACACCGAGAACAACCTGACCGGCGCCGTCGTCCTGACCACGACCGACGCCAAGGAAGCGACCAACACGGTCTCCAACATCGGCCTGCTGCTGCGCGCGAGCGGGACCCCGGGCGTGACCGCGATCTCCGGCAAGGCGACCGGGTTCTCGGTCGCCGGCGCCATCGGCGACAAGCCGTTGATCGTCGCCGCCCAGGGCAATCGGATCGCGATCTCCTACGGGCCGGCGGCCTCGGCCCAGGCGCTGACCGCCGAAGGCGGCGCCACGCTGGCCTCCAATCCGGAGTTCAAGGAAGCGAAGGCGGCGCTCGGCGAAGACCCGATCAGCGCCTTCGTCGACGGGCCGGCGGCGCTGGCGTTTGCCGCCAACGCGATCGCCGGAACCGACAAGACCGAAGACTTCGAAGCAGCGAAGCCCTACCTCGAAAAGATCACCTTCGTCGCGGTCGGCGCCGGCTCCTCCGGCGACCTGGCGACGGCGAGGATGATCGTCGGCATCGCCGAATAGGCAGAGGGTCCTACCCTCTAGCGATGGCCACCGGCGTCGGCATCGACCTGCTCGAGATCGAGCGGATGGAGCGCGCGCTCGAACGCCACCCGCGACTCGCCGAGCGGGTCTTCACCGACGGCGAGCGCGAGTACGCGGCGGCCCGCGCGCGGCCCGCACGCCACCTTGCCGCTCGCTTCGCTGCCAAGGAGGCGGTCGTCAAGGCGCTGGGGATGACCGGTGGCTTCAGCCTGCGCGAGATCGAGGTCGTCGCCGGTGAACCGCCGACCGTGCTCCTCGCCGGCCGCGCCGCCGAGGCCGCCGCCGGCCGTCGGGTCGAGATCTCCCTGACCCACTCGCGCGACAACGCCGCTGCCGTCGCGATCGTCCGCGAGACTGCGTCTTAGGCGAGCTTCAGCTGTCGGCGGTCGCGGACGATGCGGAAGGGATCGTCCTCGGAGATCGGGGTTCGGCTGCTGCGGATCTCGTTGCGGAGCTCGGTCAGCGTCGCCCCCGCCAGGTAGTAGCGAGCGCGGCGCTCACCGACAGCCTGCAGAAGGTCCGCGTCGACCATCGCTTTCAGATCGCGGGAAGCGGTCAGGTCGCTGAGCTCCTCGCCCATCGCCGCCTCGGTCGAGGATCGGTAGGTCTGTCGTCGGATTCGCAATCCGATCGACGCATCCATCATTCCGGCGGCGCAGCGTTCGGGCAGGCCGTGGCTCTCGGCCAGTTCGGTGCAGGAGTTCCAGAGACGCTCGATCTCCTGGCGGCGGCGCATCGTCGTCGTCGCTTGGAGGAAATGGGCTCGCATGCAGAACCGGACCCAGGGTCGCGCGTCCCGATCCGGGTTCCAGCTGCCGGCGCCAACATCTTCGAGCACGGCGTAATAGGCCTCCGTATTCCGCCCGAGGAACTCCTCGATGCTGGAGAAGACGGGGGCGATGACCCTGTCCCTGGCCAGGACGAGCGTCTGGATGCAACGAGCCATGCGGCCGTTGCCGTCGCTGAACGGGTGGACCAGGGTCAGGTTCAGGTGGGCCATCGCGGCCTTGACGACAACCGGTCCGTCGGCGCTTTCAAGGTCGCGAAGCATCTCCGCGATCAGGTCCGGCACCTCCGAGGCCGGGGGTCCTTGGTAGACGATCTCGTCCGTTGCTTCGCGATGGACGAAGATCGGGCCGGGTCGCCAGCGCCCGGGGTTCTTGCTGAGGTCGTACTTCAGCATCATGAAGTGAAGGCTCTTCAGCAGACCCTCGTCGAGCTCGAGGGTTTCGTCGTCGGCGATTTGCAGCACATAGGTCATCGCATCCCGGTAGCCCGTGAGAGCGTGTTGCGTTTCCTCTGCGGTGTCGAGCGTGGGCTCACCGTCCACCGCGGCGACGACGTCGTCGAGCGAAGCGTTGAAGCCCTCGATGCTGTTCGAGCCTTGCACCGCCCGGGCGAAGGACATCCGTCGCAGCGTCCCGGCCCACCGTTTCGGCTCGGCGAAGCGATCTCGCAGTCGTTCTCGCTGCTCCGCGAGGAGCTCGAGCACCTCAAGCTCGTCTTCGCGCAATTCAGGCGTTCGGAAAACCATGATCTTTTGAAAGTATCAACAGCTGGCAGTCAATGCTATTTAACAAATATCATTGAATCATCGTTCTTCAGCTGGATTTGAAATCGACTACCAGTCTCTAGTCTGGGCTTGATGGAGTCCTGGCTGCAGCCGCTGTTCGACGCCGAGGGAATCCGCGCGGTCGATCGCTGGGCGATCGAGGAGCAGGGGGTCCCTTCACCTCAGCTGATGGAGGCGGCGGCGACGGCGCTGGCCGAGGCCGTGGTCGGCCTTTCGCCGCAGGGGCCGGTGCACGTTCTCTGCGGCAAGGGGAACAACGGCGGCGACGGCAGGATCGCCGCCCGCCTCGTCGCCGAGAAGGGCTTCGATGTCGAGGTTGCCGAGGTCTTCGGCGACGACCCGCCGGCTGATCTCGACGCCTGGCTGGCGGATTCGGGCGCGGTCGTCGACGCGATCTTCGGCACCGGTTTCAGCGGCTCCCCCCGCGAACCGGCCGCCGCCGCGATCGAGGCGATCAACCGCAGCGGCGCCCCCGTCATCGCTTGCGACATCGCCTCCGGCGTCGATGCTTCCAGTGGGGAGATCGCTGGTGCCGCCGTCGAGGCCGACCTCACGGTCAGCTTCCACGCCGCCAAGCTCGGTCAGCGGATTGCGCCAGGTAAGTGGCACACCGGCGAGCTGCGGGTGGTCCCAATCGGGATCCCGCCTGGAGCGCCGCCAGAGCCGGCCGGGGGTGTGATCGATCCCGCGGTGCTGGCCATGCTGCCGCGCCGGGGGTCGCGCTCGACCAAGTTCAGCTCTGGCCAGGTGACGATCGCCGGCGGCTCACGCGGTCTCACCGGCGCGGTGCGGATGGCCTCGCTGGGGGCGATCCGAGCCGGCGCCGGCTACGCGACCGTCGCCGTCCCGGCTGACCTGCAGGACGTCTTCGCGGTTGGCCAGCCGGAGGTGATGTCGCGCGGCTGCCCCGGCGGCGACGGCTGTCTGGTGCCGGCCTCGGCGAAGGCGGTCCTGGCCGCCTTCGAGCGCGCAGCGGCGGGCGCTCTCGGTCCTGGCCTCGGTCGCGATCCGGGTTCGGTCGAGCTGATGCGCGAAGTCGTGACCGCGATCGAGGCGCCGCTGGTGATCGACGCCGATGGCCTCAACGCGTTTGCCGGCAGGCTCGAGCTGATCGCCGCCCGTAGCGCGCCGACGATCCTCACCCCGCACGCGGGCGAGTTGGGACGGCTGCTGGAGCGGGACTCAGAGGAGATCGACGCCCACCGGCTTGCTTGCGCCCGTGAGGCGGCGAAGGCCGCTGGCGCCGTCGTCGTCCTCAAGGGCGACGACACGATCGTCAGCGACGGCGAGCGTGTCGGGGTCAACGCCGTCTCCGCCCCGGGCCTGGCCACCGCGGGTAGCGGCGACGTCCTTTCCGGGGTCACCGCGGCGCTTCTCGGCCGCGGCCTGGAGCCGTTCGCGGCCGCCTGCGCGGCGGTCGTCGCCCACGCCCGCGCCGGTCGGGACGCGGCCGCTCGGATCGGCGCCGCCGAGTCGGTGATCGCGACCGACGTGATCGACTCGATCCCGTTGGGCCTGCGCGCCGACGCCCCGGTCGAATAACCTCGCGCCCAGCATGAAGACCGCGGCCGAGATCATGAACTCCGACGCGCCCAGCGTCTCGCCTGGCGACGACGCCCGCACGGCGATCGACCTGCTCGCCAAGTCGGAGCTCGGTGCCATCGCCGTCGTCGACGCGGACAACAAGGTTGTCGGCATCGTCAGCGAGTCGGACCTGATCCTCAGCGACGAGGAGTCCGACCTGCACCTGCCCCATTACCTCAACATCATGGGCGGGATCGTCTTCATCGGCTCGATGAAGGGGTTCGAGGAGCGCCTCGACAAAGCCTTCGCGACCGAAGTCTCCGACCTGATGACCGCTGACCCGATCGTCGCCCACACCTACGAGGCGGCGGACCGGGTCGCGAAGAAAATCGCCGACAAGCACCACAACCACCTGCCGGTGGTCGACGAGGACGGGCGCCTGGCCGGCATGGTGACCAGGGCCGACGCGCTCGCCGCCCTCGTCGACGACGAGTAGGGGCGCTGACGCGATGGAGCGGGCAGTCGCCCGGATCGACTTCGACGCGATCCGCGCCAACTGCGCGCGGCTGAAGGCGGAGCTGGGGCAGGGCAGCGAGCTCTGCGCCGTGGTCAAGGCCGACGGCTACGGGCACGGCGCCGACGGTGCCGCCGCCGCCGCGATCGCTGGCGGTGCGACCCGGCTGGCGGTCGCCACCGCGACCGAGGCCGAGGGAGTCGGCCGCCGCTTCCCGCATCTGCCGTTGTTGACGATGGGCGCCCTGACCCCGGCGGAGGTGGACGCTGTGATCTCGGCTGGGTCGGAGGTCGCGCTCTGGCGAGATGGCTTCCGCCAGGCCCTCTCCGACCGCGCCCGCGCCCATGGCCATCCCGTCCGAGTCCACGTCAAGTACGACAGCGGCATGGGACGGCTCGGCAACTCCGAGGCAGACGAGGTGCTGGCCCTGGTTCGCGCTTGCGCCGCCGACCCCGACCTCGAGCTGGCCGGCTTCTGGACCCACTTCGCCACCGCCGACGAACTCGACTCGGACTTCTTCGGCGAGCAGCTCGACCGCTTCGAGGCGCTGGCCGCCGTGGTCAAGGCGGAGTTCCCCGACGTTCTCGTCCACGCTGCCAACAGCGCCGCAGTCCTCCGCGATCGCCGCTCGCACTTCGACATGGCCCGCTGCGGGATTGCGATCTACGGCCTCGACCCGTTCCAATCCGATCCGGCGGAGCGCGGGCTCTCGCCGGCGCTCTCGCTGCGCTCCTACGTAGCCGACGTCAAGCCCTTCCCGGCCGGTGCCAGTGCCGGCTATGGGCGCACCTGGGCGGCCCCGGTAGACACCCTGGTCGGTGTCGTTCCGCTCGGCTACGGCGACGGCGTCCGCCGCGCCCTCTCCAACAACGCCGAGGTCCTGGTCGGTGGCCGTCGCCGCCCGCTGGTCGGCACTATCTCGATGGACAACCTGACGGTCGACCTCGGGGCCGAGAGCGAAGTCGAGCCCGGGGCCGAGGCTGTCCTGATCGGCGCCCAGGGGGATGATCGGATCCTCGCCGAGGAGGTCGCCGCCCGGATCGACACGATCAACTACGAGGTCACCTGCGCGATCTCGGCGCGGGTGCCACGCCGAGCCCTATGAGCGGCAAGGCGCTTTTGTAGGGATATGTCGAACAAACTCGCCACGGACCTGCGGGCGGCGCCGCTGGTAGCCGCGGTTCGCCGTGCGCTTGGAGACGACGCCAAGGCCTGGGTCGTCGGCGGCGCCGTCCGCGATGCCGCCCTCGGCCGCGAGGTGACCGACGTCGACCTCGCCATCGGCGGTGACCCCGGGCCGGCGGCGCGGGCGATCGCGCGCGAGCTCGGCGAGCACCCGTTCGAGCTCTCGGCCGAGTTCGGGACCTGGCGTGTCGCCGGGCCGGGCGGGAGCAACCAGGTCGACGTCACCATCCTGCGCGGGGACGGCATCGAGGCCGACCTCGCTGAGCGTGACTTCACGATTGGCGCCGTTGCGGTGCCGATCGCCGGTGAGGGCGAGCCAATTGACCCCTTCGGGGGTCTTGCCGACCTCGAGCGGCGCTCGCTGCGGGCGGTGGCGGAGGCGAGCTTCGAGGCCGACCCGCTGCGGCTCCTGCGCGCCGCCCGGCTCGCCGCCGAACTGAAGCTCGAGATCGAGCCCCGGACTGTCGCTCTGGCCCAGGCCGTCAGCGCCCGCGCCGCCGACCCCGCCGGGGAGCGTCAGCTCGCCGAGCTGCGCCAGCTCCTCGGCGGTCCCGATCCGCTGCGCGGTCTCGCCCTCCTCGACGAGCTGGAGCTGACGGCGGTCGTGTTGCCGGAGGTCGAGGGTCTGCGTGGGGTCGAGCAGGGGCCGAACCACCACCTCGACGTCCACGGCCACACGCTGGCGGTGCTCGAGCACACGCTCGAGGTCGAGCGCGACCTCGGTCGCTTCGCCGGCGAGCGCGCCGAGGAGGTCGCGGCGCTGCTGGCGGAGCCGCTTGGCGACGAGGTGAGCCGCGGCACCGCACTCCGCTTCGGCGCCCTCTTCCACGACATCGGCAAGCCGGCGACTCGGGCCGAGCACGACGGCTTCGTCGGCTTCCGCGGCCACGACCGCGAGGGGGCCGAGATCATCGGCGCGATCTGCGCCCGGCTGCGCGCCAGCCGCCGCCTGACCAGGCAGCTGCAGGGCCTGACCCTGCATCACCTGCGGCTCGGCTTCATGATCCCCGAGGCGCCGCTGCCACCGCGCCGCATTCACGACTACCTGCGCGCGACCGAACCGGTCAGCGTCGACGTCACCCTGCTGACCGTCGCCGATCGCCTCTCCGCCCGTGGCCACGGCCCGATCGCCAGCCCGGAGATGGTCGCGGCCCATCTCGATCTGGCTCGGGAAATGATCGCCGCCGCCCTCGACTGGCGCCGCGACGGACCACCGACGCCGCTCCTGCGTGGGGACGAACTGGTGACCGAACTCGGCCTCGACGAGGGGCCGCGCCTCGGCGAGCTCCTGGCTGAGCTGGAGGCCGCGCAGTACGCGGGTGAGATCGGTGACCGCGCTGCCGCCCTGGAGCACGCGCGCAACTGGGTGGCCTGGTCCGCCGAAGACACCTGACTCGGGAAAATCCCCGCGTCAGCTACGCTTCTCGGCCGCATGGCCAAAGAGGAAAAGATCGAAATGGAGGGGGAGATCACCGAGGCTCTCCCCAACACGATGTTCCGGGTCAAACTGGACAACGGGCACGACGTGCTCGGCCACATCTCGGGCAAGATGCGCCGCCACTACATCCGCATCCTCCCCGGCGACCGGGTCAAGATCGAGCTCAGCCCGTATGACCTCGACCGCGGTCGCATCACCTACCGTTACAAATAGCTCGTCGCTGCGCCATCGTCCGGCGCCGCCAGCTCCGCCACCAACGCCGACCAGGCGAAGTCCTTGGCGCCGAGGCCCTTGCCGGTGCTCGGGTCGTAGTACTCGCGCAGGCCTTCACGGACGGCGGCGCTGAGGACGCCGTCGGCCAGCTTCTGCGCCTCCTCCTCGTAGCCGAGACGGCGCATCCCGAGCCAGACCATCCAGGCCGAGTTGACCCAGGTCGGGCCGCGCCAGTAGCGGCGGATCGGGCCGCGGCCGCCGTCGGGCTGATAGCTCGGCTCCGAGGCGGCGACCGAAGGCGGCGCCACCGGGGTCAGGAACTCGTCCTCGTCGAGGACGTGCTCCTCGATCAGCCGGCGGCCGATCTCCTCCGGCAGGTCGGGCAGCGCCAGCGGCGCCAGCGAGGCCCAGGTGACGGGAGCCGGGCGCAGACCGCCCGGCTGCGCCTCGTCGACGAAAAGCCCGCGGCCCTCGTCCCAGAGCCGGGCGACCAGCGCCGGCGTCGCCGAGGGCCGCCCGAGCGCCTGCAGCGAGAGCGACCACATCGTGTTCACCAGCGTCTCGCAGAGGACCGGCTCGCCGGCGGCCAACGTGCGGCGGGCGTCGAAGCCGAGCTGGCGGTTGCGGCGGACCAGGAGCGGGAAGCCGGCCCGGCCGACCGCGCGCCGGCCCCAGACCGGTTCGAACTTGGGCGAGGCGTCGAGGCCCGACTCGTCGGGCTGGACGATCCAGAGCAGGCCGTCGCCCTCGAGATCGCGGTTGGCGGCCAGCCAGTCGGCCTGGGCCGCGATTCGCGGCTCTTCGCTCGGATCGCCGACGGCGATCCGCCAGGCCCAGGCGAGCAGCGGCGGCTGGATCGTCTCCGTCTGCAGGGCGCCGCGCGAGGTGACGTTGTAGAAACCGAGTCGCAGCAGCGAGACCGGCCGGTCCCAGAAGATCGTGTGGCCGATGAAGCCGTCCTCGCGCTGCGCGGCGAGCAGGCTCTCGAGCTCGGCCCGCGCCCGCCAGGGCTCGAAGCGGCGCCAGACGATCGCCGCGAAGCAGGAATCCCAGTACCACTGCCACGGGTAGCGGCCCGGGCTGGGGCGGGTGTAGCGGTAGCGGAAGCCGTCCCGCTCGCCCTCGAGCCAGTTCCAGCCCAGGACCCGAATCGCCAGCTCGATTGCCGCCGGGCCGACCGGTCCCGGCCGCTCGACCCCGGCGCTCATGAGAAATTTCGCGCTGCGTTCATTGGGCAAAGGAATCAAATATGGATTGCCCATTCACTCCGCACTCAGAGCGCCGTTCGACGCATCTGCCGCAGGGCGAGGAAGCCGAGCACCGCCAGCATCCCCGCCAGCGCCAGCAGTCCCGGCCAGGTGCCGGCCCAGGTGACGCTGCCGACAAAGCCCTGACGCGCCGCTTCGACCACTTCGGTGACCGGATTGACTTCGGCGACCTTCTGCAGCCACGGGCTCAGCAGTGCCAGCGGCGCGTAGGCGGTCGTGGTCAGGATCAGCGCCATCATCCCCGCTTGCATCAGCGGCGCCGCCGACTGGCTCTTGAAGCGCAGCGCTAGGAACGAGCCCCAGCAGGCGGCGACGGCGGCCATCGCGGCGACCATGAAGTAACAGATGAGGAGTCCGTCGATCCCCGGGAAGTCGGCGCCGAGCAGGAGCGCGATGGCGAGCACGAAGGTGGCCGGGATCAGCGCCCGCGCGCTCGCTGCGAGGACGGTGCCGGCGAGCAGGACCCAGCGCGGGGCGGGGGAGACGAGCAGCCGGTCGAGCCAGCCCGCTTCGATGTCGCGGGCGAGGTTGACCCCGGCGGCGGCACCGGTGAAGCCGGCGCCCTGCAGCATGCTGACCGGGACGATGAAGGCCTCGTAGCTGCCGGTGTCGAAGCCGCGCAGCTGGATCAGACCGCCGAAGACGCCGTTGAGGCCGAGGAAGAAGATCGTCGGCGCCAGGACGCCGGGGATCGCCGCGCCGGGGACGCGAAGGAGCTCGTTCTTGGCCCGCGCCATCAGCGCCGCGATCGTTGCCAGGTTGGCGCGCCAGGCCGGCAGCTCGACCGCGGCGGCGGGCAGCGGGACGCTGGTCGCCTCCATCAGCCGACCCTCAGCCGGTGGCGCAGAGCGCGGGCGGAGAGCAGCAGGCCGGCGATGACGATGCCGAGGATCGCCAGCACCGCGTAGAGCGTGTCGGTGGCGTCGATCCCGGAGATCATCGGCTCGCGGATCCCTTCGACGATGAAGCTGAGCGGGTTGTACTCGGCGATCGTCTTCGCCGGCTCGATCATCAGTTCCTGGGGGAAGAAGGCGGAGGAGAGGAAGAGGACGACGAGGACCAGCGGGAACAGGCCTTGGACGACGCTGGCGCTGCCGGTCCGCAGTGCGATCGCGGCGCCGATCCCGCCGACCGCCAAGGCCGAGGCGGTGACGAGGACGATCGCCAGCAGCGCCCCGGCAACGCCGGCCTCGATCGAGGCGCCGAAGATCAGCCCGATCGCGAGGAACCAGAGGGCGGAGAAGAGCCCGAGCGCGGCGGTCCCGGCGAGGCGGCCGAGGACGATCGCGAAGCGCGGAATCGGGGCCGAGAAGAGGCGGTCGGTGAAGCCCATCTCGATGTCGACCGCGAGGGCGATGCCGCCACTGTTCCCGGCCAGCATCAGCGCCTGCATCATCGCCCCGGCGAGCATGAACTGGAGGAAGCTTTCGACCGGCGGGAAGCCCGGCAGGTTGACGGCGGCGCTGGCGCCGCCGGTCTGGATCGCCAGCAGCACGGTGGGGAAGACGATGATCGGGGCGATCAGCTGCGGCCGGCGGAAGGTCTGCCGCACCGAGCGCATCCCCAGCGCTTTGACCACGCGGGCGTTGGTCGCCAGCGCGCTCACCCGTCGACCGGCGCTTTCTCGGCGTTCTCCTCGGACTCCTCCTCGAGGTGGTAGCCGGTTTTGGAGACGAAGACGTCGTCGAGGGTCGGCCGCACCAGCTCCAGCGACTCGACCGCGATCCCGGCCTCGTCGAGGGCGCGGACGACGCGGGGAATGTCGGCGGCGCCGTTCGGGACCTCGACCTCGACGCAGCGGCCATCCCGCGGCGGCAGCAGCTTCCCCAGTGGTGCCAGGACCGCCTCTGCCTCCGCCACCGAGCCGTCGGCCAGGTGCAGCTGGATGTGGGGATTGCCGAATTCCGCCTTCAGCGAGTCGGGGCTGCCTTCGGCGACGATCCGACCGCTGTCGATGATCGCGACGTCGTCGGCGAGCTGGTCGGCCTCCTCGAGGTACTGGGTGGTGAGGAAGACGGTGGTGCCGGCGTCGTTGAGGGCCCGCACCTCCTCCCAGATCGTTTTTCTGCTGACGGGATCCAGACCGGTGGTCGGCTCGTCGAGGAACAGCACCCGCGGTTCATGGACGAGCGCGGCTGCGAGGTCGAGCCGGCGCTGCATGCCGCCCGAGTAGGTGCCGACTCGCCGGTCGGCGGCGGCTGCGAGGTCGACCC
>DATKIA010000083.1:0-16869 GCA_035509895.1 Solirubrobacterales bacterium
TGGTCCTTCGGCCCCGGCGACCAGGTTGCGCTTTGACTCGAAGATGACCTTGGAGAAGTCGGCGGAGGCGCCGGCCAAACGAGGCTGCAAGGACGAATTGATGGGAAGTGGCCCCGAGCAGGCCGGGCAGGGGCTCAGCAGCTTGTAGGAGCCTGCTCCCGCCGCGCGCAGATCGTCGCGGCGATAGAGGTTCACCGCGCGTTCGACGTTGGGGTCTTCGGCGTTCAGCGGCGAGCCGGCGAGGAAGATGCCTCGGTCGAGGTCGGGGGAGAACTCGCCTTCATAGCGAGGGGCAAGACCTGCGGTTATGAGATCATTCCCGGTCAGCGGTTCCTGCTGGGGGGTGATTCCGTGGCTGACCCAGCCATCGGATTTGCGCAGGGCCATGAAGTCGTTGTCGACGGTGACGCTGCCGGTGCCCCCGAAGCCGATCAGCGAGGTGAACTGGATCGCGTTGCCGTCGACTGCGGCGCGGGTGCGGGTGGTGTCGGCGTCGATGTCACCGCCGTTCTTGTCGGCCGGGGAGACCATCTCATAGGCCCGGCAGTCCGGCAGCGCGGTGGAGTGTTGTTCGAGGCGCACGGCTTCGTTGGGGCAGCCCGAGGCCTGCGGCACCAGGCCCTGGGTCGTGAAGGCGCCGAGGCGGCCGTCGGCGGTGCCGTTGGCGGTGGTGGCGACGAGGCGGAAGAAGTAGGGGGTGGCGGGGCTGAGGCCGCTGAGGTCGGCGTGCACGGCGACGGGAGCCGATCCCGAGCCGGGGTTGGGCACGCAGGACAGCGAGTGCCCGTAGGTGGAGTCGGTCCCCCACTCGAAGTGGCAATCGCTGAGCGCGAGGCCGCCGGGGTTGAGGGTGGCGTTGAGGGTGGCGCCCTGCTGGGTGAGGTTGGTGGCGGCGCCGGTGGCGAGTTCGACGATCGGGGTGGTGAGGACCTTGTCCGCTCCCTGAGCGGTGCCGTTGGCGTTGGTCGAGGCGAAGCGGTAGTGGTAGACGGTCCCCGCCTGCAGGCTCGAGGGCGTCGAGGTCACGTCTTCGGCGACGGTGAAGGGGCCGGCCGGAACGCAGGCCGCGGTGTCGGCGTTGGCATAGCCGTTGGCCTGGAAGTCCTCGTCGTCGACGTATTGCAGCTCACAGGAAGCGGCCGGGCCGCCGCCGGGATCGATGTGGCCGGCGAGGGTTGCCGTGGTCGGGTGAACCTCCACTGCGGCACCGGTGGTGACGTCGGGCAGCAGGACCAGGGGGCCGAAGACGTCGAACTCGGCGCCGGTCCCATCGGTGACGTAGGCGTTGCCGCCGCCTTTGACGGCGACGCCCCAGGAGCCGGAGATCTCACCGGCGCCAAAGCGGGCAACGAGGTTGCCAACGGCGTCGAACTCGGCCACCTGGTTGCCTTCGTCGACCAGGACGTGGTCGTTGGAGGGATCGACGCCGGCGGTCCTCGAGCTGACCGGGCCGTTCTCGTCTTCGATCGTCGTCCCGGCGGTGGAGGCGTCTTCGGCTTTCTGGTCGCCGGGGAAGAGCGAGCTCGGGTAGCTGGTCAGCGAGCCTCCGGCCCAGGCGGAGGCATAGACCTTGGTGGCGCCGGCGGCGATGTTGCAGTGCCCGGAGAAGCCGCTGAGCTGGGAGTCGAAGTCGGCGTTGGTCGGCGGGTTGGCGGTCGGGACGTATTTGTAGATCCCGTTGGAGTAGTCGCCGACATAGAGGTTGCCGGCGGGATCGGTGGCGACGCCGCAGACGTAGCCGAAGGGGGCGGCGTCGGTACCTTCGATGTTGTCGATCCGTCCCAGGTATTCACCGCTGGGGGCGAAGACGTCGATCCCGGCGCCGACCGCGGCGACGTAGATGTCCCCGGCGGTTCCCGCCGGGGAGCCGGGCGGGGCGATCGCGATCTGGTTTTCGGATTCGGCTCCAAGGCCGAGGGCGCCGCTGTCGGTGCCGGTCAGTTCGTTGCCGGTGATGTAGCCGGCGGTGGCGGTGAAGGGATCGGGGTCGCCGTTGGCCTCGAAACGGGAGATCGTCCCGGCGCCGGCGTCGATCACGTAGAGGTCACCCGAGCCCTGGTCCACGGCGATCGCTTCGGGCTTGGTGAAGGAGCCGAAGGAGGACTGGTGCACGCGGGTGGCGGAGGCCTGGGCGGAGGTCGCGAAGGCGAGCAGGGCCACGGCTCCAAGCGCCAGCGTGCACAGCAGCGCGAGCGGAAACTTGACCGCGTTCTGGATCGACTCGACAGGCGATGCCATCGCTAGGCGTCTCACGTATTGCTCTCCTTGTCCCACGAGCCCCCTGGTGGCTCGTCCTGCTTTTTGGCCAGCTCGGGTGGAGCCCGCCCCCTGCGTCTTAACCCAATAAGACGCCGGTACCGTAGCGACATTAAGACGGTGGTGTCAAGAAAAGCACCCGGTTTTAGAAGCAGGACCGTACTGGGAATGCGGAAAGCCACGAACGCAGCGCGGCTGGGTCCACCCTGGCTCGGTGGACCAGGAAAATCCGGCGGACCCGCGACTGAGTTATGGCTACGGGAGCGTCGCGACCCGGCGGGCCTCGGCGGCCCCCAGGTACGGCGTCAGCGCGAACTGCACGAGGTCGGGAAGAAGATCTCGCAGGTCCTCCGCCCGGCCGGCTTTCACCTGGCGGGAGACGAGGCTGTTGACCGCCCCGAGCAGGCCGCGCTCGGTCGTCGCCGGCAGCGGCTCGGCACCGGCTGGGCGCTGCTCACGGCCGGCACTGAGATAGGGAGTGGCGCGGTCGATCGCGTCCTTGTAGCGCTCGGCGATGACCGGTCCCGCGACGAACGGCTCGGCGGTCAGCAGACGGGCGACATCGGGGTCGCCGGCGAGGAAGTCGAGCCAGGCGGCGAGGGCGGCGCGGACCCGCAGCGGCCACTCGCTCTCGGAGTCGTAGGCGCCGATCAGGATCGCGCCGAAGCGCGCCAAGGCCGCGTCGAAGGCGGCGGCGTAGCACTCCTCGATCGTCGCGAAGTATTTGTAGAAGGTGCCGGAGGAGACGCCGGCGCCTTCGGTGATCGCGGTGATCGTCGTGTCCTCGTAGCCGCTGGCGGCGACTACCGCGGTGAAGGCGGCGATCAGTCTTTCGCGCTGGTTGTGGGCGACGAACTCGGGGGGGAGGCCATGGCGGCCTTTCGGCAGGCGGGCGAGCTCGTCCGGGAACTCGGTGCTCTCGTCGGGCGGCTGGGGAGGCACGATGGAGCCATCTTAGGCGTGGATTCGGCTAGGGCTGCAGGCCAAACTCCGCCAGGCCCGCCTCGGTACCGAAATAGCAACTGACGGCGAGAAACCGCAGCTCGGGAAGCTGGGAGACGAGATCGGGGCCGTCGGGGGAGGCGAAGCGCCGGTAGAAGCGGTCGAAGAAGATGCCCAGGATCCAGCGGCCCGTCACCTCGGGCACCGCGGCGGGGTCGTCGAGCTGCTCGCGGGCGGTGTCCAGCAGAGCGACCAGATGCCGTCCGATCGCGCGCTGGCGGCGGCGGCCGTTGTCGCCGGCGGCCAGCGAGGCGACCGTCAGGAAACGAGCCCAGTCCGGGTGGGCTTCGGCCAGGCGAACCGTCGCCGCGCTGGCGGCGCGGAAGCGCTCACGCCAGTCGTCGAAGCCCTCGTAGGCGGCCGCGAGGCGCTCGAGGTAAGCGGCTTCGAGCCCGTCCCAGGCGACCTCGAAGCACTCCTCCGGGTCGGCGAAGTGGCGTTCGAACGAGCCCGGAGCGGTGCCGGCCCGCGCGATCGTCGCCGTCGCCGTGACCTCCTTGAGGCCGCACTCGCCGACCAGCTCGACGAAGGCGGCGAGGATACGCCCGCGCTCCCGGGCCGCGGCATCCACCTCCGCGCCTGCGACCGGCCAGCCGCTCATCGGGAGCGGCGCCCACGAAACTGCCGGTCGGGGCGTCCTAGGGAGAGGCGGCCGCGTTCCGCGCCGTCTCGGTGCTCACGAACGGGATCAGCGCGAACTCGGTCAGCTGCGGCAGCAGTTTGCCGATCCGCTTCGGTCGCCCCTCGAGGAGCGCGTAGTAGAGCAGCCAGTAGAGGCCGCCGACGACGGTCTCCTCGACCGTATCCGGCAGCTCCGTCTCGTCGGCGCCGGCCCGGCCCCGGCGCAGAAGCACAGCGAAGTCGCCGATCAGGCGCTCGAAGCGCTCGTCGATCGCGGTCCCCACCGCCGGCCCCTCGACGATCCAGGAGCGCGCCAGCGCGGGGTCGGACTCGAGGTTTGCCAGCAGCGCCTGCAGGCCGGCGCGGACACGGTCGGGGAACTCCCCCTGCTGGCCCTCGCAGCCATTCTCGGTCGCCTCCAGCGCCGCCTCCGTAGCGCTGTCGTAGAGCGCGAAGAAGCAGTCTTCTTTGGAGGCGAAGTTCTCGTAGAACCGGGCCCGGGCAACCGCGGCGCTCTTGACGATGTCGGCCACGGTCACCTGCCGGTAGCCCCGCTCGGCGAAGACCGCGGCGGCGCCGGCGAGGATGCGTTGGCGCTGATGGTGAGCGACGACCTCCGGTCGCAGCTGGTGCCCGCCGGGACGCGCGCGCTTCCTTGCTCCCACAGCGTCCGCCATCGGGCCAGGATACCTGGGATCGGGAGCGCCGCGCCGGATGGCGAGATCTGGATCCCTGGTCGGAAGTTGGTCGTTGCCGCATCTGCGCTCCCGCGCCGGCCCCTGCCGAGCACGCTGGCGGCGAGACCATAGACCTTTTTAAAAGAGTACGACTTGTCTTATAAAAAGGACCTAAGTCACTACCAGGCGATACCATGGCCCTCCTTGGGTCCCCTGACGATAGACACAGGCGTCCTGTCGGTCGGCGATCGCGACCGGCTACTGGCCGCGATGGCCGAGTGCTGTTCTCGGCATGGCTACGGGGAGACGACGATCGTCGCCGTCACCGAGCGGGCCGGCCTCGGCCGCGCCAGCTTCGACTCTCACTTCGAGAGCAAGGAGGACTGCGCGGTGGCGGCCCTCAACAAGATCGTCTCGGAGACGCTGGCGGCGGTCTCGACCGCTCCCACCGCCGACGGCGAGGGCGAACGCCGGGTGCTGCAGATCCGGGCGATCCTGGAGCTGATGAGCGCCCAGCCCTCATTCGCCCACCTGGTCTACATCGAGGCGCGCCAGGGAGGGACGAAGCGGATGCGGGACACCTATCAGTCGGCGGCCCACGTGCTGGCGCTGATGATGGAACGGCTCGGCGGCAACGGCGAGCAACCGCCGGCGCGAGCGGCGCGGGCCGCCCTGGGCGGGGCCGAGGCGGTCATGCGGCGCGAGCTCGCGCTGGGGAATACCGGCGCAGTACCAGTACTCCTGCCAGACTTCGTCTACGCGGCGCTGGTCCCGTTCGTGGGCCAGAGGGAGGCGCTCCGTCAATCGAGGCTGGCGAGGCAGTTGCTCGCCGAGGAGGGATGATGGAGAAAGCGCAGCGTGAGCAGCTCTTCTGGGCGCTGATGGCCGAGCTTGCCGAGAAGGGCTACAGGGACGCGTCCGTCGAGGGACCGATGGCCGCCGCCGGCGTTTCCACGGCAGAGTTCGAGGCCGAGTTCAAAGACAAGGACGCCTGTCTCTTCGCCGCCTACGACCACATGACCGAGCTGGCGCTGAACACGGCGACAAGCGATTGCGAGAGCGGCCGCGAGTGGCCCGAGCGTCTGCGCGACGGGCTGAAGAAACTGCTGGAGGCGATCGCTGCGGAGCCGGAGCTGGCAAGGGCGATGACGCGCTCCTTTCCCGGGATCCGGCCCGCGACCTACGAGTGCTATGTGGAGCTGCTGGCCCGCTTTCTGCCCTACATGGAGGAGGGACGGAAGTATTCCGGCGTCGACGAGGAACTGCCGGGAGAGGTCGAGCTGCTGGCCGTCGGCGCTGCCGAGGCGATCATCTTCAGCGAGGTCGACGCCGGCCGAGCCGAGCGGCTGCCGCAGATGATGCCCGAAATCCTCTTCTCGGTCCTGGTCCCGTTCATGGGGCCGGACCGCGCCGCCGACGAGATGCGAAGCGCCTCGGCGGCGCTCTGACGGGGCGGGGACATGGAGGCGCGTGCCGACCTCCTGCGCCCCGGCAAGCGCGAACGTCTGATGGTCGCGATGGCGGCACTGTGCGCGGAGCGCGGCTATCAGGAGACGAGCGTCGAGGACGTCGCCGCGCGGGCCGGCCTTCCCGTCGAGGACTTCGATGCGCTCTTCGGGGGCGACAGAGAACGATGCGTGCTGGCGGCGTTGAACGCGATCACGGGCGAGACGATGACCGCGATCGCAAGCTCCTACTCGCCCGACCGCTCGGAGTGGGACAGCTACATGCTCGGGATCAAGGCGATCCTCGAGCTGATGGCCGCCAACCCCTCCTTCGCCCACCTGGCCTATGTGAGCTCGCGACAGATGGGCCCGCCGGCGGTCAGTGACGCCCACCACGCGGCGATCAAGGTCGTGACCGCGATGCTGGAGCGGCTCTGGGACTACTCGAACTCCGAGACCCAACCGGCGACGACCGCGCGGGGAGCGCTCGGGGCCGCGGAGGCGGTGGTGCGGCGGGAGGTCGTGGCCAGGCGCACCGAGCAGCTGCCGCGCCTGCTGCCGGACTTCGTCTACGCCGCCACGGTCCCGTTCCTGGGACAGGAGGAGGCGCTGCGGCTGGTGCGGCGGGCGCGGGAGCTGCTCGCCGGCACGCCGTGGGTTTAAGTGGCGATGGCCGACGCCGACGGCATCTCCTCCCCATCCGAGCGTGAGCGGCTGCTTCGCGCCTTCGCCGAGCTTCTCGCCGAGCGCGGGTACGAAGCGGCGACCGTCGAGGAGATCTGCGAGCGGGCGATGGTCGCGCCGGAGGCCTTCGAGCGGACCTTCGACGGCAGCAGGGAGCGCTGCGCGGCGGCGGCCGTGAACGCGATCCTCTCCGAGACCATGACCGTGGTCGCCCGCTCCTACTCGGCGGATCGCTCGGAGTGGGAAAACGTGATCTATGGGGTCAAGGCGATCCTCGAGCTGATGGCCGCCAACCCTTCCTTCGCCCACCTCGGGTACATCGGCGGCCCAAAGATGGGTCCGCCGGCCGCGCGCGAGGCCTACGAAACCGGGCGCCAGATGCTGGAGGTGATGCTGGAGCGGGGCCAGGCCTACTCCCGGAGTGCCTCCGGACCGCCGAAGACCGCACTCGCCGCGCTCGGGGGCGCCGAGACGATCTGCCGCCGCGAAGTCGCCGCCGGGCGGGCGTCGGAGCTGCCCCGCCTGCTGCCCGACTTCGTCTATGCCGCCACGGTCCCGTTCCTGGGACAGGAGGAGGCGCTGCGGCTCGTGCGGCGGGCGCGGGAGATCTGCCTTCCTGACGTTTAAGACCTTCAGGGTGGACGAATCGAGGGACTTTCCGTCACATGTGAATCAAAGCGTTGCATACCGTTGCCGGAGCCTTAGCGTCGTCGCGTTACTTACCACTACCGGGCGGCGGGAGTCGCCGCCCTCAAGGAGGACACGTGATCGACGCGTTCAAACAACGGGCCACGAAGGGGCTGCTTCGGGTAGTTCTGCCAGCTGCACTTCTCGGCGTGATGGCCTTCGGGTCCAGCAGTGCGCAGGCGTATACGCCACATAGTGCAGGAGCTGCCTTCCTACAGCCGAAAGGGCAGCCCCAAAGCGCGTCCTGGTACAACGGTTGGAGCAGCAACATGACTGGCGCTATTTCGCTGTACGAAGGAAGCGGAACCGCTGCTCTCTGTGCGCAGATGTATAGCCTCGATCTCGATCAAACGCGGGAACTTTGTGGCGTCAACGGGGCTGGCGCAGCCAATTGGGCACAGTCAATTGGATGGTATGGAATGGTGATGGCCTCTGGGGTCAGGAACAACGGGCCCTACGCGCACACCTTCCACGGCTACTGGTACTCCCCCTGAGCTTGGCTGGAACGCCTAGCTGACGGTTTTCGCAGCTCTAATGTTCCGCAGAGGGTCAACTGGAAGGGTTCAAAAGTTAGCCGTCTATCTGTCAGCTTTCGCGCTCATCTGCGCCGGCTCACTGAGCTCATGTGGCAATGGAGGTCAGACGGAGACGACAGCCACGGGGAGCGGCCTGAACCCACAGCATGAAAGCACCCCGGCCAGCCCTCTGCGGAACGAGTTCTTGGTTTTACGACGTGACCAAAAGCCTCCTACCTCGATCCTCGAGAAGCTCGTCCCGGAAGAATCCGCCAAGCAGTTCGGGTTGGATCCGGGGGAAGCCCGGGTGGCTCGCAGATGGGGGCATGGCCGATTCTTTGTGGTGCCAGGGACCAAACTCGTCTGTCTCCTGAGTGAAGGGCCGCTGCAGAACTGCTGGCCCCGAGCCACCGTTGCCTCGGGGCAGGCTTTTGCCGCGGCGATTTGCATCCCGATCCGATCGCAACCGTCCGTGGTGGTCTTCGCCTTGCTCCCTGACGGTATTTCGCGGGTCGCGATCGTCTGGCCGAACGGCCACCGTCGTTTGGCGCCCGTCGTCGACAACGTCGCGGTCGCAAGGATCGATCCGAGTGCCCCTCTCCCTCAGCACGTCAGAT
This sequence comes from Solirubrobacterales bacterium, assembly GCA_035509895.1. Taxonomy (GTDB): domain Bacteria; phylum Actinomycetota; class Thermoleophilia; order Solirubrobacterales; family 70-9; genus VAYN01. The sequence continues at coordinate 8,505 of DATKIA010000083.1, forward strand.
TCAGGACCGAGGGCCGCTTCGTAACTCGGCTCACCGGCATTCCGAGCGATGTCGCCAGAAGGGGCTGCACAGCGCCCTCTCGTCCATAGGTCCTCTAGCCGGGTCCAGGCAAGATCGGCGAACTTTCATGTTGTAGAGTGATCTTTTCTAGACAGAAACGTGGTTCTGTCTGATCCAGGGAGATCGCCGTGGCGGGAAGGACATCGAGTGACGCGCAGCGGAGACCGGCGGGCATCTCGCCCGGCGAACAGCGGTTGTCGCGCGACTTCGTCAGGGAGATGCAGCGCCAGCGGATTCTCGAGCCCCTCGCCGAACTCGCCCACGAACGGGGCATTGCCGACACGACCGCAAGCGCCGTCGTCAATCGGGCGAAGATGTCGCGGGCGATGTTCTACGAGCTGTTCGGAGACCGATCGGGGGCTTTGAGATTCGCCTTCGCGCAGGCCTATGACTTCCTTTCCGCGCCCGTGCGCGACGCCCTCACTGGCTCAAGGTCGTGGCCCGAGCAGGTCCACCACGCTATCGGCGGCCTGATCGGCGCAGCTGTCGATAACCCGCTGCTCGCAGAGCTCTGCTTGGTCCACTCGCCGGGTGGCAGATTCGAGGCTCGCGGCAACGACTACGAGGCCATCGTTGCAACGCTGGTGGGGGCGCTGGCGGGAGGGCGCGAGGCCGGACGCGCCACGTCCGGCGAGGAGTACCGGGATCCACCGCCAGTCGTCGAGGAGTTCCTGGCACGGAGCATCCTCTCGATGATCAGGCTGCGACTCACACAGGGAAACGCAGCTCAGCTTCCCGCTCAGCGCGACGAACTGTTCGTCCTGACGATGGTTCCCTTCTTCGGCCCCGAAGAGGCGCTGCGCCTCTGCAGCGATCTCAACGCGGCCTGACCCTCATCGATGGCCCAGCCCCGGACGGCGGCGGCATGGTTGCACGGCATTGCAGATCCGGTGCGACTCCAGGTTCTGCGAATGCTGAGCGAAGCGGAGCACGCTTCGACCGCGGAGCTCGCCAGAGAATGTCAAGCGAGCGTCGCAACACTGCGCCGTCACCTCGAGGCCCTCGTCACCATCGGGCTGCTGGAGCAAGTGGCTGCCGAAAGCGATGGGATGACAACCGGACGCCCCGCCATCCGCTACAGCCTGAGCCCATCCATTCGCGCCAGCGTCCGAGAAGTGCTGATCCCGGAGTAGGTCCGGCGCTGTTCGCAACCCTGGCTCATTCCGACGAGCTGGACCTCTTTTCATAGCGTTCCCGGGCCCTTTCCGCCTTCCTCCGGCTGATGCTGTTCTGCTTCCAGATCTTGTGTGAGTCGGCGTCGAAAGACGCGAGTGCGCCTGCGGGGTCATAGCCAAATCCGCCCCCGACACATGGCTCGTATGGACGGTAGACGTGGATCCTCACCTGGGAGAGACCGGCCCTCGCCAGCGCCGCCCTGGCCGCCGCTTCGAATCGCGCCGGAGCGATGCATGAATCGATCGTCTCGTCCATCAGCGGGCCAAGCGCCGAGGCAGCACGCACGCTCAGCTCTTTCTGGCGATCTTCCTTCCGGGAAGCAGTGAGCACGACGATCGCCGCTCCCTCGGCATCGACCAGCGTCGCGCATGGACCGTCCCCTTGAACAACGACCCTGACATCGCTGTAGCTGGTCTTGGCCAACCGCGCTCGTGCCTGGTCCGCGACCGCCGCAGGAGACCTGCACTCTCCGGGCGGAATTTCCGGGTCGTCCATCAGGAACTTGAACCAGGCGCTGTAGGCGCGGCCCGCTTCTCTCCCGGCGGGCGCGAAGTCGGCCGGCAGCGGCTCCAGGGCTCGGCAGCGCGAATTCGCTCGAGCGCGTCGCGATGGCGCCGGCGTGAGCGCCATTGCCCTCGCACAACGTTGGTCGCGATGCCCATCAGCAACGGCACAGCGCTTTCGGTCCTGAGCACGAGTTGGTCACGCCCGGTATTCAGTTCCCGAAACGGATCTCAAGGCCACAAGCGCTTGAGGCCGCTCCCGTAGACGCCATAGATATAGGGGCCGGGCTGGCGGGGCTGGCGAAGGATGCGGTGGCGGTTGTCGACGAACCGCTCGATCTGCTCGGCTCCGCGCAGTTGGGCCGTGGTCAGGCAGAAGACCCGGACCGCGGCATCGGTGAGAGCGTCCCGCTCGGCCGGCCCTGCGGCGGATCGCGTCGTCCTTGGTCAACACGATCCAGTCCCTCCGACCGGCGTCGCGCAGCCAGACCTCGTCGGCGAGGCGTTGGGCCCGCGCCTCGCCGTAGACGTCGGCCATCGAGTACACGGTCAGGCCGACCTCGCAGAGCGCCTCGACGACGCTCTTGCCGAGGCTGCGATCGACGAAGAACTCCGGTGGCTTGTCGGTTTTCCGGGCCATCGCCGCCGACTATCGGACGCGGCTCACCTCTTGACGGCGGTCAAGCCGCGGCCCGGGTCGCGACTCGGATCACGTCCTCGACCTCGCCGGTCGGCACGCTGAAGTCCGCGGCGATCTCGCTGACGGAGTCACCGGCCTGGAAGCGGTCGACCAGATCCTCGACCCGGGCACCACCGTTTACCAGCAGCGGGAGGCCGAACGCGACGCGCGGATCGACGATTACCTCCGCGTGCTCGTAGGTCGGCAGGCGCACCGAGTCGGCCCAGCCGTCGCCGCCGTAATGGATGCGCCTGAGGTAGTCCTTGACGACCTCGGTGAACTGGCGCTGCTGAGTGCGGACGACGGTGAGCTCCAGCACCTCGCGCTCGCCGCTGCGGTTGGCGTAGTCGAAGAGCACCTCGGCCCCGTCGGTGTAGAGGCGCTTGGAGGCGAGCGCGTGCTCGACTCCGATCTCCTTCTCAAGCACCTCGACCGCGGGGCGGATCCGCTGCAGCGGCACCCCGGCGCGGCGGAAGCTCGAGAGGACAAAGGCCTCGGCGAAGCCGATGAAGGGCACGGTCGCCTGCCTTCCCTTTGACGGGAAGCAGGTGATCAGCGGGTGCTGAGGACCCTGCGAGCGGGCCCACCAATGGACGGTCGACTTCGGCACCCCGAGATAGGCAGCGGTTTCGCGCAGCGTGAAGATGGCGTGGGCCACCCTCGGGTCGTCGCCTCCGATCCGCGTTTTCTTCCTCGTCTTGGTGATGGAACTGCCCTCCGGCGCTCTGACTGAGTCGATCATCGATCGTAGCGCCGGCCACGGCACCCAACGTGCCCTGGCAACGAACGGGCGGACACCCTCACCCCTCCTCCCGGTTGGCCTCGCCCGTGACGAAGTTGCCGCGGGGGGCGAACACGGGAACCCAGGTGATCCCGTCAAGGAGATCGGCGGTCGAGAGATTGAGCGCCCCCGCGAGGTTGATCACGGTGTCGATAGGGGGAGGCGATTGCCGTTCTCCAGCTGGCCGATCTCCGTGCGGTGAACGTGGCGGCGAAGTGATCAAGAGGCGGATGCCTCCATCCCAAAACGCTGCCACCTTGACGTCAAAGGGAACGAAGCGTCGGTTCCGCTCCGTTTACCCCGTATTGACGCCTGCTGACCCGCGTTGACCTAGAAGCGAGACCGACGCCTTTTAGCGTTTTGTGAGCCACTTTTTGGCTCTACCAGCGTCTTTGCGATGCGCCCGACGGGAGTCGAACCCGCGACCTTCGGCTTGAAAGGACGTGGGGCGTTGGCTTGAGGAGCGAGATCGCGGCGACAATGCGACTGAAATGAGACCCGGATACGCCCGGGAGTTGCGGGCCTACTTCTTCTTTGAGGGACTCTCCCCGCGGTCCTCTTTTGCCTTTCGGGCCTGCGCTCCAAGACCCTCGCTGGCCAGCAATTCTTGGTCGAGCCGGCGAACATCTGCCATGGTCGTGCCCTTGGGCAGGCGGTATCCGGCTGGCAGTTTCATTGGTTCCATCCCGCTACCCTCCTCACAAGCTCATAGACCTCTGGATGTAGCCATGGAGGCCTTTCGGTCTTTCCGTGTCGGCGCCGGGTCATCAGGATCGCGTAGGTCTCCGCGACGACCTCGTGCGTATATTCGCGACGACGGTAGCCCGCCTGTCGGACGAGTCTGGCGAGTCCGTCGGGTAGCAAATCGACATAGCGTTCGCCAGCTGCAACGTCCTCCTCGCTGGCGCGATCAATGGAGAGCGCGTGCCCCCACTCGTGCCAAGCGACGCGAGACAGATCGTAAGTGAGGGTCGGGCCGTCGAGGCCATCGAATGCTGGGTGACTCTCGTTGATCAGGACGATGCGCAAGTCGGGAACCCAAAGCGCCAGCGCGTCGTCCAACCGCGCAATCTCAGCAGACGACAGCGAACTTCGTCCGGCCGAGCGAAGGAGCTCATCCGCGTACGCACCAAGTGTTCGCCCGCATACCTGCCATTGGTCGGCGCTGATCGCCTTCAAAAGGTTGCGGTCGGCACGTGGCAACTCCTGCCACGCCGTTTCCACGATGTCATTTGCCTCGCCCATCCTGATCCCCTAGTGACCATCCAATCAGCGTTGCATTTTTCAGCCAAACTGCGGCTAGGTAAGAGCGGCTTCTCGAACGGTAGGCGTTCCTGGTAGTTGAGCCACAAGCACGTCGAGTGCCGGGTGCCAAACCGGCATGGCTCGAATTCTTGCTCGGCGTTCGTGGCACCCGGCACTCGACTAGGCCGGGGGGTCCAGGGGGCGGGCTATGACGCCCCCTGGCGGCTTGAGTAGACATTCACTCAGCGAGCAATTCCAAGGCAGCATCTAACAGAGGAGGATCCTCCAAAAAACGCGAATCGGGCGACAGCGGGAGAGCGGTTGCGGCTGCTCGACCGGGTATTTGCACGGATTGGCTACCGGCCCCGGGTGTCCATCGACGAAAGGGTCGACCTGCTTCTCACAACCGGCATGGGCTTTCCGGCACCTGCGGATCACCGCTGCCTATTCGGTGGCAATTGTGGCCAGGGGGGCGGACATCACTACTCGGGTGAGGAGCCAGGGCCGGTCACCGACCATTCTAAGCTGCGCGCTGCTGGAGCCTCTCTATCTCTACTTGGCGCTCTCTCTCGCGCTGCAAAAAGACAAGGCCCCGGTCGACTACCCCATCAGGCCTGGTGAAGTCCAGGCGCTCCTGCGCACTTGGCGGCGTTCCGTGATGCAGGGTTGCGTCGGTAAAGGTCACTCGTTCCGGAGACGTAGCTGCATAGATCTCCGCCCACCGGGGCTCGATCGTTGGTCCGTTGATCAGGTAGTGGAGTCGGCCACCCGTCTGGTGGTCTAAAAGATTGAGACCCGCAACAAGCTGTCTCCAAGACGGTCCGTGCTTGGAGGTCTGGGCATCGATTGCGACAAGCTTCACACTTCGATTTTCGTCGAGCCACGCAGACCATTTCAGGATGTCTCGGTCGATCGTCCAGTCGACGCGTGGTACTGCGGGTACGTCGTGCTCTTGTAGCGCCACGCAGAGAGCCAGCGATCGGACCAAGTTGTATAGCTGATGCATGCGAGGTCGCGGAGACCAAACCGAGTAGGAGGCGGAAATCACTAGGTCGTAGCCAGCGGCAGCAAGCTCGCGCATCGCGCGCATATCGAAGAGGCGCTCAAGGTAGGGGTCATGATCGAAAAGAATTAGAACTAGCTGTTGCGTTGGCTGGAGACCGAAGTGGTTTCTCACTTCCTCCGCAGATTTGATCCCGCCCTTCCGCAGAATCGCCTTCGGTCGTAGGCCGTAGATGGGGCCCTTAAGACGTCCGACCAGATCCTGCTTCCATCTACATTGCGGAATGTAGCCTGGCAGCTCCGGCACCTTCACTGGCTTGGCCCTAAATGCCTTCAGGTGAAAGCCTCTCAGGGCTCGAATGTGATCCAGAGCATCAAGTCTTGCCGGGTGCAGTACTTCCTCTCCTCCCCATCCAGGCTCGCCCCAGTCCGTTGGGCAGGCATGCTCGGTCTCCTCGGCACCGCACTCTCCGATGATCGGACAGGTACCGCAATGAGGGCCCAGCCCTAGGGGAAATAGGCGGCCAGCGGTGCTCAAGCAGACTCTCCTTCCTGGGTCCCTGAGACCCGAATCCTCCCTCTCTGGGCCTCAATATCGATAGAGGTGACCTCGCCCTCCATGCGATACCCCATCGCAATGCAGCTTTTCATCGACTGTCCCTCTCTAGCTTCAAGGGTTCCGATCAGGTTTCCCCCGCTGAGGACTTCAATAGGATCACCCACTCGTAGTCTCACTTCGTCCCCAACTGCGACAGAGCGAGACCCGTCAAGCCTAAATCCGAGTTCCCGCTCGGTGGCGCAGTAGGAGTCGCTGTCCCCCTCGACGCCGTCTCCTTCACCTAAAAGATCGGCTGGCTTTTTCATCGGTAGATCGTTTTGTTCGCGGGGTCCCCGCCCCATGGGTGATCTCCTTCGTCAGAGATGTCTTGAGTGTTGAGAAGCTTGCTCGTTGCAATTGCAGCAGAGCCCACGGACGAGAAACGTGGCTGGCGTAGCTACGCGGACGTTCGCCGTGGCAAGCCGCAATTTAGGACCCTTCGCTGCCGCTTCTCAATCCCCCGGCAAGCCTATGCTCGCGAAATGGCTGTTGGCGACCCATTAGAAGTGCTGGTCAAGGAGAGGAAGCGACTGATCGGCCGAATAGAGCAAGAGACCGAGCAACTCGAATCTCTGCAGGCGGTCGTCGAGCATTTAGCGGCGAGAATCGCAGCCGACGGTCGAATGCTTCGTGAGATCGACTCCGCGCTAGGAAAGGCCCCGCAGATGAAGCTGGAGGATGCTGACCTCAGGCTTCGGGGTCGCCGGCTCGAGGAGATTGCAATTGCCGTCCTCGCGGAAGCAGATAACCCTGCGGAAGCAATCCACTACCGCGATTGGTTCGAGATGCTGCGCTCCCGGGGCTACCTAGTCGCCGGAAAGCGTCCTGTCGATACCTTTCTTTCCCAGCTCAACCGATCGAGCGCTATAGAGCGCATCGGTCGGCGGTCTGGCCTATACCGCCTCGCCGACTCAGCCGTCGCCTCTTAAGCGCGAGATCCAATGCAGAGCCCTATAGCTCCGCATTCGCTAGGGACTCCATAAGACCCAATGCATCCGGGTCGAAGGCGTCAGCGCGCTCGCCTTCAAGGACTTTTCGTCGTTCAGCTATCACCCACTGCGCTAGCTCCTCTCCTAGTAGTCCAGGAGGTGGTGGCACAACATCCGCCAGCAAGTGTGCGATTCGCCTGCGTCGGAATCCCCAGCGATACCAAGCAGCGCTAGCGGAACTATCGCAACCGAACCTCACCGCGATCGGGAGCAAGTCGAGTGCTTGACGGATATCTGGATCGAGATCCGTAAAGACCTCGTCGCCTTGCTCGCTGCCAACCGCAACAAGAGCCGCAATTCCTCCAGCGATGCGAGCGATCCCAAATCCAAATCCATGATCAGTCAGTGCGATGAGCTTTGGTAGGGCGTTCCCGGACGCTCTCCCGGGTGCGCCCGGGTCTTTCCCCAAAGCGGGACTTGCAATCTCCGTCAGAGGCTCCCCAGACATCCATGCCTCAAGACTGGCGTCCAGCGCATCAATGGCCTCGCCTGGGGGAGGCTCGTCACCCGCCTCGTCCGATTTAACCAACCCCTCCATCAGCGTACTCCTGAACGTGTCGTGCGGGAGCAGCGCGGCCGTCATCCGCCACGGGAGACGCCGTACGCATGACGTGAGCAGCTCTCGCCATTCCGAAATCGATTTCGGCTGCTCCTCCTCTAGTGCATCACCAACCGCCTGATACATCGCCCCCACTACCGGGAGCGAGATTCCGGACAGGTGGCTTGCCTCAACAATCCAGTCCGGGGCGGAGATCTCCTCGACGAACACCTCTCCTGCGTAGCCGAGGGTCTCGCTTACCTGCTGAGCGCTTTGCGCACTAAGGTCTTCGCGGAATGCGCCATACGACTTCCTAAGAACTTGGCTGCTGTCCTCCCGGTCGTCGCCAGACAAGAACGTAAATGCCGCTTCCTCCTCACTCGTCAGTTGCCCGATCTGAAGCGCTGGACTTTCCAGCGCAGTGCGGATCAGGGGCTGGATTCTGCTTCTAACCTCAATTGAGGCATCTGGATACGCAAGAAATGGTGCCCGGCTCAGAGGATCTTTTGGGGACTCACCTTGCCTTACAGCTATCCATCGATCTGGGATAACGATGCCGATACTGCGCGACGCGACATACGCGCGGCCCACTCTCCCAAGAGCATTCAAGAGCTGGGAACGAGTGGCCTCTTCTTTCGCTGCTTTGGACATTCCGCGATCGTCACCCACACGAGTTCCGCCGATGACCACCGCCGTCGCCGGGAGATTTAAGCCCTGTGCGAGCGTGCCCGTCGCAAACATTGCCCTTGCCAGCCCGTCCGCGAATGCCACCTCACTTGCCCGCTGCTCATCGC
>DATKIA010000084.1:0-6032 GCA_035509895.1 Solirubrobacterales bacterium
CTCAGGGCGCCGAAGTAGAGGGTGCCGATGTCGAACTGATCCTTCTGGCGGTACTGCATGATCTTCGCCGAGTTCGGACCGCCGTTGTTGCTCGAGTCCATCGTCTGCATTTCCAGTTTCGTCGTCGCCGCCTGATGGCTCGGGTTGTAGGTGCTGCCGGGGAAGAAGGTCACCGGCTGTCCGTCGATCCACATTTCGATCCAGCCGTCGGTGGCGAACCGCTCGTGGGTGAGGACGGTGATCCAGACGCCCTTGCGCAGCGGCGCTTCCCAGGGAACGTCGAAGCCGTAGGTGCGGTTGCGGGTCCATTGCAGGCGGTCGGCGACGACTTCGATCTGCCAGGGGCTGGAGGCGTTGAAGGGCGGTCCGTAGATCGAGACCAGCGACATCCAGCTTTTGACCGAAGGAAAGTTCTGGGGGATCAGGAATTTGGTCTTGAGCCAGAATTCGTCGCCGTTTTCGATCACGTCGGGCGAGAGCGCCTGGGCGCGCGGATTGTCGGTCGGCGTGACCGGCGCCACGTCGTTCTCATCGACGGTCATCTTCAGCACCGTCTCGCCGCTGCCGAGGGGATCTGGCACTTCGGTTATCGCCCGCGGCGCCGCCTGGATCAGTTCGAAGTCGTCGATTTCGGAGCCTTCGAAGAACGGCGCTTCGGCCGGCGTGGCCGGCGGCTGTTCGGATGCCGGCTCTTCCTCGGCCGGTTCTTCGACCGGCTCGCTCGGTTCGACTTTCGGCGGTTCCGGTTCCGGGTCCGATTTCGGCGGCGGATCCGAGTGCGGTGGTTCCGGGCCCGAGTGGGGCGGCTCGGGATCCGGTTCGTTCGGCGGCGGCGGTTCCGATTTCGGCGGCGGCCCGGATTCCTCGGCTGGGGGCTCCTCTGCCGCCGGAGGTGGCGAGCCGGCGCTCGGCACCTCGCTCCCGACCGGGCCGCTGGTCGTCGGAGCGAGCGCGACCGGTTCGGATCCGATCCCGATCGGCTCGGCGGCGACCGGCGCCTGACCCGGTGCCGGTGCGGACGGGAACGATGCGTTCTCCGGCGCGTGGGTCACGGCGCGGCTGTGGTTCAGCGACGCGGGCCGTCGCTTGTGGGCGACGTGGTTGTCGGCCAGGGCCGGCCCGTCGGAGACGATGTCGGCACCGCGCAGGACCGCCGTCGCAACCGAGCCCCCCAGCGAGGTCGCTCGCGAAACGACCGAGGTGCTCAGCAACAGCACCGCCAGCGCTGCCAGGGTCGCGAGCGCGACAAATCGGCGCCTGGCGATCCGGCGCTGGAGGATGGATTGGTCTTGCTCGAATCTTGGATTCATGCCCTGCTTGCCGCTCCCGAAAAGGCGACTCCCCTAAATACAGTAGGACATCCGTCTACCCCGGTTTGTGACTTTCATGCAAATACCGGTGTCTCGAACGATGTCTGCCAGCCCTGTCGATCCCGCATCTTTTCGCCCCCTCTGTGTTTAGGCTGCCAGCGATGAAGACGAGATCGATCGCCATGTTCGTTGTCTTTTCCCTGCTTGCCACCGCTTTTGCCGCCAGCGCCGGGGCAGCGATGGTCGGCATCTACCGCAACAGCATGGATTCGACGGCCCAGCGCGCCCAGCTAATCAAGCTGGCCGGCGCAAGCTGCGCCCGCGGTGGCTCCGAAAGCGCCCTGAAGATCACGATCGGCAAAGCGACCGAAGCCTGCTCCTACCGGACGCCGGTGCTCGGCCGCGACCTCGAGATCGCGGCGACCGAGCGCCTGCTCAGCGGGACGCCGATGGCGCTGCAGAAGCGCGCCTATCTCGGGCTCGAGCTGCGCGCCGGAGCCGGTGCGAAATACCAACTTCTCGTTTACCCGCTGCAGCGCAAGGTCCAGCTGGTCAAGGTGACCGCGGAAGCGACCAAATTCCTGGCGATCGTCAAGGACCAGGCGATGGTCAATGGCGTCAACAAAGCCAATGCCTTGCGGCTGCGGGTGCTGAACGTGACCAGCGGTCCTGAAAAGGGCACCGCCAAACTCACCGGCTTCCTCGGCCAGACCAAAGTCGCCGAAGCAACCGACGCCGCTGCCGGCGAAGTGACCGGCCGCGCCGCCTCGATCACGGTCGGGGCCGGCAAGAACGGCGACGGCCTCCTCGCCAGCGTCGACGACGTCGTCGTCCGCGTGCCTAGCCCCTTCTAGCGCCCGTCGCCGGGCGTTTTTTCGGCTTCGGCGGTGGTGGAAAGGCGACTTTTTCGCGCACAGCTTTGTTGACCAGTCGGGCGTAGAGGCCGGCGGCGGCGGGCTTGAGATGGATTCCGTCCCAGAGCTCGTCTTCGTTTTCGGCGGCGACGGAGGCCCAGTCGATCAGGGTCGTGTGCGGCCAGTCCTTGCCGGCTTCGGCGAGAGCGTCGTTTGACTCGTCGATCCAGCTGACGGGGGCGTGGTCGTTGATCAGGAACAGCTCGCCGACCTTCGAGGTCGCCTTCTGGATCGCCTCCATGTCATCGCCGTAGAGAGGGCCGTTGTTCCCCATCTGGATGATCAGGGCGTTCGGGGTGTGCCCTTCGCGGCGCAGCTGCTGGACCATTTCGACGAATTCACTGGCCTGGCGGCCGACCTTGGCGTTCATCGAGAAGCCGGGCCCGAACCGCGCCTTGAGGTTGGCGGCGGCGCCGATCATCACCGAGTCGCCGAGGGCGATGATCCGCGGCGGGTGTTTGGCCGGCGCCAGCGGCCGCTCTTCGGTGTTCGGCTTCGACGGCACGGTTTCCGGCTGGCGGACCGGCGCCGCCTTGACCCGGGCGATGGTCGGGGTCGAGGCCTCGGCCGCGTCGGGGCGGCTGTTGCCGCCGCCGAAGAGCCCGCTCCAGCCGACCAGGGCGACGACCGCGACGACCCCGGCCAGCAACGCCGGTCGTGCCACCCTGAGCCAGTTCTCGGGCAGCGCCGGTCGCTTGCCGCGGCCGCGGAAGGGCAGCTCGACGTAGCGATAGGAGAGATCGGCGAGGAACAGGACGAAGAGCAGCTGCAGCGGGATCAGGATCCCTTTCGGCAGGTCGACGTCGACCCCGGGCCGGGTAAAGGCGAGCACCGGCCAGTGCCAGAGGTAGAAGCTGTAGCTGCGCAGTCCGAGCCAGAGGACCGGCGCCTGCCCGAGCAGGCCGCCGAGGCGGGCGGCGGGGTGGACGAGGACCGCGATCAGCAGGGCGGTGACGAGGGCCAGCCAGAGGTAGCCGCCGTGCCAGAGGGCGAGGTCGTAGTCGTGGACGTGGATGAAGCTGAGGACGACGTAGGCGAGGGCGAGGACGCCGACGACGTCGAGGATCGGGCCGACCATCGGACCGGTGCGCCGGCGACGTAGCTCGATCGGGCTCCAGATCAGGGCCAGGGCAACGCCGAAGAGGAGGCCGACGGCGTGGGTGTCGGTGCCGTAGTAGACCCGCGAGGCGTCGCTGCCGGGATCGAACAGGATCCAGGCGAGGGCGACTGAGGCGAGGGCTCCGGCGAGGACGCCGAGCAGCAGCCTGCCGCGCCCGAACAACTTCATCCCGGCGGCGAAGACGAGCGGCCAGAAAAGGTAGAATTGCTCCTCGACCGAGAGCGACCAGAGATGGGTGAAGGGCGACGGGGCCGCGAACTGTTCGAAGTAGGAGACGTGGCCGAAGATGAAGTGCCAGTTGGCGAAATAGAAGAGCGAGGCGACGGCATCGTCACGGAAGGCGTCGATCCGGTCCGGCTCGAGGATCGCGGCGGCGATCATCGTCACCGCGATCAGCACGCCGACCGCCGGCAGCAGCCGCAGCGCTCGTCGCAGCCAGAAGCGGCCGAGGTGGACGGCGCCGCCGCCGCGGAACTCGCGCAGCAGCAGCGAGGTGATCAGGTAGCCGCTGATCACGAAGAAGACGTCGACGCCGAGGAATCCACCCGGCATCCAGCTGACGTTTGAGTGGTAGAAGAAGACCGCCAGCACCGCCAGCGCTCGGACAGCGTCGATTCCAGGTAGATAGGGGAAACGGCTGTCCTGCGGTTTGCTGATGTGATGCATAATGGCGAGCGATGTCCACTTCGACGGTCGAGCGGACGCGTGATGCAGGACCTGGTTCAGGTTTGGGGGGGAACTGGCGCGTGATCGTTCGCAACGACAACCACAACACCTTCGAGCACGTCGCCCAGACTCTGGCGCGCGTGATTCCGGGGGTCAGCCTCGACCGCGGGCACCAGATCGCCGACCGGATCCACAATGGCGGCCAGGCAATCGTCTGGTCGGGGCCGCGCGAGCTGGCCGAGCACTACTGGGCACAACTCGACGGCGCCGGCCTGACGATGGCGCCGCTCGAGCGCGAGTAAGAGTGCCGAGCCGCTTTTGCGGCGAAGTCGAAAGCGCTACTCGGCGGCGACGAGGGTGTGCCACTCGGGCAAGAGCGGCAGGTCGTAGAGGTCGATGATCTCCTCGCGGGCGCGCTCGATCTCCTCCGAGAACCAATAGCGTTCGAAGTCCGAGCGCTGCTCCCAGACCGCGCTCTGCTGGAAGGAGAGCGGGTCGTCGATCGAGCGGATCAGCGACCAGCTCTTGGCACCGAAAGCCGGCATCTTCGCCGCCGCTGGTTCCCAGAGGTCGAGGAAGCGATCGGCCCGCAGGGGGGCGATGTGCCAGTTGAGCGTGCAGACCTCCGCCATCGACTATCTCCTTCTCGCGCTCGCGGCGCGGCTCATGCTCCGACCTCGGCGCGGATCGCGCCGGGGCCGTCCTCGTGCTTGCCTTCGTCCTCGGACTCGGCCCCGACCAGGATCGAGATCTTGCCGAGGTGCTTGTTTTCGTGCATCAGCTGGTGCGCGGTCGGGACGCCCTCGAAGCCCATCGTTTCCGAGAGGACCGGTCGCACCTTGCCCTCGGCCATCAGCTGGTTGGCCCGCATGCACTCGTACGCGTTGGCGAAATGCGAGCCGATGATCTGCTTCTGGCGCATCCACAGGTAGCGGACGTCGAAGTCGAGCTGGTAGCCCGAGGTGGCGCCACAGATGACGACTTTGCCGAACGGCTTGACGACCAGCACCGAGGTCGGGAAGGTTGCCCGGCCGACGTGCTCGAAGACGATGTCGGGGGCGTCGCCGAGGATCTCTTTGATCCGCTTGTCGAAGGCCCGCGAGGCCTTGAAGCGGGCCTTGTCGGCGGCCGGATCGGTGAGGTTGTCGTCGGTCCGCATCATCTCGCCGAATTCGTTGCGGTTGATGTAGTCGACGGCGCCGAGCTGCTTGACCAGCTCGCCCTTCTCGTCGGAAGAGACGACGCCGACCGCATTGGCGCCGGCCGCTTTGCAGAGCTGGACGGCGAAGACGCCGAGGCCGCCGGCCGCGCCCCAGATCAGGACGTTGTGGCCGGGCTGCAGCTTGCACTGGTCGATCAGCATCCGGTAGGCGGTGAAGTAGGTGAGGCCGTAGGCGGAGGAGTCGACCCAGGAGAGGTTGCGCGGCTTCGCCAGCAGCTGCTGGGCCTGCACCTTCGTGAACTGGGCGAACGAGCCCCAGGTCGTCTCGTAGCCCCAGATCCGCTGGCTCGGCGCGGCAAGCGGGTCGAGCCCGTGGACCTCGACGTCCTCGTAGGAGGCCTGGTTGCAGTGGATCACGACCTCGTCGCCCGGCTGCCAGCGGGTGACGCCCTCGCCGACTTTCCAGACGACGCCGGAGGCGTCGGAGCCGCCGATGTGGTGGCCGTACTCGGGGTGGTCGCCGTAGCCAAAGACCGAGACCGGCTTGCCCAGCGCCGCCCAAACGTTGTTGAAGTTGACCCCGGCCGCCATCACCCGGACGACGACCTCGAAAGCTCCCGGCTCGGGGACCTCGATCTGCTCGAGCTGGAATGCGTCCTTCGGTTCCCCCTCGCGCTCCTGGCGGATCACCCACGCCGCCATCGTCTCCGGCAGCGTTCCGGGCTCCACATCAAGGTTTGCGACTGCGCTGGTGTCTACGGCCAAAATTCCTCCGACTCTCGATCTCCCGCTATCGCGGCCAATCCTAGAGGGATGGGGGTTGGCATGGATGGGTGGGTCGTGGAGGGGTCGGGTGACCC
>DATKIA010000085.1:0-14759 GCA_035509895.1 Solirubrobacterales bacterium
GGTCGTGATCTCGTCGCCGGAGCAGACCGGCTCGCCCCAGACGAACTCCTGGCCGCCGTGGACCATCGCCGCGAAGTTCATCGCCACGTCGGGGTCGAAGAGGACCGGGCCGAGCGCCGGGCCGCTGTAGACGACCGCGAACATCGGCGGCGCGACGACGTCTCGGAAGCCGGCCGCGCGGGCCGCCTCGACGTTGAAGTGAACCGGGTTCTCGATCCCCAGTGCCGTCGCGTACTCCTTGATCTTCTCCCGGCCCGCCTGGTAGGTCGTGCCGGGCCATTCCTTCCCAACCGCATCAGTTTTCAGTGCCATCGAGCAGCTCCTCCCAAGTCTGGTCGCGGGCACTCTAACTGGCTGGGTAGCCAGGTGGCGGGGCGGCCGCGACAGCGCCGGGGGGCGTTCGCCTACTCGTCGATCTCGAGCACGGCGAGGAAGGCCTCCTGCGGGACTTCGACCCGGCCCACCGACTTCATCCGTTTCTTGCCCGCTTTCTGCTTCTTCAGCAGCTTGTTCTTGCGGGTGACGTCGCCGCCGTAGAGCTTCGCCGTAACGTCCTTGCGCAGCGCCTTGACCGTCTCGCGGGCGAGGATGTTGGAGCCGATCGCGGCCTGCACGGGGACGTCGAAGAGCTGGCGCGGGATCGTCTTGCGCAGGCGCCCGACCAGCCGCTTGCCCTGGTCGTAGGCGAATTCGCGGTGGACGATGATCGAGAGCGCGTCGACCTTGTCGCCGGCGAGCAGGATGTCGACTTTGACCAGGTCGGAGGCGTGGTTGCCGATCGGCTCGTAGTCGAGCGAGGCGTAGCCGCGAGTGCTGCTCTTGAGGAGGTCGAAGAAGTCGAGGACGATCTCGCCGAGCGGCATGTCGTAGCGGATCTGGACCCGCTCGGGGCTGAGGTAGTGCATGTCGACGTGGGTGCCGCGGCGCTGCTGGCAGAGATCCATCACCGCTCCGACCTGCTCTTTCGGGCAGATGATCGTGGCCCGGATGTAGGGCTCTTCGATCGTCTCGATCACGCCCGGGTCGGGCAGGTCGGTCGGGCTGTGGACCTCGCGGGTGTCGCCGTTGGTGAGGTTGACGACGTAGCGCACGTTCGGGGTCGTCGCCAGCAGGTCGAGGTCGTACTCGCGCTCCAGCCGCTCGCGCACGATCTCCATGTGGAGCAGGCCGAGGAAGCCGCAGCGGAAGCCGAACCCGAGCGCCTCCGAGGTCTCCGGCTCCCAGGAGAGCGCGGCGTCGTTCAGGGCCAGCTTCTCGAGCGCGTCACGGAGGTCTTCGAAACGATCGGTGTCGATCGGGAAGAGGCCGCAGAAGACCATCGGGCGGACCTCGCGGTATCCCTCCAGCGGCTCGGCGGCGGGGCGCGCCTGGGTCGTCAGGGTGTCGCCGACCCGCAGTTTGGTGACGTCCTTGATGCCGGTGATCAGGTAGCCGACGTCGCCCGCGTCCATCCCTTTCACCGCGGTCATCGCCGGCCGGAAGAAGCCGATGTCGTCGATGTCGGCTTCGGTCCCGTTCTGCATCGCCAGGATCCGCTCGTCTTTGCGGAAGGAGCCGTCGACGATCCGCACGTAGGCGATCACGCCGCGGTACTGGTCGAACTCGGAGTCGAAGATCAGGGCCCGGGTGGGAGCGTCGGGCTCACCCTGTGGCGGCGGGACCCGGGCGACGATCGCCTCCAGCACCTCGATCACACCCTCGCCGGTCTTGGCCGAGATCCAGAGCGCTTCCTCGGGGTCGCCACCGAGCAGGTCGGCGATCTCCTGCGCAACCCGCTCCGGCTCGGCGCCCGGCAGGTCGACCTTGTTGATGACCGGGATCAGCTCCAGCCCGTTCTCGATCGCCAGGTAGGTGTTGGCGACGGTCTGCGCCTCGACCCCCTGGGCGGCATCGACGACCAGCAGCGCGCCCTCGCAGGCGGCGAGGCTGCGCGAGACCTCGTAGGAGAAATCGACGTGGCCGGGGGTGTCGATCAGGTGCAGGTGGTAGGTCTCGCCGTTGGCGGCCTTGTACTCGACCCGCACCGCCTGGGCCTTGATCGTGATCCCGCGCTCGCGCTCCAGGTCCATTGAGTCGAGCAGCTGCGCCTGCATTTTCTTCGGGTCGACGGCCCCGGTGAGCTCGAGGATGCGGTCGGCCAGGGTCGACTTACCGTGGTCGATGTGGGCGATGATCGAGAAGTTGCGGATGTGGTCCATCGGCTGCCGGAGTATGGCGAGAGCGCCGCGCCGGCGCTCAGGTCAAGGGCAGGCCGATGGAGGCAGCTTGCCGCTGAGCTTGAAGACCACGGTTGGAGGTTTCTTCAGAACCACCACAGACCCTGGGCCTTCGGTCCACTTGGCTTCTGGCGGGTAGGGCCGCTTGCCGGCTTCGATCCGGTCGCGGCTGGCGATCACGTAGTCGTAGTCGCCCGCGTTCAGAAGTTCGCGGTAGCGACGGCAGGTCTGAGGTGCCTCGAAGCCCCCGTGGGGGCGTTCTTCGCCGATGTACTGGACGTGGTTGGAAAGGTCGGTGCCGAAGAGGGGGTACTGGCGGGTGCTGGTGGTGGCGATCCGTTGGTCGGAGAGGTCGCGGGACCACTTGAACGCGGCGTTGAGCCCAGGCGTCGTAAACGACGGATCCGCATACCGGTCCTTCAGGTAGTGGCGCTGGACCGGATACCCCACCACGACCGCAACCACGACCAGAACAAGCCCCATCATCACCACCCAAGCCCGCCCCATCCGGCCGTGGTTGACATTCCAGCCGCTATCCGTCTGGAATGACGACCGCTCGTGGCTGTCATTTCGTTCGCTAGCCGGACGAAATGGCGACCACGCAGAGAGGGACGCACGGCGCTGGCGCAGGAGCGGGGCGGTTGGCAACAGAGCGAGGCCGAGGATCAAGGCCGGTGCGAGGTAGCGGAGGCCGGACTCAAAGCCGCGGGGCATGCCGTCGGGGCCGGAAGCGGAAGTCGGTGCAATGAGCCAAGCGAGGGCCGAGGCGAGACCAACGGCAGCGGCGATCGCGAGGACGGCGTTCGCGCGGTCGGTATCGGCCTGAGAGTCGCCATCGCTCCAGCTCCTTCGGAGGTCGCTGAGCCCCGACCAGAGGCACAGGACAAGACCGGCCAGGGCGGCGAGGCCCAGCAGCGGCCAGAGGAACCAGAAGGCGTGGTGGAGTCCGGGGAGGAACCAGTCGGACCAGACGGTTCCGTCGGTCAGGTAGCCGAGGACACTGTGGGCTTCGCGACCGCCGAGGGCCTGTTCCGGCGCCGGCAGGTCGATCGGCCCCAAATGGTGGATCCAGGGCAATGGGTTGCCGCTCTGGACCAGGTTGCGCAAGTACCAGTAGCCGCCTCCGGCCAGCGCGGCCAGGCCGGAGACCCAGAGCGCGTGCCAGCGCCCCCCATGCGGCGCAATCACGACCAAGCCGAGCACTAGAACCGCAGCCGGAAGCAGGAAGTTGAGCTTGGTCCCAGCTGCAAGCCCCGCCGAGAGCCCCACGACCAGCAGCGCGCCCGTCTCCAGCCCGCGCCTCGCACTCCCCCGCCCGCCACCAGAACCTCCTCCCCTACCTGCCTGCTGTGCGTCCCTCTCAGACCCATCAGGCTTCTCATCTCCCCCTCCCCATGAATTCAGGGCAACGGCCACCGCCGCAAGCAGGAAGAAGATCCCGACGATGTCGTTCCTCGCCTCGCCGGCCTGGTCCGAGAGCGCCGGGACGCTCAGGGCCACCGCCCCCAGTGCCAGCGACCAGGCCCCGACCCGATACGGCCGGCCGATGCACAAACACGCCACCAGGCAGCCGACGAACCAGCCGAGGTTCAGCAGCGGCGAGAGCAGATCCCGCGCAAAGGCCAGCATCCCCACCGCGTGGAAGATTTCCCCGTTCGCGGGGTAGAACCAGGCCAGGAACTGAGGCGCGATGAAGTGCAGGTCGATCGTGTTGCCGCTCTGAAAAAAGCCTGCCGCGAACGGCCCGTGGTACCAGGTGCTGTCGAACCCGGTCATCCCAGTCGACAGCCGCGTCTTGACGCCGCCGACGAAGTGGACCACCGCGATCAGCGCCACTAGCAGCGCGACCAGGGTCGGAATCAGTCCTTCCGCCCCGCTGCCGTCCCCCCGGAGGGAGGGATCCCGCACCCCTACCTGCAAGTGCGGGTGCGGGATCCCTCCCTCCGGCGACGGAGCGGCCCCCACAAACCGCCAGAGCCCGATCCCGACCGCCACCACGACGACGAGGTACGGCACCGGCTCGAACAACGAAACCGTCCCAAGGATCTCCGCCACCCAGATCAGCAGCGCCAGCGCCAGGACCGCCGTCGCCAATGCCGCCGGAACCCCCTCGAACCGCGGTAGCAACCGCTCCCGCACCCGGCCAGCCCCGAGCCAGGCGCTGACCAGGAGCAGCACCAGCTCCACGACCCCCAGCAGGTACCGCCCCGGCCCCAGCATCTACCGCCGCCGCAGCAGCCGCATGACCTGCTCCAGCTCCGCCACCCGCAGCAGCTTTGCGACCGCCAGGTAGGCGACGCCGCCGAGCGCGAGGCCGGCGCCGAGGGAGACGATCTGGGCGCCGAGGTCGCGGCCGAGGGCCTCGTCGAGCAGGTCCCAGACGAGCCAGCCGACGCCGGCCAGGGCGGCCGAGGCGATCGTGATCCGGAGCGCGGTCGAGAACAGGCGGCCGAGCTCGAGGCCGCCGAACTCGCGCCGCAGGATCACCGCCTGGGCGACGACGGCGGCGGTGGTCCCGATCCCGGTGCCGGCGACGATCCCGCCGATCCCGAAGGGCGAATAGAGCACCAGGGCCGCGAGGGCGGAAACGACGAGGTCGATCGCCGCCAGCGTCGTCGCCTGCCAGGGCCGCTGGAGACTGAAGAAGGTCCGCGTCTGCAGCAGGTAGAGGCCGTTGGTCGGCAGCGAGAACGCGAACCAGAACAGAGCCGTGGCGACGATCACGGTGTCCTGCGGGCCGAATTCGCCGCGCTGGTAGATGAGCCGAATCATCGGGTCGGAGAGGGCGAGGATCGCCGCCGCCGCCGGCACCAGGACGAAGAGGATCTGCCGCATCCCGTTCGCCATCGTCGCCCGCAGGTTGTCGATCTCGCCGGCGTTGGCGAAGCGGGCCAGGGTCGGGAAGAGGACGGTCGCGATCGCGACCGAGAAGATCCCCTGCGGTAGCTGGTAGATGCGGAACGCCTTGTCGATCGCCGCCGGCGCTTCGGTGGAGACGAGGCTGCCGAAGAGGCTGTTGATCAGCATGTTGAAGTTGATCAGGCCAAGGCTGATCGTCACCGGCAGCATCAGCAGCAGCACCCGCCGCACGCCGGGGTGACGCCAGTCGAAGCTCAGCTTGAATCGGAACGGCGTGTTGCGCAGGTCCCAGGTCGGGATCAGGAGCTGGACCAGGGTGCCGGCGAGAATGCCGATCGCGTAGGCGTAGATCCGGTCCTGGCCGCTGAACATCGGCTCGAGAACGACGAGGACGACGATGATCGTCAGGTTCCAGAACAGCGGCGAGATCGCGAAGGCGCCGAAGCGGTCGTAGCTGTTGAGGATGCCGACGACGACGCCGCTGACCCCGAGCAGGATCAGGATCGGGAACAGAACCTGCGAGAGGGTGATGGTGAGGTCGAGGACCTCGCCTTCGAAACCCGGCGCGAAGACCGGCATGATCACTGGCGCGAGGAGGACGAAGAGGGCGGTGATCGCGCCCAGCACCATCGTGATCAGCAGCAGCAGGGTCGAGGCGAGGCGGAAGGCCTCGCGGTGCTGCTTCTTGCCGATCAGTTCGGTGAAGACCGGGACGAAGGCCGGCTGCAGGGCGGCGTCGGCGAACAGGGCCCGGACCAGGTTCGGAACCTGGAAGGCGATCGTGAAGGCCGACATCGGTCCCTTGACCCCGTAGAAGCCGGCGGCGACGACTTCGCGACCAAGGCCGGCGACCCGCGAGGCGGCGGTTGCGACGGAGAAGAAGGCGGTCGAACGGGCGATCCGGCCCGCCTGGCGGCCCGGCGCGGGCTCGGCCGACGGTTCCTCGCCGGGGTCGAACGCCTCGGCCCGGCGCAGGGCGACGTCCTCGGCGATCGGGACGTCGGCATTGATCGGCCGCTCGCCGAAATCTGAGGCGCGCTCGAACTCGGCGGTTTCCTCGCCATAATTCGGGATGTCGGGTGGTTCCGGCCTCTCCATCACATTCAAGTTCGGGAGCGCCCCGGGAACTCCTCAGTCGCTATAGTCGGCGGCCGCCCGGAGCCTGCAGTGCATCCTCCGGGCACTCGACATGGCCAACATAGCCTCACAGAAGAAGCGGATCCTACGCAGCGAGCGCGAGCGCGCTGAGAATCGCCTGCTCACGAGCACCGTGAAGACGCACTTCCGGCGCCTTGAGACCGCGATCGAGGACGGCAACGCCGAGACGATCGCCAGCGAGCATCGCACCCTGATCTCGAAGATCGACAAGGCCGTGCAAAAAGGCGCCCTGCACAAGAACACGGGCTCTCGCAAGAAGTCCAAAGCCGCGCGGCAAGTCGCGGCCACCGCGACTAGCTAGACAACCTGGCCGCAAGCTCGCTCTAGGGCCAGGGTCAGCGCCAGCTCGTCGCCGTAGTCCTTCTCGCCGCGACACCAGAGCTCGAGGTCGGCCAGCGCCTCGGTTGCCATCCGCAGGTCGCCGAGGTCAGCGTCGCGGAGCCTGCCAACGAGCTGCTTGGCGGCGTAGGGGTGCATTTTCAGCGAAGACTCGACCTGCTTCGGCGGCACACCTTCCTCGAGCTTGGCCGCAGCTGCGCAGGCGCTGCGCAGGCGCGAGGCGAGGCCGTAGATCAGCCCGGTGACGTTCTCGCCCTGGGTGACGAGGCGCTCGGCGATCCGCAGCGCGGTGGCGGCGTCGCGTTCGAGCAGGGCGTCGGAGAGCGTCCAGACCGCCGCTTCGGAGGTGTCGGCAATCATCGCTTCGAGGTCGTCGACCCCGACTTCGCCGCCCTCCCCCGCCCACAGCGCCAGGCGCTCGAGCTCGTTCTGGAGACGGACCGGGCTGGCGCCCATGCGGTCGACCAGCAGCCGGGCCGCGTTCGGCTCGAGCCGGAAACCGAGCCGCTGCGCGTCGGCGACCAGCTGGCGCGGCAGCTCCCTCGCTTTCGGCGCCTCGAACTCGTGGATCTCCCCCGCCGCCGCCTTCACGGCCTTGGTCAGCTTGGCCGGCGCCTTGGCCCGGGAGATGAGAACGACGGTCAGGTCCGGCGGCAGCTCGCGGAGCGCTGCAATCACCGCGTCGAGCTGTTTGTCGCGCCAGCGCTCAACCCCATCGGCCAGGAGATAGCGGCGCGAGTCCATCAGCGACATCGCCGGGATCGCCGCCAGCAGCGCCTCGTGGTCGGGCATCCCCCGTCCCTCGCCGGGCTCGAACACCTCCAGCGCCGCGGCGCCGCCCTCGCGTTCGGCCCGAGCCCGCAGACGGCCCCGGGTGGCGTCGATCTTCGCCCCGTCGGTACCGCCGATCAGATAGAGCGCTTGCATCCCCTCGGCCACGAGGGCGAGTCTAGAGAGGAGCGCGGCTTGGTCGGGCGGGGCCTATTCGACCAGGGGAACGGCGCTGACGCCGCTTTCCGGGTGCGCTGCTTCTTCTTCCGGCGCTTCTTCCCCCACTTCTTCTTCGCCTTCGGGTTCTTCGCCTTCTTCGAGCGGCGGTTCTTCCGTTTCGGGCAGTTCGCCTCCGATCGGCGGTTCTTCGCCGGCGGGGATCGCGGGTGCTTCAGGCGAGGTGGTCGGCTGCGTGACGGGGGTCGTGACCGGTGCCGGTTCCGCTACCGGCGCTTCTTCAGACCCGGAATTCGCCGAGCCCGGCTGGCGGACCGGAGTGGCGGGTGAGGGCGTCGCCGGCTGCGAGCCACCGCCGGCCCCCTGGCCCTGGCCGACGCCTGACCCCAAGCCGGCGTTGCCTGCTGCCGAGCCCCCGCCGGCGCTCGTCCCGGTCACACTCACGGGAACGACGACGATGGCCGAGGTGGAACCGGATGCCGCCACCAGGCCACCGGCGGACGGCGAAGCAGGGTTGGAGCCGGCGCCGTTGAGGGCAACCCCGCCATGGATGCCCGCGTCGCCCGAACGCGGCAAGGTGAGCGGTCCAAGCGAGGGAATCGGCCAGCTGGCCTGGTAGAGGAAGAGAACCAGCGCCAGCGCAGCGGCAGTGGTGATGCCGAGCATCGCGACGGCGGTCGTCCGGATCCGTTCCGGCAGGCCGGTTCCGATCACGTTCATGACCAGTCCTGATGCGCGTTTCTTTATCCCGCTGCTCACGTGTTCGTCCATCGGCCCCCACTTCCCGCAACCGTAGGCACGGGACCGGATAAACCCAGTTTCGATTCGTCTATTCGTTTAGATGGTGTTGCCGATCCAATCATTGTCGGCCATTGACCGCGACTCTGCCACCTGAATATTCGAGAGTCACGGTCCCGTCGCGGTCGGTACGCAGGGTACGGACGCCATGGTCCGAGAGCGTCGCCAGGGTCGCCGCCGTCGGGTGTCCGAACGGATTATCGGCACCGACCGAGATCACCGCCAGGCGCGGCCGGATGCGATCCAGCAGCGCCCCGAGGCCTGCGTCCTCGCTGCCGTGGTGGGCGACCTTGAGGACGTCGACCGGTCCCGGATCGAGCGGTACCGCCTCGGCCTCGGCGTCAGCGGTCAGGAGCATCGCGAAATCGCGCCAGCGAGCGAGCAAGACAAGCGCCTGGGTGTTGGGATCGGCGCCCGCCAGCGGCTGGGAGAGAAGCTCCGGCGGCGGCCAGAGGACCTCGAGCCGCAACGGCCCGGAGCGGATCACGGCGCCCGCCGCGACCCGCATCGGGGTCGCACCGGCGATGCGCGCGGCTTCGAGTGACGCATGTCCCAGGCGGCCATAGACGAGGCGAGCAATCGGCAGGCGCCCGAAGAGCTCCTCCACCCCGCCCGCGTGATCGGACTCGTCGTGGGTGATAACCGCCGCGCCGAGTCGGTCGACGCCCGCCTCGGTCAGCTTCGCCTCCAGGCTGTCGCCCGGCGGCCCGCCGTCGACCAAAAGCGCCGGCGCCCGCGCCGGCTGCAGCAGGATCGCGTCGCCCTGACCGACGTCGAGAACCTCGATCCGCAGCTCGCTGCGCAAGACCGAGGTCGGACCACTGGCGCCGCCGAGCGCTAGGCCGGCGAGCGCCGCGAAGAACGCGATGGCGGCCAGAACAAGGCGCCGCGTGTCGATTTGCTCTCGAATAGCGAGAGGAACTCGACTCGCCTTCGCCAGCCGGTGCCAGCGGGCGAAGCGAACCGCACCAACCATTGCGACCCCCAGGCCGACGTAGGCGCCGCCGAGGCCGCCGACGCCGAGGTGAACGTGGAGCTCGGCCCAACTCGGGGCGGCGCACCACTCGGCGACCTGGGCGATGTAGGCGAGGAGCAGGGAACAGAGGCCGTTGAGGGGCTCCAACGGCAGCCCCGGTACCTGCGCGGCGGCGGCACCGACCATGCCGAGCCACATCGCCGGCGGCACCGCTGGCAGCGCCAAGACGTTGGCGACGAGCGTCGTCGTCGAGAGCGTTTCGAAGTGGAAGGCGACGAGCGGCCCCGTCGCCAGCGTCGCGGCAACGGTGACGGCGATGCCCTCGGCGAGGGCGCGACGCCAGCCGCCCCGCCCCAGCCGCGCAGCCAGCGCACTTCGCAACGGGGAGGCGAGCAGGAGGATGCCGAGCACGGCGGCGAAGCTGAGCTGCCAGCCGACGTCGGCCGCGATCCCCGGCTCGACCACCAGGGTCACGACCGCGGCCAGGATCAGCGCGAAGAGCCGCGAGGTCCGCCGTCCGGCCAGGGTCGCGACCAGACCCGCCGCACCCATCACCGCCGCCCGCTGGATCGACGGCCCGGCGCCGGCCAGCGGCACATATACGACGACCAAGCCGAGCAGCCACAGCAGGCGCTCGCGCAGCGGGACCCCGAAGGCGCCGAGGAGGGCCGAACCGAGCAGCGCCAGCAACGTCACGTTCTCCCCCGAAACAGCGAGCAAGTGCGCCAGGCCCGAGCGCCGGAAATCCTCCTCGGTCGCGACGTCGACCCCCTCGTCTTCGCCGAGGACGAAGCCGCGGGCGAGCGCCGCCTCCCGCG
The DNA here is from genome assembly GCA_035509895.1 of Solirubrobacterales bacterium. Taxonomy (GTDB): domain Bacteria; phylum Actinomycetota; class Thermoleophilia; order Solirubrobacterales; family 70-9; genus VAYN01. Next base: position 10,113 of record DATKIA010000085.1, read on the forward strand.
CCGGCATTCCGTGGCCGAGGCCGTCGGAGGCGCGGGCGCGGATCTCGGCGCTGTGGACGAGGGCGATCGCGACCACCGCAACGATGCCGAGAACGACAAAAAGGGACGGACGCGGCGAGCGCAATGACGCGCCTTTGCTCAGCTACGGCTGCAGGCGCGCCCGCAGCGACTCCATCGTCGCCGGGCCGATCCCCGAGATCTGGTCGAGCTGGTCGACGGAGGCGAGGCCACCATGTTCCTCGCGGAACTGGACGATGTCTTCGGCCGTGACCGGGCCGATGCCGTCGATCGTGTCGAGCTCCTCGACCGTCGCCGTGCCGAGGCTGATCGGCCCCGCTTCGTCGCCCGTCCCGCTTGCCGCAGCGACGCCTCCGCCGGGAGCCCGCTCCGGCACCACGACCTGCTGGCCGTCGGCCAGCCGCGCCGCCAGGTTGACCGCTTCCAGCTCGGCCCGGCCGGTCGCGCCCCCGGCGCGCAGGACGGCATCGTTGACTCGGCTCCCAGCCGGCATTCGGTAGACGCCCGGCCGCGCCACCGCCCCGGTCACGTCGACGACCAGGTCCCCAGCCTGGCCACTGATCGTGAAGCCGCCCGCTTCGCCTTCGCTTCCCGATTCCGCCGCCCCGGGCGCCGCCCCGGCGGCAAACGAGGACTCCGCCTCTCCCCCCTCGCCACGGATCGCCCGCGCCCCGACCAACAGCAGCGCCACCGCGATCGCGCCGTAGACGGCGATTTGGGCTCTACTCAGCTCGGGCATCGCCCGATCCTGAGCGACTCCGGCGCACGCTTGGCGCGCTAAATCAAACGATTCGGAGCAGGCTCAGGCGCTAAAGATCGTCGTCGTCGTCATAGCCGGCGACCTCGGCGAGCTGGTCGCTGTACAGCTCCGAGGCGGCCACCGGCGGCGACTGGATCGAGACGCAGGCGAACTCGCCCTCGCCGTCGTTGCTGACCGAGTGCTCGGTCGCCGGCGGGACGAGGATCAGGTCGCCCTCGCCGACCTGCTGGGTGTCGCCTGCAACCGACATCGTGCCGCTGCCGCGGACGACGACGTAGGCCTGCTCTGAGCCTTCGTCGGAGCGCAGGGTCTGGCTGGCCCCGGCGGGAACCGCGAGCCAGGTGACAGAGAGGTTGCGGGAGCCGAGTTCGCCCGCGTCCATCAGGACGTGGGCGCTCAGTCGATGCCACTCCTCGACCGCGGCTTCGTTGAAGCGTCTGACGAGCATGCGGGCGCTTTGTACCAGAACCGGGCCGTTCGCCGAGGCGTGTGGACCCTTAGCGGACGACCAGATTCACGAGCTTGCCGGGCACGACGATCTCCTTGACCACCTCTTTGCCGTCGAGGTGGCGGGCCACTTTCTCGCTCGCCCGAGCCAGCGCCAGCAGCTCCTCCTGCGGCGCCTCGGCGCCAGCCTCGATCCGATCGCGGAGCTTGCCGTTGACCTGAACGACGAGGGTGACGGTGTCGCTGACCAGCAGCTCGGGGTCGGCGACCGGCCACTCGCGCTCCCAGACGCGCTCGCCGGTCAGCCGCGGGAACACCTCGGCGCCGAGGTGCGGGGCGAAGGGGAAGATCAGCGAGGCCGCGGTGGCCGCCGCAAAGCGAACTGCGGCGCCGGTCCGCAGTTCGGCATAGAGATCGTCCTTGAGCCGGTAGGCGTCGTTGACGAGCTCCATCACGGCCGAGATCGCGGTGTTGAACTGGAAGCCGCGCTCGAAGTCCTTGCTCACCTTCTCGATCGCCCAGTGCGCCTTGGCGAGGAGCTCGCGCGCCTCCGGCACCCCGAGGTCGGGCTCGGCGGACGGGGCGGTCCGCTCCTCGACCTCCTCGCAGAGGCGCCAGAGCCGCGAAAGGAAGCGGTTGACGCCCTCGACGCCCTCGTCGGTCCAGTCGCCGCCGCGCTCGGGCGGACCCATGAAGCAGACGTAAGTTCGGGCCGAATCGGCGCCGTAGCGCGCGACGTACTCGGCCGGGCTGACCGTGTTGCCGCGCGACTTCGACATCTTCGCCCCGTCGCGGGTGATCATCCCCTGCGCGAAGAGGTTGGCGAACGGCTCCTGGACCGAGACGTGGCCGAGATCGGCCAGCGCCTTGGTGAAGAAGCGCGCGTACATCAGGTGCAGGATCGCGTGCTCGACGCCACCGATGTACTGGTCGACTGCGAGCCAGTGGTCGGCAGCGGCCCGCTCCCAGGCAACCTCGGCGTTGCGCGGGTCGAGGTAGCGGATGAAGTACCAGGAGGAGTCGACGAAGGTGTCCATCGTGTCGGTCTCGCGCCGGGCCGGGCCACCGCAGCGCGGGCACTCGGTCGCGACCCACTCCTCGGCCGCGGCCAACGGGCTCTTGCCCTGCGGCGCGTAGTCCTCGATCTCGGGCAGCTCGACCGGCAGCTGCTCGTCGGGCACGGGGACGATCGCCGCCGCCCCGTCTTCACCGCAGGCGTCGCAGTAGACGACCGGGATCGGCGCTCCCCAGTAGCGCTGGCGCGAGACCAACCAGTCGCGCAGGCGGTAGTTGATCGCGGTCTTGCCGCGCCCCTCCTCGGCCAGCCACTCGACGATCTCCTCGTAGGCCTCGCGGTTGTTCTTGCCGTCGAAGCGGCCGGAGCCCGTCATCGGGCCGTCGCCGGCGTAGGGCAGGCCCTCGTCATCGCGAGCGGTCTCGGAGTCCTCACCCTCGATCACCCGGACCACCGGAAGCTCGAACTTCTTGGCGAATTCGTAGTCACGGCCGTCGTGGCCGGGCACCGCCATGATCGCCCCGGTCCCGTACTCCATCAGCACGTAATCGGCGACATACATCGGGATCTCCTCGCCGTTGACGGGGTTGACGACACTGCGCCCGAGCGGCACACCGGTCTTCTCGCGGTCCTCGGCCCCGCGCTCCTGAGCGGACTCGCGCCCGATCCGGTTGACGTACTCGCGCACCTCCTCCTCGGCCGGCGTCCCCTCGACCAGCCGCATCAGCTCCGGGTGCTCGGGAGCGAGCACGAAGAAGGTGGCGCCGAAGAGGGTGTCGGGGCGGGTGGTGAAGACCGGGAAGTCAAGCTCGGGGTCGTTGCAGCGGAAGACGACTTCGGCACCCTCGGAGCGGCCGATCCAGTTGCGCTGCATCGTGATCACGTTCTCCGGCCAGGACTCGAGCAGGTCGAAGTCGGCGAGCAGGCGGTCGGCGTACTCGGTGATCCTGAAGAACCACTGCCAGAGCTTGCGCTGGATCACCTCGGTCCCGCAGCGCTCGCAGCGGCCGTCGACGACCTGCTCGTTGGCGAGCACGGTGGCGTCTTTCGGGCACCACTGGACCGCCGCCTCGGTCCGGTAGGCGAGCCCCTGCTCGAACAGCTGCAGGAAGATCCACTGCGTCCAGCGGTAGTACTCGGGGGTGTGGGTGGCGAGCTCGCGCGCCCAATCGATCGAGATCCCCCACTCGCGGAACTGGCGCTGGAAGGACTCGATCGAGCGCGCGGTCGCGACCGCCGGCGGCTCACCGGTTTTGATCGCGTTGTTCTCCGCCGGCAGGCCGAAGGAGTCGTAGCCCATCGGGTGGATCACCTCGAAGCCGTGGCGGCGGCGGAAGTGGGCGATCGCGTCGCCGACCGCGTAGCACTTGAGGTGGCCGACGTGGGGCTCCCCGGAGGGGTACGGGAGCATCTCCAGCACGTAGGACTTCGGCTTCGCCGCGTCGAAGCCGGGCTGACCGGGGTTGGGGACCTCCCAGGTCCGCTCCTCGGCCCACACCGCCTGCCATTTGCTCTCGATCGCCTTCGGGTCGTAACTGGCCATGAAGGGCGATCTTATGGAGGCTAGGAGCGGCGGCGCGTCAAGCGTAGGCCCGACCAGGTGGCGTCGATTGCGCAGACCTTGGTGTCGACGAGTCCGGCGGGCAGGGCGACGTCACGGACGGCGTTCTCGGAGATGTCAGTCTCGACTCCAGAGGAGCCCTTCGGCCAGGCCATCCACAGGGTGCCCTCGCCAACGGCCTTGGCAACGGCCGCGAAGCGGCGCTCGACCTCGCGGCGGGAGGTTGCGAACCAGAGCGTCATCGCGCGGGCGCCGCGGTTGCCGCGGCGCACCGTGACTTCCTCGGGAAGCGGCTCCAGCAGCGCCTCGATGCCATCGGGGGCGTCGAGCAGGACGACCGTCGTCCCCGCCTTGATCCCCAGCTTCGTCGCCAGTGGCCGCCCTGAGCCGGCGCCGGAATCGGATCTCGGGACGACCGGCACGGTTGGCGGCGCCGCGATTGCCGCCGCCAGGGCAGCGCCGACACCCTCCCACTCCGCGTACGTCGCATCCGGGAGGTCGGCGCGAACCTTCGCCACCTTGTCTGGTGCGCCGGCGACGAAGACGATCGGGATCTCGCGCAGGCCCTTTGCCTGCCGCAGCGCAAAGGCGACCTCGCGACCGTGCGACGGCAAACGGCCGAGGTCGATCACGAACGCCGCCGGCGGGTTCTCGCGCAGGGCTTTGACGCCAATGCTCGTCCCCGGCACCTCCCCGTCGACCGCGTACCCGGCCGCTTCGAGCCGCGCCGCCCGCTCCGCCACCTCCTCGTCCTTCCAGTGAACAAGCCGAACCAATGGCCGCGAGCGTCCCATCCCCCGATGCTATTTCGCCGAGGTTGCCTTTTGCCTGCCATGCACAGGCAAA
>DATKIA010000086.1:0-8686 GCA_035509895.1 Solirubrobacterales bacterium
ATTTCGCCGAGGTTGCCTTTTGCCTGCCATGCACAGGCAAAAGGCAACCTCGGCGGGTCAGTGGAGGGTGTAGTGGTAGGTGGAGAGGGATTCGAGGATTTGGGGCCAGATGTAGACCTCGATCGTCGCCGCTACGACGAGGGTCGGGATCGCTAGGGCGACGGTGACCAGGGTCGCGGCCAGCAGCTGGTTCCACTCACCGCGGCGACTGGCGATCAGCCAGGCGGCGAGCGGCAGGAACAGCGCGCAGAGCTCAGGAATCGCGTGCGGCAGGACGCTGAGGATCAGCTCGAAGTGCGAGATATGGAGCTGATAGGAGAGGGTGGCGCCCTGCAGGCCGAGGTAGAGCGCCTGGGTTCCGAGCGAGAAGATGGTGACGGCGGCGACGAAGAGGATCGCGAGCTCGCCGGCTTTGACGTGGACCCAGCGCGAGAAGCCGGTCCGTTCAGCGGCGGCGATCGGCATCGAGGCGCCGGCGATGAAGCCGGCGACGCAGGCCGTTGCGTGCAGAGCCAGGACCAGCGAGTTGCGCCAGAGGATCGGCAGCAGGTCGCCGGGGTCGGAGGGCGAGGTCAGGCCGGGCAGGTGGATCGGGGTGATGTCGGCCGGCAGCAGCCCGGCCGCGAACCAGACCGCCACCAGCAAGGTCAGGGCGATCGCCAGGCTCAGCGCCAGCCAGCCGCGCAGGACCCGCCATCGATGCTCGCTCCAGGCGTCGATCGTCTCCCGCGTATCTCGCATCCCATGCGAGAACACGTGCTCGTTCACGGTGTTCACCGCCTAACTATCGGCAGCGCCCAACCGCTCGTTGAGTCCGGGCTTTGTCGAACCCGGCTGTTCTTGACGCAGGCCGTGACCGGCAGGTAGCCCTTAACAATGGGCGCCAAGGTAAAAACCGTCGCCGACGTACTCGCGCGTCTCGCGGCGATCGACGCGGCGCTCCCGGACAGCGACGGGGTCAAGTGGTTCAACCGGCTCTACCTCGAGATGACGCAACAGCTGGAGGCGACGGTGGCGAGCCACCCCGAGGCGGCGCCCGGGTTCCTGGCGGCGCTCGATGTGGTCTTCGCCGAGCGCTATCTGACGGCGTTCGACGCTTCCGGCAACAGCGGCCCGCTGCCGCCCAACTATCCGTTCCACGCCTGGAAGCCGTTGTTCGAGGCGCGGTATGAGCAAGGCATCGCCCCGGTCCAGTTCGCTCTCGCAGGAATGAACGCCCACATCAACCACGATCTGGCGATCGCCGTCTGCGGCACCTGCGCCGCCCGCCGCTCGGAGCCCAACGACGACGGCCCCGAGCACCGCGACTACGAGTCGGTCAACGGCCTGATCGCGAAGGTCGAGAAGCAGATGAAGGGGTGGATGATGACCGGGCTGCTGAAGGAGCTCGACCGCGAATTCGGCGACGTCGACGACGTCGTCGCGATCTGGAACATCGGACGGGCGCGGGACGCCGCCTGGGTCGGAGCGGAAGTGATCTGGTCGCTGCGCTCGCTGCCGCCGCTGCGCGAGAGCTACGAAGACAGCAACGACCACGTCGTCGGCTTCGCCGGGCGGGCCCTGCTCGCCTCGGTGACGGCTCCCTGACGTCGCCTACTGGCGCCCAAACCAGCGCCGCTTCGGCGGCGGCGCCGGCAGCTGCATCAACTGGCGCCGCATCAGCACCCCGCCCCCGATCACCTGCGTGAGCCAGCGCATCGGCTTGTCCCGGTCGACGTCTTCGTCGAAATCACCCAACCAGCCGGGGTTTTCCTCCGTGACCTTCGTGTACGCCCAGTCCTGCACCTGGGCGGAGTCGAGGTTGTCGGGACAACCGGCGACACCGGCCTGCAAGACAAGGAACTTCTGCCAGCCCAGGGGGAGGTGCTCGGAGCGCTGGTCGTAGGCCGCCATTGCGCTCTCCGCCGCGGCCTCGAGGTCGTCTTTCGGCGGACGGACGCTGGCCGGATTCTCCCGGTAGAACCGCTCCAGCACCTGGTCGCAGCGGAGGAACTCCCGCAAACGCTCAACCTCAGCGGGATCAAGGTCCGCTGGCATCGCGAAGCGGGACTCGAGTACGGAACGGATCTCGGGGTCGGCCATGTAGTTCGGCATCTGCAGCCTTTCTATGCCTGGTTGACGCCGAGCTGGGCTTCGGCCTTTCTAATCAGCTTCTTCGTCCGGTGGCCGGTGAACGCCACCGACCGGATTGGTTCACCCTTCGCCGCCCGCTTCGCATCAGCGACCTTGTCGGTGAGATCCATTCGCTGTATCTCCCAGAGGGCAGTGACGATCGACTGCCGGGTCAGATCTCCGTCGAGACTCACGTCGGAGCTCTCCGCCAACTTCAGGGTCAGGAGATTGACCAGCGGCGGTTCGGAGCGAAGCGCCGCTTCCGCTCGAGCGAGGTCATCGCTGATTGACCAGAAGAGGAGCATCTGGGCTCCGATCTGGCGCTCGTCGAGCCCCAGATCATGGAAGTCGGCGACATCGCACACAGTCGCCGTCTCGCAATAGAGGTCAGCGACCCGGCTGGCGACGCCCACCATCGGGCCCGCTCCGAAGGAGATCAGGCCGAGGCGACGCCGGCGCTTGCGCGCCCGTACGTAGAGGTCACGCTGACTGCGGTCCTCCTCCTCGTCCTCGCGCACGGCCCGCACGAGCGCCAGCAGATATGCCTCGGCTTTGAGCGGCCCGCCGTCGTCGGCGAGCATCTCGCGGAAGCCGCGAAAGCCCTCGCTTGCGTTCTGCACCGTGTCTGACGCCGCGATCGCGCGTGCTTGGCTCTGGGCCTGTGCGACGCCCTGCTCGACCCTGCTTTCGAGACGCTCCCGCCACCCCATGAGCGGCAGAAGCTAAGCGCTAAAGAAAACCCAATCGTTTCCAGGAGAATCCAGTGGAGCTGAGGGGGCTCGAACCCCTGACCTTCGCGCTGCCAGCGCGACGCTCTTCCAGCTGAGCTACAGCCCCAGGTCGTTCCGATTTTAACGGTCTTGCCGGGCTAGGCGGCGTGGCGCTCGGGACCTGAATCCTCGTCGACGTCGAGGATCAGGTTGTCCGGCGCCGCGTGGCGCACCTTGAAGTCAAGACTGGAGAGCTCCTCCAGCTCGCGCAGAAGCTCGCTCGGCTGCTCGTGGCGCATCGAGAGCGTCGCCCGACCCTCAGAGAAGCACTCGATCGAGATCTCGGAGGCGCCCGCCCGGCCGACGGCGTCCTCGAACCCGACCAGTTGGGAGAAGTCGCCAAGCGGACCGATCTCGAGCTTCATGTGGCCGTTTTCGCTGACCGCCGGCATCTCGGTCGGCTCCGCCTCTTCAACGTCGGTCAGCGCCTGGACGCGACGACTCACCTCGACCGCCTCGCGCAGCGCTTTCATCCGGATCCGGGTCGCCTGACCGCGAGCCTGGGCCTGCATCTCCTCGAGCCTGGCGGTGACGGCGTCGAGCGAGGCGATGCTGCGATCGTGGCACTCGTTGGCCTCGCGCAGGCGCTCGGAGAGGTCGCGGATCTCGCGCTCACGCTCGATCACCATCCCCGACAGCGAGGCGGTCTCCGTCTCCTGCGTGCTCAACCCCTCTTCGCTTGCAGCGAGCTTCGCCCCCTGCGCGGAGAGGGTGGCCCTGAGCCCGAATATTTCGGCGTCACGGGCCGAGATCGCGCCGTCCACCTCGGGACGGCGATAGCCGAACAACGACCGCTTGAAACTTCCCATGCGCGGCACCGTAGGGCCGCCTTCGGACGTAACTTCGTCAGACAAGCCGAAAGGCTTAGGCGCTTGCCGCCTCGGGCTCCTCGGGGGCGTCGAGCTCGAGCTCCAGGCGCGGCGCCTCGCGCCACAGATCCTCGAGCTGGTAGCGATCGCGGGCCTCGGGCGTGAAGACGTGGAGGACGCAGTCGAGGTAGTCGAGAATCGCCCAGCCGGCTTCCCCGGCGTCGTCGGCGCCGCCGGGCAACAAGCCGAGCTCGCGCTTCAGCTTGAAGTGGACCTCCTCGACGATCGCCCGCACCTGACGCTCGTTGCGGGCGGTGCAGATCGCGAGGAAGTCGGTGTAGGCGACGAGGCCACGCATGTCGAGGACGACGACGTCCTCGGCCTTTTTCGAGTCCGCCAACTCCGCCACCCGGCGTACGAGTGTCTCCGACTGGATCTTGGTGCTCACGCGTAGATCCCCTTCTCCTCGATGAAGCGGGCAACTGCCTCCGGCACGAGGTAACGCAGCGGCCGGCCCGCGGCGGCGCGCTCGCGCACCGAAGAGGACGAGACGCCGAACTGCGGCATCTCCAGCATCGTCGCCCGGCCGTCGGCACCGAGGCTGCGCATCACCGCCGCCACCTCGGCGTCGGAGACGCCGGCCCGGCGGGCGACCGCGAGCCGCGCCAGCTCGACCACGCGCTCGGGATTGCGCCAGCTCTCGAGGCCCACGGCGGCGTCCGCCCCCATCACGAACACCAGCCCCGTTTCGCCTCGTTCCTCAGCAAGCAGCTCCAAGGTCTCATACGTGTAGGACGGCCCCTCGCGATCGACCTCCAGCGAGGAGACGGAGAAGCGCGAGTCGTCGGCGGCGGCGAGCCGGGTCATCGTCGCCCGCAGCTCGCGGCCGGGGTCGTCGGCGATCCGCTTGTGCGGGGCGGAGCCGGTCGGGACCAGGATCACCTCGTCGAGGCCGAGCTGCCAGAGCGCCTCCTGGGCCAGTGCCAGGTGGCCGAGGTGTGGCGGGTTGAAGGCCGAGCCGAGGACGCCTATGCCACCGCTCACGGCGCTACTCACGGATCTGGCCGTCGCCGCGGGCCACGTACTTGAACGTGGTCAGCTCGCGCATCCCGATCGGGCCGCGCGCGTGCAGCTTCTGGGTCGAGTTGCCGATCTCGGCACCCATCCCGTACTCGAAGCCGTCGGTGAACCGGGTCGAGGCGTTGACGTAGACGGCGGCAGCGTCGACCGCGGCGACGAAGGCGTCGGCGGCGGCCTCGGAATCGGTCACGATCGCCTCCGAGTGGCCGGTGCCGTGAGCGTTTACGTGCTCGACCGCGTCCTCGACCGAGTCGACGACGGCGATCGCCAGCTTCAGCTCCAGGTACTCGGCGTCCCAGTCCTCCTCGCTCGCAGCCCCGACCACAGCGTCGCCGGCGAGGGCGCGGACACGCTCGTCGCCGACCAGCTCGACGCCGGCTTCGGCGAGGTCGGAGAGGATCGCCGGCACGAACCGCTCGGCGATCGCCGCATCGATCAGCAGCGTCTCCGCCGAGTTGCAGACGCCGGGGCGCTGGGTCTTGGCGTTGACGACGATCCGGCGCGCCATCTCGAGGTCGGCTTCGGCGTGGATATAGACGTGGCAGTTGCCGGCCGCCGCATACATCACCGGCACCGTCGCCACCGCCTTGATCGCGTTCTTCAGACCCTCTCCCCCGCGCGGGATCAGGAGGTCGACCAGGCCCTCCTGGGTCGCCAGCTCGGCCAGCTCCTCGTGGCCGCCACCCGAGAGCGGCAGCACCGCGTCCGCGGGCAGGCCGGCCTCGGCCAGCGCCTCGCGGGCGATTGCAGCCAGGGCGGTGTTGGAGTGGTCGGCGTAGCTGGAGCCGCGGAGCACGATCGCGTTGCCGCTCTTGATCGTCAGTGCCGCACAGTCGATCGTCACGTTCGGCCGCGCCTCGTAGACGACGGCGACGACCCCAAGCGGCACTCGCACCTTGCGCAGGTCGAGCCCGCTCGCGAGCGTTTTCCGTTCCAGCTCCTCGCCGACCGGGTCGTCGAGGGCGGCGACGACGCGGACGCCGTCAGCCATCGCCTTGACCCGGGCCTCGGTCAGCGCCAGGCGGTCGCGCAGCGCCGTGCTCAAGTTGGCGGCGCGCTCGTCGGCAAGGTCGGCGGCGTTGGCCTCGAGGATCTCCCCCACGCGCTCTTCGAGCAGCCGCGCGGTCGCCTCGAGGGCGGTGTTCTTGGCCTCGGTCGAGGCTCGGCCAAGGACGCGCGCCGCCTGCTTCGCGGCGGTGCAGGACTCGGCGACGGTAGTCGTGGTCGTGGCCATCCGGACAGGGTAGCTGGACGGCTGGGACTGCCGGCGGAGCGGGCGCGGCAGCGGGCGTTACTGTGATCGCGATGACGGCCCCGTTTTCCCACCCGCTGCGCGTTCGCTTCCGCGAGTGTGACCCGCAGGGGATCGTCTTCAACGGCAACTACGTCGGCTACTTCGACGACGCCATCACCGAGCTCTGGCGCCACGCGTTCGGCTCCTACGGGGCGATGATCGAGCGCGGAATCGACATGGTGGTCGGCGAGATCAACCTCACCTTCACCGGCTCCGCCCGCTTCGACGAGCTGGTCGAGATCGAGGCGAGGATCGAGAAGCTGGGGACGACCAGCATGACCACCGAGCTGGAGCTGGTGCGCGACGGCGAGTCCCTTGTCCAGTGCCGGATCCGGCACGTCTTCGTCGATACCGGAAGCTGGTCGAAGACCGAGATCCCCGACTGGGTGCGGGCAGGGCTGGAGCCCTACCTCGCCAGCGGCGACTGATGGCGGCGGCGCTGGGCTGGGGCGCGCTGGCGGCGAGCTCGCTGGTCCTCGGCGCGCTACTCAGCTTCGCCCGCCGCTGGTCGAAGCGGCAGGTTGGCCTCGTCCTCGCCTTCGGCGCCGGGGCGCTGATCAGCGCCGTCAGCTTCGAGCTGGCCCAGGAGGGGCTGGAGATCGGCGGCGCCGGCATCACCGGCCTCGGCCTCGGGCTCGGCGCCCTCACCTATTTCGGGCTCGACTGGGCGGTCGAACATCGCTTCGACCAGGAGGGCGGGATCGGGCTCGCGCTCGGCGCCTTCCTCGACGGCATCCCGGAGCAACTGGTGCTGGGGATCGGCCTCGCGGCCGGCGGCGGGGTAAGCGTCTCCCTGCTGCTCGCGATCTTCGTCTCCAACGTGCCGGAGTCGCTCGGCTCGGCTGACCAGATGGCCGAATCCAGCACGTCCCGCGGTGCAATTCTCCGGCTCTGGCTCGGCGTCGCCGCGATCTGCACCCTCGCCACCGTCGCCGGCTACGCGATCGCCGACGGCGCCTCCGACGGCTTCAAGGCAGCGATCGACGGCTTCGCCGCCGGCGCCCTCTTGGTGATGCTGATCGACTCGATGATCCCCGACGCAACCCGCGACGCCGGCCGCTGGGCCGGACTCGTCACCGTCCTCGGCTTCGCCCTCGCCGCCGCCCTCTCCTCGGTCTCCTAACCGCAGCCCGCCAGGAGACCCGGGAGCTCCTCCATCGAGGCGAAGGTCGTGGCGCCCTCGCGCGCAGCGCTCCGGCGCCACCCCCATCCACGCGGCCGCGTGAACGAAGGGCCACTTTTGCACATGACCCAGTCAAATGTGGAGCTCGAACTCGTTCTCGCCGACGCGGACGTCGTCGCCGGGCTCAAAGCCCGCCTTGGTCAGGGCGGCAATGACGCCGATCTCGGTCAGGCGCTGCTCGAGATAAGCGAGCGCTTCCTCGTTTTTGGTGTCGTGGCGTTCGAACAGCAGCTCGACCCCGCGGCCGCCGATGCGGAAGCCGCCGTCGTCCTCGCGTTCGACCCAGTAGCCGCCCTCGCCGGCGGGCCGGTAGACCCGGTGCTCAGCCTCGAACCCGTCGCCCGGCACGGCGCCCGCCGGCACGCTCGGCGTCTCCGGCAGCTCGGCGAGGATCCGTTGGCGCAGCTCGTCAAGGCCCTCGCCAGTCGCCGAGGAGACCGCGAGCACGCCGAGGACGCGGTCCCCGAGCCGCTCCGCCCACTCCGCCACCGCGGCCTCCGCCACCGCGGTCTCGACCAGGTCGCGCTTGCTGAGCACGACCAGCTCCGGCAGCTCCTCCAAGCCGGTGTCGTGGGCGGCGAGCTCGGCGCGGACGGTCTCGTAGTTGGCGACCGGGTCGCCTTCCAGCGGGGCGATGTCGACGAGGTGAACGAGCATCGCGCAGCGCTCGACGTGGGCGAGGAACTCGTGGCCGAGTCCGGCCCCCTCGGCGGCACCTTCGATCAGACCGGGGATGTCGGCGAGGACCGCCTGGCGATCCTCGCCCTCGATCGTCCCCAGTGCCGGTGAGAGCGTCGTGAACGGGTAGTCGGCGACCTTTGGCGTCGCCCGCGTCAGCCGCCCCAGCAGCGAAGACTTGCCGGCGTTCGGCAGCCCGACGAGACCGACGTCGGCGAGCAGTTTGAGCTGCAGTTCGATCCAGTCTTCCTCGCCCTTGGTCCCGTTCTCGGCGAAGCGCGGCGCCTGCCGGATCGAGGTCGTGAAGCGCTTGTTGCCGTGGCCGCCACGGCCGCCGTGGGCGACCACCGCCCGCTGCGCCGGCTCCAGCAGGTCGATCGCACTGCCATCGACGGCGGTCGCCTGCGTCCCCGGCGGGACCAGGATCTCGACCACCTCACCACGGGCGCCGTGGCGGTTCGCGCCTTCGCCGTGGCGGCCGCGCTGGCCGCGGAAGTGCTTGCTCCCCTTCAGGTAGGCGAGGTCGCGCTTCGAGGGGTCGCAGACGAGCACGACGTCCCCCCCGTGCCCGCCGTCGCCACCGTCGGGTCCGCCGCGCGGCACGTGCGCCTCGCGGCGGAAGGAAATGCAGCCGTCACCGCCGCGACCGCCCTCGACCCAGATCTTCGCCTTGTCATACATGCAGCTAAGGGTAGATCGCGACTTCGCAGATCCCGGCCGCTGTCCGAGGGGTCGGGTGCCCCTCCGACGGAGGCTCAAA
>DATKIA010000087.1:0-11183 GCA_035509895.1 Solirubrobacterales bacterium
TGGGTTTGTGAGGCATTTGGGAAGCGAGGGCCGCTTCCGTCGCGGCCTCCAGTGGCCGGCAAAGTAGGACATCCGATCGAGGCTCTCGATAGAACATGCGGCTAAGTCAGCCCGCAGGTCTAAAGTTCTTCGCCACCTGAAAAGTAAGGTTTGAAGCCGGAGATCTGGCTTTCCAGAGCCGATCGCAGAACAGCGGTTTACGGAATCAACACCTTTCCGACCGCCCCGCCTCATACGTTCGTCCAATGTGGGCCCCCAGACGTGGGTGAATGGGACCTCCCGGCGATACCTGTCGGGTGGTACGCAAACTCGCCTTCTTCGCTTTCGTGGCCTCAGCCGCCACGATCGCCTGCACCTCGACCGCCTTCGCCGCCGGCGCGAGCATCGTCGCGCCCGCCTCGAGCTGCCCCCAGGTGAGGCTCGACGCGGCCGCTCAGGCGCAGGAGGAAGCGATGCTCTGCCTCACCGACTACGCCCGCGACAAGGTCGGCTTGGGCCCGCTGGAAGCAACTCCGCAGCTCGAGGAATCAGCCGCCGACAAGGGCGCCGACGTGCTTGCCTGCAACAGCTTCAGCCACACCGCCTGCGGCCGCGAATTCACCTTCTGGATGCGGGAAACCGGCTACCTCTCGACCGAGTGCTGGCGCGCCGGCGAGAACCTCGCCTGGGGCGCCGGCGAATACGGCACCGTCGCCTCGATCTTCCGTGCCTGGCTGCGCTCCCCCACCCACCGCGCCAACGTCCTCGGCGACTACTCCCAGATCGGGATCAACCTCCAAGTGGGCTCCCTCAACGGCCGCAAAAACGTCCACGTCTGGACCCAGCATTTCGGCCTGCACTGCTAGCACCATTCTCAGGTTCAAGTAGAGGGTTAGATATGGAGGAGTCGGGTGCATCCTCCCGGCTCGCACCTCGTCGCCTGAAAGTCTGAAGCTGCCGCCTCGAGGAGCGCTGCTCCTCCCGCACAGTTCGCCGGGAGGACGCACCCGACTCCTCCCAACGAGACCAATTCAAGCTCCCGATGTCAGCCCGCTTTCGTGGGCCGAAAAAGCTTCCGAGGGACGGTTGCGGCGCCGAGCTCTTGAAGCTTCAAGCCGACGATGGCTGGCGAATTTTCGGAAGGCTCCCGGCCCTTTGTCGGCCCCGCCCCGCGGACCTCTCAACTCGGAATCCGGCTTCGATTGGAGGGTCCGGTGTCCCTCCGAATGAAGCTCACGGACATACGGTTGCGCCTCCAGAGCGCGATCAGCTGCGCGACGGCTTCAGGCGGAGGGACACAGGACCCTCCCCCAAACCCTGATCCCTAATCCGAAGTACGCGGAGCGCTCTCGAACACGGTCGTCGGATCCACCCGCGGATCGATCGCCTGCATCGGCGCCCGCGCCTTGAGCAGGATCTCCTCGTACTCGTCCTCGGCGTCAGATTGCATCACGATCGCGCCGCCGACCCGGATCGTCGTCTCCTCGCCGTCCATCACCACGGTGCGGATGACGATGTTGAGGTCGCAGCCGCCGCTGAGGCCGAGGTAGCCGATCGCACCGGAGTAGACGCCGCGGGCTTCGCCCTCGAGGCCGTCGATGATCTCCATCGTCCGCTTCTTCGGCGCCCCGGTCATCGAGCCGCCGGGGAAGCAGGCGCGGATGCAGTCGGGCGGCTCCAGCTCCTCGCGCAGGAGGCCGCGAACGGTCGAAACCAGCTGGTGAACGGTCTCGTAGCTTTCGACGTGCATCAGGTTGGGGACGTGGACGGTGCCGATCTCGCAGACGATCCCCATGTCGTTGCGCAAGAGGTCGCAGATCATCAGGTTCTCGGCCCTGGTCTTCTCGTCGAGCCGCATCTCCTCGGCCAGGCGCACGTCTTCGGCCGGCTCTTTGCCGCGCCGGACGGTGCCCTTGATCGGCTTCGCCTCGACCCAGCGGTCGCGGCCGATCGAGAGGAAGCGCTCGGGCGAGGAGCTCGCCACCGCCGCCTCGCCGATCCGCAGGTAGGCGGAGAACGGGGCCGGGTTGACCCGGCGCAGCGTCCGGTAGAGCGCGAGCGGGTCGGGGCTGATCTCGGCGGTGATCTTGTTGGTCAGGCAGATCTCGTAGCTCTCGCCGTCGATCAGCTGGCGGTGGCACTCGGCGATGTCGTCGAGGTACTGCTGGTGGGAGCGGGCGAGATTGAAGCGGACCGGCTCACCCTCGGTCGCGACCTCGCTCCACTCCGGCTCGGAGATCGGCGGCAGCGAAGCCAGCCGCAGGCTGGTCTCGGCGATCCAGCGGTCGGTCTCCTCGCTCTCGCCGCGCTCGCAGACGCCGAGCACGTAGGTGGCGCCCTCGAGGTGGTCGAAGGCGATCATCCGGTCGGCGAAGACGAAGAAGGCGTCGGGCATCGTCGAGGAGTGGGCGTCGGAGCCTTCGACGTCGGCCTTCAGCTCGTACCCGAAGTAGCCGGCGAAGCCGCAGTTGAAGTCGAAGGGAAGGTCGTCGGAGAGGTAGCGCAGGCGCCGCATCTCGCGCGAGAGGTAGGCGAAGATCGACTCCTCGAGGACCCGCGACTCTCCCCCGCCCTCGACCCTGAGCTGACCGCTGTCGACGTCGTAGGTGATCGTCTGCCCCAGCGGCCCGGAGGCGTCGCCCATGAACGAGAAGCGGGCACGACCGTCGAGCAGGCTGCTGTCGAGCCAGAAGGCGTGCGAGCTGGCGCCGTAGAGATGAGAAAAAGCACGTTCGGTGTCGTGGGCGGAGTCGAGCCGCTTGACCCGCAGCTCCAGCCCGGACCCGCCCGGGGACGGCACCTTCGGCAGGCCGTTGTCGAAGCTGAAACCGCCGTTGCCGCGGCGCCCGGTGTGCTCGACGGTGAGGTCGCGGAAGCGGGCGAGGAGCGCCCGGCCGTGTTCGGTCGAGATCGACTCCGGGTGGAACTGCAGACCCCACTGCGGCCGCTTCTTGTGGGCGACCGCCATCAGGATCCCGTCGCTGGTCCAGGCGACTCCTTCGAGCTCCTCTGGCAGCGGCTGCTCGACGCAGAGCGAGTGGTAGCGGACGACCTGGAACTCGCGCGGCAGGCCCGCGAACAGGCCCGAGTCCTCATGGGTGACGGCGCTGATCCGGCCGTGCATCGCTTCCGGCGCGTGCACGACCTTGGCCCCGTAGGCGGAGCAGAGGCCCTGATGGCCGAGGCAGACGCCGAGCAGCGGCACCTCGGCACCGCGGATCGCATCGGCGCAGACGCCGAAGTCGTCCTCGCGGTCGGGGTTGCCCGGCCCCGGCGAAATCACGATGTTGTCGAAGTCACGGCTCGCTGCCAGCTCCTCCCACCCCATCTCGTCGTTGCGAACGACGATCGGCTCTTCGCCGTTGGCCTCCGAGAGCAGCTGGAAGAGGTTGTAGGTGAAGGAGTCGTAGTTGTCGATCAGCAGCGTCTTCATCGACCCCTCCCGCTTAGACCAGGTACTTCCGGAGCACCTTCCCGAGCGGGCTCTTCGGGATCTCGTCCCGGAATTCGACGCTCTGGGGGACCTTGAAGTTGGCCAGGCGCTCGCGGCAGAAGGCGATCAGCTCGCGTTCGTCGCACTCGCCCGCGAGGACGGCGACCGCCTTCACTTTCTGCTCGCCGGGGACATCGGTGTCGACGCCGACGACGACCGACTCGGCGATGCCGGGGTGGTCGTTGATCACGGCCTCGACCTCGATCGGGTCGACCTTGAAGCCGCCGGTCTCGATCAGCAGCTTCTTGCGGCCCTCGATGAACAGCATTCCGTTCTCGTCGAGGCGGCCAAGGTCGCCGGTGAAGAAGCGGCCATCGCGGAAGGCGACCGCATTCAGCTCCGGCAGGTCGCCATAGCCGAGAGTCGAGGAGGGGCTGGCGACGGTCACCTCGCCGACCTCACCCTGCGGGACGGCGTTGCCGTCGTCGTCGACGATCTCGACCGTGACGCCCTTGACCGGCGTCCCCACCGACTCGAAGGTGGAGACCGGGTCGCCGCTCAGGTTGGCGGCGATCATCCCGGTCTCGGTCGAGCCGTAGAGCTGGCGGACGAGGACGCCGAAGCGCTCGCCAAAGGCCTCGAAGGTCTCGCGCGGCATCGCCATCCCGGCGGTGAAACAGAGGCGCAGCGAGGAGAGGTCGGCATCGGCCGGGGAGTCGGCCATCAGCCGGTAGTTGAACGGCACCCCCGGGAAGACCGTGATCTTCTCGTTCTCGATCAGCTCCAGAGCCCGGTGGCGCTTGAGCAGGAACGGGTGCGGGTCCTCGAGGATGACCAGGGTGGCGCCCGAGACCGCGGCGCCGAAGATGCACGAGCCCATTCCCCAGGTGTGGAAGAGCGGCACCGCGGCGAGGATCTTGTCCTCGGGGGTCAGCCCCAGGGCCAGGTAGCTCTCGGCCTCGGCGATGCACTGGCCGTGGCTGCGGTCGAGCCGCTTCGGACGGCCGGTCGAGCCGGAGGAGAACTGGCCGACCAATGGCTCCTCGGGGCTGCGCGCCTCGAGCCGGTTGGCCGAACCCTCCTCGACCAGGCCGGCGAGGGTCACCGACTGGCCGTGGCCGGCGCCGGAACCGATCACCTGCACCGGTGAGTCGAAGCCGGCGACGATCCGCTCGCAGACGCCGGCGGTGCGCTCGTCGCTGATCACGGCGCGGACGCCGGTGCTGCGGAACCAGAAGTCGAGCTCGGCCTGCTTGAAGGCGGGGTTGGCGGGGACGACTTTCGCCCCCAGCGCCGCGATCGCGTGGAAGGCGGCGACGAACCAGGGATCGTCGCGAAGGACGAGGCCGACGGCATCTCCGGCGCCGATCCCCTGCTTGGCGAGGCCGTCGGCGAGCCGCTCGATGCGCTCGACCAGCTCGGCCAGGGTCAGCCGTTCGTCGCGGTAGACGACCGCGGTGCGCTCGGGAGCGGCGTCAGCCTGCTCGTACAGCAGCTGCAGCAGCACCGGGCCTCACCCTCCCTTGCGGGCGACGAAGGCGACGATGCTGTCGACGCTGCGGAAGTTGTCCGGCGTCAGATCCTCGTCGTCGACCTTGATCCCGAACTTGCTTTCGAGGAAGCCGACCAGCTCGGTGATTCCGAGCGAGTCGATCAGGTCGGCGGCCAGCAGGTCTTCGTCGTGCGGCAGCGACCCGGCCTCGACCTCTCCGGTGATCTCGTTGACGATGAACTCTTCGATCGTTTTTGCGTTGTCGCTCATCAGCGGCTGATCCTACTCGTGTGGTTGGGCGGTTTTGCGGGGGAAGAAGAGAAGCTTGCGGGTGATCAAGTCCCCCATCGGCTGATACCCGCGCGAACTGTAGAGCCAGCGTGCCTGGCGGTTGCCGGACTCGACATAACCCCAGATCCGCGTGAAGCCGGCTGCCGCGATCGCGCTCTCCATGCGGTACAGGAACTCGTTTGCGGTGCCGCCCTCGCGGTGCTCGGGGAGGATGTAGAAATCGGAGCCGTAGACGTCGCTGGGCTCGATCTGCAACGAGTCTCCCAGCCAGGCGAGATCCGGGTGCGAGGCCGCCCTCTCCCCCTCGACCCACCAGTAGTAGCCGACCGTGGCCCCGTCGCGGAGGCCGACGAAGCCCTTGAGACCGCGCTCGAGGTTGTCGCGGAAGCGGCGGTCGACGCCGCTGCGGCCGCGGCTGCGATTGAGCTCGGAGAGCCCTGCCAGGTGACTCTCCGCGAGCGCTACGACCTCCAGGCCGGAGGTCCGGCGCGGCTCGTTGATCGCGTCGAGGTCCTTGAGCAGGACCGTGATCCGCATCTCCGAGACGACCTTGCGGCGCAGCTCGCCGGCGCTTTTCGCCAGGGCGGCAGCGAAGCCGTGCTCGCGGGCGTATCGCCGGAAGCGGCTTATCATCGCCGACAAGATGTCACACCGGGCCCCTGCCACCCAGAGCCCGCGACCAGACGTGCGCGACGGCGTCTTCGAGACGATCTTGATCTTCGAAGACCGTCCGGTAGAGCTCGACGCCCACCTGGAGCGGATCGCGGCCAGCGTCCGCGCCGTCTACGGCGAGGA
The DNA here is from genome assembly GCA_035509895.1 of Solirubrobacterales bacterium. GTDB lineage: Bacteria > Actinomycetota > Thermoleophilia > Solirubrobacterales > 70-9 > VAYN01. The sequence continues at coordinate 5,991 of DATKIA010000087.1, forward strand.
GGCGCCCGATACCCGTGAGCTGGTGCTTGCCAACGCCCGCGGCGGCTGGCTCGGCCGCATGCGGCTGACCGTGGAACCGCTGCCGCGCGGCGGCCTCGACGCCTCGGTCCTGGTCGCGCCGTTCGACCCCAACAACGTCTTCCCGACCGGCGAGTTCGCCAGTGAGTTGAAGACGCTGGTGGTCGATCGTGGCTACGGCGAGCACAAGTGGGCTGACCGGGCGATGCTGAGCCGGGCCGAAGCCGAGGCCGGGCCGGGAGCGGCGCCGCTGCTCGTCCGCGCGGACGGGACCGTGCTGGAGGGCTCGCGCGCCAACGTCTTCGTCGTCCGCGGCCGCACGGTCTCGACCCCGCCGCTCGACGGCGAGATCCTCCCCGGGGTCGCTCGCTCCGGCCTGCTCGAGGTCGCCGCCGAGTACGGGATCGAGGTCGTCGAAGAGCAGTTCGATCTCGATGTCCTGCTCGCCGCCGACGAGGTCTTCCTCACCAACTCCCTGCGCGGGGTCGAGCCGGTACGGGCGATCGACGGCAAGCAAATCCCCAGCGAGGGGCCGATCACCACCGCGCTAGCTGAGGGCCTGCGCCAACGCTGGTTCGGCCCCTGGACCTAGCTGCGCTACCGAGTCCGTACTTGTATGCGCTATTCGCACACAAGTACGGTCTCAGCGGCGCTGGAGCTTGGCGAACCTGGCGCCGAGGCGGTCGGCGCGGCGACTGAAGCGGAGCAGGCGGTCGTCCTCGTGGGTGTGGCCGTTGGCGGCCGCGCCGTTGGCGCCGGCGCGGCTGGCGACTTCGCTCGCCTTCAGCGCGAGGTCGGCGGCGCGCCTGGCCTGTTCGGCGCTTTCGATCGCGGCGGCGCCGACCTCGACCACCGCCGCTTCGGAGGCGCGGGCGATCGTCAGGGCCTCGTCGACCCGGGCCTCGAGCTCGCCGATCGTCGGCGGCAGGGAGCGCGCCGGCAGTTGCCAGTCGTCGGTGCTGTCGCGGGCGCCGTTCTCCATCGCCCGGGAAGCTTGACTAGGGTTCCGGACGGCCGCGCAGGGCGGCCTCCACGCGAACTGAGACCAAAGGGAACAGCTTGAGAAACCCCAGAGACTTCTTCCAGCCGCTGGCGATGGGCGCGCCCGAGCCGCTGCGCGAGATCCCCGTCCGCCCCTCGCGGATGATCCACTTCCTCGACTTCTCGAACGAGAAAATGGTCGCCAAGGCTTCCGCGATCGCGGAAAAGACCGACATCCTGCTCGGCAACCTCGAGGACGCGATCCCGGCCGACCGCAAGGAGGCTGCCCGCCAGGGCCTGATCAAAGCCGCCAAGGAGTCCGACTTCGGTCAGACCGCGCTCTGGACCCGGGTCAACTCGCTGGAGAGCCCATGGGTGCTCGACGACCTGACCACGCTCGTCAGCGAGATCGGCGACCAGCTCGACGTCGTCATGGTGCCGAAGGTCGAGGGGCCGTGGGACATCCACTACGTCGACCGCCTGCTCGCCCAGCTCGAGGCGAAGGCCGGCCTCGACCGCCCGATCCTGATCCACGCGATCCTCGAGACCGCGCTCGGCGTCGTCAACCTCGAGGAGATCGCCGCGGCCAGCCCCCGCATGCAGGGGATGAGCTTCGGCCCCGCCGACCTCGCCGCCTCGCGGCGGATGAAGACGACCCGCGTCGGCGGCGGCCACCCCGGCTACCGGGTGATGGAGGACCCGACCGACCCCGAGAACCCGGAGGCGAACCGGGTCTCGGCCCAGCAGGATCTCTGGCATTACTCGATCGGCCGCATGGTTGACGCCTGCACCTCGACCGGGATCCTGCCCTTCTACGGCCCGTTCGGCGACATCAAGGACACCGCCGGTTGCGAGACCCAGTTCCGCGCCGCCTTCCTGATGGGCTGCGTCGGTGCCTGGTCGCTGCACCCGGTCCAGATCGACATCGCCAAGAAGGTCTTCAGCCCGCCGCCGGAGGAGGTCAAGTTCGCGAAGAAGGTGCTGGAGGCGATCCCCGACGGCCGCGGCGTCCACATGATCGACGGCAAGATGCAGGACGACGCCACCTGGAAGCAGTGCAAAGTGATGGTCGAGCTGGCTGAAATGCTGGCACAGAAGGACCCGGAGCTGGCCGAGGCCTACGGCCTCTAGCCGGCGCCCTGCACTAACCGATCCGCACGGTGAGGCGGCGGCTGAGGTCGCCGCCGTCGCCGGCGGCCTTGATCGTCAGCTTGAAGGTGCCGGTGCGCTTCAGCGCCTTCGTCGTTTCGATCACCACATTGCCCTGTGAGTTGACGCGGCAGCGGGCACCCTTCGGCAGCTTGCCTTTGCAGGTGACGAGCGCCGGAGCCGAGACGGTAACGCCGACCACCTTGCGCGAGGCGCGACCGACCAGCAGCTCCACCTTCGCCTGCGAAAGCGAGACCCGGAGCGGCGCTTCGGTCACCGGCGGCTGCGTCGTCGGCGGGGTGACGACCGGCGGCTGGGGCTGGGGCTGACCGCCCCCCTGCACCGGCGGATCTTCGACCGGCGGCTGTTCGGGGTTGACGACGGTCAGGGTGAACGGCTGGGTGGCGCTGCCGGCAAGTGAGCTCGCTTCGAGGGTCAGCTGGTAGTCCTGGCTCGTTCCCGGGGCGGCCGCGGCAGCGGCCGGGGTGCCGAAGATCTTGGCGGTGCCGTTGCCGTTGTCGGTGAAGGTGAGGCCGGGCGGCAGGGCGCCGCTCTTGGCCAGCGCGGCGACCGGGTTGCCTTCGGTGGAAACCGTGAAGGCTTTTTCGACCCCGGTCGTGAACGAGATCGACTGGCCGGATTTGAACGACGGCGGCGTGCCCGGGTTTTTCACCGTCACGTTCAAGGCTTTGACTTCTTCGCCGGCTTTGCTCTTCGCTTTCAGCGTCAGCGTGTAGGTCTGGGTCGTGCCGGGTTCGGCGGCCGACTCGGCCGGGATGCCGGCGATCGTCGCCGTGCCGTCGCCGTTGGCGGTGAAGGTGAGACCCGCGGGCAGGCTGCCGGTCCTGGTCAGCGCCGGGGTCGGGTCGCCCGCCGTCGTCACCGTGAAGCTGCCGGCGGCACCGGTCGTGAACGGGGCGGTCGGGTCGCTGGTGATCGACGGTTTGACGCCCGGGTTGGTGACGGTCAGGGTGAACTGCTGGCTGACGTTGCCGACCCCGGAGGTGGCTTTGATCGTCAGCGGGTATTCCTTGCTTTCGCCTGGTTTCGCCGCCTCCACCGCCGGGGTGCCCGAGATCTTGGCCTTGCCTTCGCCTTCGTCGCTGAAGCTGACTCCCGCAGGCAGGGTCCCGATCACGCTCAGAGCCGGTTTCGGGCTGCCTTCGGCGCTGACTTCGAACGAGCCGGCGACCGTGACTTCGAATTCGGCAGAGGCGGCGGATTTGATCGAGGGCCCGGTGCCGGGGTTGACCACGGTGAGAACGAAGGACTGTTCACGGGAGCCGGCGCCGTTGGTCGCTTTGATCGTGATCGGGTAGGGCTTCGAGGAGCCGGCCGGAGCCGCCGAGGCGGCCGGGGTGCCGGCGATCGTGGCGCTGCCGTTGCCGTTGTCGGTAAAGCCGACGCCGGCCGGCAGGGTGCCGCTGACGCTCAGCGCCGCCGTCGGGTCGGCGCTGGTGTTGACTTTGAACGAGCCGGCGGTGCCGGTCGTGAACGAGGTAGCGGTCCCGGTGGAGAATTCCGGTTTGACCCCCGGGTTGACGACGGTCAGGGTCAGCGCCCTGGTCGCGCTGCCGGCGCCGTTGGTCGCTTTGATCGTCACCGGGTAGGGCTGCGAGTCCGCCGACGGCGCCGCGGAAGCGGCCGCCGTGCCGGCGATCGTCGCCGTGCCGTCGCCGTTGTCGGTGAAGGTGAGGCCGTCCGGCAGCTCGCCTTCGATCCGGCTCAGCGCCGGGGTCGGCGACCCTTCCGCGCTGATCGTGAAGGAAGCGGCTTTGCCGGTCGTGAAGGTTGCCGTCGTCACCCCGCTGAAGGTGGGTTTGACGCCCGGGTTGGTGACGGTGAGGGTGAAGGACTGGGTGACGCTGCCGGCGCCGTTGGTCGCTTTCAGCGTCACTGCGTAGGGTTTGCTCGAGGCCGGCGGCGCGGCCGAGGTCGGCGGGGTGCCTGCAATCGTCGCCCGCCCGTTGCCGGTGTTGGTCAGTTTGACGTTGGTCGGCAACGCCCCTCCGACGATGCTGAAGGTGGCGTCCGGCGCCCCGGTCGAGACCAGTTCGAAGCTGCCGGCGGCGCCGGTCGTGAAGCCGGTCGAGTCGGCCGAGGTGATCTGCGGTTTGGCACCAGGGTTGACCACGGTCAGGGTCAGCTGCCGGGTCGCTTTCCCGACCGCGTTGACGGCGCTGACCGTCACCGGCCAGTTCTGCGAGGAGGCCGGCGGCGCCGCCGCGTTGGTCGGCGTCCCCGCGATCGTCGCCGTCCCGTCACCGTTATCGGTGAAGCTCAGCCCCGGAGGCAGGGTGCCGCTGACCGTCAGGCTTGCCGTCGGTTCCCCGGTCGAGGTGACTTTGAACGAGCCGACGACGCCGGTGGTGAAGGAGGTCGAGGTGGCGCCTTCGAATACCGGCATCCCACCCGGGTTCGTCACCGTCAGCGTGAACGACTGCGCGATTTCGGAAACGGCGTTTTTCGCCTTCAGCGTGAAGGCGTAGTTTTTCGAGGAGCCGGCCGGCGCCGCCGAGGCCGGCGGCGTGCCGGCGAAGGTCGCGGTGCCGTCACCGTTGTCGGTGAAGCTCAGCCAGCCCGGCAGGGTGCCGCTGCTGATCGTCAGCGCAGCGGTGGGAGCGGCAGTGGTCTGAACTTTGAAGCTGCCCGCTTTGCCGGTCGTGAAGCCGGTCGTGGCGGCGCTTTCGAAGCTCGGCGCCGTGCCGGGGTTGACCACGGTCAGGGTGAAGGACTGCGGCACGCTGCCGGATTTGGCGACCGCTTCGAGGGTCAGCGGGTAGGGCTGGCTGGTGGCGGGCGCCGCAGCCGCATTGGTCGCGGTGCCGGAGATTTTGGCGGTGCCATTGCCGTTGTCGGTGAAGGTGAGGCCGGGCGGCAGGCTGCCGCTGAGGTTGATCGCCGCGGTGGGGTTGGAGGTGGTGGCGATCGTGAACGTCTTTGCCGTGCCGACGGTGAAGGTGGTCGACGGTTCCGAGCTGAACGACGGCGGCGTGCCGGGGTTTTTGACGGTCAGGGTGATGGCCTGCGTTTTCTGGCCGGCGA
>DATKIA010000088.1:0-32151 GCA_035509895.1 Solirubrobacterales bacterium
AGAACTCGTCCGTGTCACATGGCTGGACTGGCACGCTCAGCATCGCCCTCCCCGGCCTGGACCTGCCCCTGACCGGCCCGGAAGTGCTCACCAGCCTCTGCGTTCTCAGCCCGCTACGAGCACCGAGCGGGTGCGACTTCACCAAGCCCAAGCCGCTCGAGCCCGCTCAGCTGCCGCCACCGCCGCTCGCCCCGAGGTGGCTGGTGCGATGAGCCGCCGACTGCTGACCGTCGCGCTCGCCGCCACGGTCGTCCTCACCGCCCTGCCCGGTGCTGCTTCTGCTGGGACCCAGACCCATCGCGTCCATACCCCCGCCGGCCACGTCATCCAGTTCCACCTACGCGGCACGGGTGGGTACCGGATCAACGTCATCGCCAACAGGCGGCAAGGGATCCTCGTCTCCGCAACCCGAGGGACGGCAGCTGCCTACTACTTCCCCGACGGACCTACCGGCGGGGACCGGGTCGACGCAAAGCCGCCGGGCATCGGCGTGATCTCCGTCAGGTTCATCGCCAATGGCCACACGCGGCAGCTCCCCGCCTGGCAAGACTGCGGCGGCAAAGGACGAACCGTTCGCTACGGGACCGTCCGGGGAAGAATCCGTCTCCACGGTGAGGGCGGCTACACCGAAGTCGAGGCGAGCCGGGCCAAGGCAAAGCTCTTCACCTGGCCGAGCCAAAACTGCCGCTTTCCTGACGACGAACCTCAGCGCTGGACCGCCCTGTTCCAAGCGTTCCACGAAGCGGGCCCAGGGCTCGAAGACCCGACCCTCGAACTGAACGTGATCCGCTACGCGCGTTGGGCGAGACCGCCGGCCCGGGAGATCGTGTTCAAGGCCTTCGAATACTTCTTTCGCGACAGAATGTTCGTCCTCCGCGAAGTCTCCGCCACCGCCAACGCATCCACCTTGATGACGCCAGAAGCAAAGACCGTGCCAGAACACCTCGTCTTCGCGCCACCGCCCCCGTTCAATGGCACCGCAACCCTCGAACGAACGCCGGAATCGACCTTTGCCTGGACCGGCCCGCTCAGCGTCTCCTTGCCCGGCGTTGGACGGCGGCGGCTGGCCGGGCCGGAGTTCGAAAGCCACTATTGCGCGCTGGGCACCTGCTTCGACCAGTTCCTCGAGGAAGACGGATGAGGAAGCGGGACGATCTCCAGGTCCCCGTCCCTACGGCAGCGGCTCCCACTCCCAGGCTTTGGCTGAGGCCAGGCTCTCCTGGTCGAGGTAGCGGCGGAACTCGGCGAGCTCGGCCGGCTCGATGCTGTAGACGTGGTCGGGCTCGGGGAAGTGGCGGGAGCGGACCTCGTTGCCGTAGCGCTCGACCGCGGCGACCATCGTCTCGTGGACGTTGGCGTAGCGCTTGACGAATTTCGCCATGTGGCCGGTAGTGATGCCGAGCAGGTCGTGGAAGACGAGGACCTGGCCGGAAGTCGCCGGGCCGGCGCCGATGCCGATGCTGGGGATGTCGAGCTTGCTGACGATCGTTTCGGTGATCGCCGCCGGCACCGCCTCGAAGACGATCGAGAAGCAGCCGACCGCCTGCAGGGCGAGGGCGTCCTCGAGCAGCTTGATCGCGTCCTTGCTCGTCTTGCCCTGGGCTTTGTAGCCGCCGAGCGCGGTCGCGGTCTGCGGAGTGAGGCCGATGTGGCCCATCACCGGGATGCCGGCGCGGACGATCGCCCGAGCCCGCTCGACCGAGATCCCGCCGGCCTCGAGCTTGACCACCTGGCAGCCGGTCTCCTTGACCAGGCGCTGGGCGTTCTGGATCGCCAGCTCGTTGCTCGACTCATAGCTGCCCATCGGCATGTCGCCGACCATCAGCGGCGTTTTCAGGCCGCGGCGGACGGCTTTGCCGAGGACGATCATCTCCTCCATCGAGACGAACTCGGTGCCGGGATAGCCGAGCACGACGTTGGCGGCGGAATCGCCAACGAGGACCACGTCGACGCCGGCCGCCTCGGCGACCGTCGCCGAGGGGAAGTCGTAGGCGGTGACCATCACGATCGGTTCGCCGTTCTCCTTCATCTCGAACAAGCGCGGCAGGCTGACCGGGCGGCGATCGGTGGGCGGGGGCGCGGTGTGGGAGCGGCCGCCGGAGCTCATTTGAGCAGCACCTCCGGGTGGCTGTCGACGGCGACTGAGTTGTTCTCGTCGTCGACGTGGACGACGACCGGCGAGTAGTGCTCGAGGTCTGACTCGTCGTAGGCGCCGAACGAGGCGACGATGATCTTGTGGCCGGGCTCGACCAGGTGGGCGGCGGCGCCGTTGACCTGCATCGTCCGCGAGCCGGGCTCGCCGTCGATCACGTAGGTGACGAAGCGCGAACCGTTGTCGACGTCCCAGACGTGGACCTGCTCGTTCGTGATCAGATCCGCTTCGGCCATCAGCTCGGTGTCGATCGTGATGCTGCCGATGTAATCGACATCACAGTCGGTGACCGTCGCTCGGTGGATCTTGGACTTCAGCATCTGCCTTTGCATTACCGCTCCCTTTCCGCTTGCTCAGGGTCAATCAAGACGTTGTCGATCAGTCGCGCCGCGCCGACCGGGGCGGCGACGGCGACCAGGACCGGGCGCGCGCCCAGCTCCGCGATCGGGTCGAGCGAATCGGCGTCGCGGGCCTCCAGGTACTCCGGCTCGATCCCGGCCTCGGCCAGGATCCGGCGCCCAGCTTCGAGCCCAGCGGCGAGCGACCCGGCCAGCGCCTCGCGCTCGACCGCGGCGAGGGCGCGCGAGATCGCGACGGCGCGCTCGCGGTCGGCCGGGCCGAGGTAAGCGTTGCGCGAGCTCAGCGCCAGCCCGTCGTCCTCGCGCACGGTCGGCATCACCTCGATCCGCAGGGGGAAGTCGAGGTCGCGGACCATGCGCCGGATCACCGCCACCTGCTGGGCGTCCTTCTGGCCGAAGTAGGCGACATCGGGACCGACACTGTTGAAGAGCTTGGCGACGACGGTGGTGACGCCGCGGAAGTGCCCGGCGCCGCGGCGGCCCGGGTCGCCGTCGAGGACCCCGGTCAGCTGGCCGATGACCTCGACGTAGGTCGAGAAGTCGTCCGGGTAGACCTCGCCGACCGGCGGCGCGTAGACGAGGTCGGCGCCGGCCGCGCCGGCGAGCGCGAGGTCGCGCTCCTCGTCGCGCGGGTAGCGGTCGAGGTCCTCGCCCGGGCCGAACTGGGTCGGGTTGACGAACAGGCTCATGACGACGACGTCGCACTCGGCGCGGGCGGCGCGCAACAGCGACAGGTGGCCCTCGTGGAGGAAGCCCATCGTCGGCACCAAGCCGATCCGCTGCCCCTGCCGGCGCGCGGGCGCCAGCGCAGCGCGGAGCTCGGCCTTGGAGCGGAGCACGCTCACGGCCGCATCAGTGCGGGGGTTATCGCCGGTCAGGAGATCTACGTTCATTGGTCCATGCCCTAGGGGTCACGGCCACCTTGCTGTCACAAGTATAGGCAGAGATGTCACCGGTTCCGCGCAAGAACGTTCGCGCGCGTACCCGCTTTCAGGAGAAATAAATATCCGGACGGATTGTGATCTGGGTGCCGTTCGCGACCGCAGTTGGGGGAAAGCCACTCCCCCACGGAAGGTAGGACGCAGATGAGCCCAAACGAGATTTTCGACCAGATCGACGACGGCGGTGCCGCCGCCGAGATGGCGCATGAAGCGGCTGGGTCGCTGGAGCCGGGCGACACGCGCCTCGGCTTCCTCAAGAAGGCCGGGCTCGCCGGCGGCGCGGTGATGGGCAGCGGCGCCTTGCTCAGCGCCCTCACCCCGGCCGGCGCGATGGCCGCCGGCAAAGGCCGTCCGCCGGCCAAATTCGGCAAAGGCGACATCGGCATCCTCAACTACGCGCTCACCCTCGAGTACCTGGAGGCCGCCTTCTACAACGAGGCGACGGCGAACAAAGTCGCCAGCGGCGCCCAGGAGTCGGCGTTCCTGAAGCGGGTCACCGCCGACGAGAACGCCCACGTCGCGTTCCTGAAGAAAGCGCTCGGCTCGAAGGCCGTCGCCGCCCCCAAGGTCGACTTCGGCGACGCGACCAGCAAGTCGAAATGGCTGGCCACCTCAATGGCGCTGGAGAACACCGGCGTCAAAGCCTACGGCGGCCAAGCTCTGAACATCAGCAGCCCCGCCTACGTCGGCGCAGCGCTCTCGATCTGGGCGATCGAGGCCCGGCACGCGTCGGTCGCCGGCCTGCTGGTGAAACCGACCTCGATGAACATCTCGCCCGACGGCGGCGCCTTCAACGACACCGCGACCGCGGCCGAAGTCCTCAAGGCCGTCGAAAAGACCGGCTTCCTCGTCTAGCCGTCCATTGACCGGGCCGGGTGGGCGTATCGTCCGCCCGGCCCTCCCCCTCCACATCCCACGAAACGGAGATAGACATGCCCAACATAGGACCACTCGAGATAGGAATCGTCCTCGTCATCGCCCTGATCGTCTTCGGGCCGAAAAAGCTGCCGGAACTCGGCAAGTCGCTCGGCAAGGGGATCAACGAGTTCAAAGGCTCGATCGGCGGCGGTCATGACGAGGCCGAGAAGACCCCGGAGCAGCTCGAGAAGACGAGCGCCTGAGCGAACCCGGTCCGGAGCAGCGAGGAACCCGCGATGCGGCGCATCCGACCGATCTCGCACGAAGATCAGCTCAGCCTCGTCGGCCACCTCGACGAGCTGCGGGCGCGCCTGCTCGTCTGCCTGGCTGTCTTCGGCGTCGCCCTCGGCCTCTGCTTTTGGCAGAACCACCTGCTGCTCGAATTGGCGGCCGGGCCGCTGCCGTCCGACCACGGCAAGCTGATCACCTTCGGCGTCACCGAGCCGTTCACGACGACCGTCACCGTCTCCGCCTACGCGGCGATCATCCTCTCGCTGCCGTTCGTCCTCTATGAGATCTACGCCTACCTGCTGCCGGCGTTCAGCCGCCAGCAGCAGCGGACGATCATGCCGCTGCTGCTGCTGATCCCGGTTCTCTTCGTCGCCGGTGTCGCCTTCGGCTACCTCGTCGTGATGCCGGCGGCGGCCAAGTTCCTGCTCAACTTCAACGACTCGCAGTTCAACATCCAGGTCAGGGCGAAGGACTACTACGGCTTCTTCGCCCAGACGCTGCTCGCCTGCGGGCTCGTCTTCCAGGTCCCGGTCGCGATCCTCGCCGTGACCCGGCTCGGCATTGTCAAGGTCAGTCAGCTGCGGAGCAACCGGCGCTACGCCTACCTCGGCTGCGCGGTGCTGGCGGCGGCGCTGCCCGGGGTCGACCCGGTCTCGATGCTGCTGGAGACGGCGCCGCTGATCGCGCTCTACGAGCTCAGCATCATCCTGGCCAGATCTTTCGGATCTCCCGTGCCGGCGCACCCGCCGCAATCGTCGCCGGCTCCAGATCCTTCGTGACCACCGAGTTGGCGCCGATCACGCAGCGCTCGCCGATCGTGACGCCGCTGGCGACGGCGCAGTGGACACCGAACCAGCAGTTGGAGCCGATCGTGACCGGCCCCTTCGACGTGAACCCCTGCCAAGTGACGGGCAGGTCGGGATCGTCGTAGCGGTGCTCGGCATCGCCGACGAAGCAGCCATTGGCGAACATCACGTGGTCGCCGATCGTCACCCGGCCCTGGGCGGCGATCATCGTGCCCCGGTTGAGGAAGCAGCCGGCGCCGATCTCGATTTCCGCCTCCGGCGCCAAGGTCAGCCAGCAGCCGGGCTCGAGCAGCGTCCCTTCGCCGATCCGCAGTCGCCCCTCGTCAAGTGCCTCCAGCAGCTCGCCCTCGACCGGGTGGCGGATGAAGAAGCCGCCACGGGCGGCGTGGCGGTCGATCCGCCAGCGTCGCAGGCGCCGGTGGTTGCGCTCGTACCAGCGCCGCTTGCGCCACCAGACCCGCCAGCCCCGTTGATTGGCCATGCCCCTAGCTTTCCAGAGGACTCGGCAGTAGGGTCGGCCCCCGAGTGACGAGCGCTGACGGAAAACTGCGCGGCGGCATCGACCTCGGCGGGACCAAGATCCAGACCGTGATCGTCGACGCCGGCGGCGAGGTCCTGGGCCAGTCGCGGCGGCCGACGCCGACCGACGGCGGCCCGACCGGCGTCGCCGAGCAGATGGCCGAGGCGCTACGCGAGGCGGCGCAGGAAGCCGCGGTCGAGCCCAGCGCCCTGGAGGGCGTAGGCGTCGGCTCCCCGGGCGACGCCGACGAGAAGACCGGCGTCGTCTCCAGCGCCAAGAACCTGCCCGACTGGGAAGGCAGCTTCCCGCTCGCGGCAACGCTCAAAGAAGCGCTGGGAACCGAGGTCCGGGTCGGCAACGACGTCCAGGTCGCGACCGAGGCCGAGTTCCACCTCGGCGCCGGGCGCGAGTTCAAGAGCCTGATCGGCGTCTTCTGGGGCACCGGCGTTGGCGGCGGCCTCGTCCTCGACGGCAAGCCCTGGCTCGGCCGCGGCGCCGCGGGTGAGATCGGCCACGTGGTCGTCAAGCACGGCGGCGCCAAGTGCCCGTGCGGGCGCAAGGGCTGCATGGAGGCCTACGCCGGCCGCTCGGCGATGGAAGCCGAGGCGCGCCGCCAGCACGAAGAGGGCCGCAAGACCGACCTCTTCAAGCTGATGGAGAAGCACGAGAAACCGCGGCTGACGAGCGGCATCTGGGAGCGCGCGCTCGACCACGGCGACCACCTCGCCGAACACCTGATCGACCGCGCGATCGAGGCACTCGGGACCGGCGTCGCCTCCGCGGTCAACCTGATCGACCCGGAAGCGGTGATCATCGGCGGCGGCCTCGGCGTCCGCTTCGGCGACCGCTACATGGATCCGCTGATGGAGGAGATGCGAAAGCACCTCTTCCTCGACGAAAAGCCGCCGGCCGTCCGCGTCGCCTCGCTCGGCGACCTCGGCGGCGGGATCGGCGCCTCGCTGCTCTTCGCGCGCTGAGGCAGGCGGTCGTGACCGCCCACCTGCGCGTCCTCCGCCCCGCGCCGGGCCTGCTCGCCTTCTACGACGGGCGCGTGCCCGGCTACCGGGTCGCACCGCAGCCGAACTGGGTCGACGAGGGCGCGATCTCGCTTGGCATCGCCAGCTACGCGGTCGTTGACGGCGACGAGGCGCTCGTGTACGACACCCATGTCTCGGTCGAGCACGGGCGGGCGATCCGGCGCACGCTGGAAGCCGAGGGCGCCCGGCGACTGACGGTCCTGTTCAGCCACTGGCACCTCGACCACGTCGCCGGCACCGAGGCCTTCGCCGACTGCGAGATCCTCGCCGGCGAGCGGACGGCGGAGCTCCTGTTCGAGAACCGCGAGGCGATCGAAGCCGGTGAGCTGGAGGGACCGCCGGCGATCGCGCCGCTGGTCATGCCGACGCGCACGATCGCGGCGGAGACCGAGCTCGCGGTCGGGCAGCGGCAACTGCGGCTGCTCCCGGTCGAGATCCACAGCGACGACGCGGTCGTCGTCTGGGAGGAGGCGACGGCGACGCTGCTGGCCGGGGACACGGTCGAGGACACCGTCACCTACGTCGACGAGCCGCAGGGCTTCGCGGCACATCTGCGCGATCTCGACCGCCTGCTTGCACTCGAGCCCGAGCACGTCCTCCCCAACCACGGCGACCCGGATTCGATCGCGGCCGGCGGCTACGGCCCGGGCCTGCTGAGCGCGACCCAGGACTACGTCCGCTTCCTGCAGCGATGCCGCCGGGAGCCGGCGTTGTGCGAGCTCCCCCTGCGCGAGGTCGTCGCCGACGCGATCAGCGCCGGTGACCTGCGTTACTTCGAGCCCTACGTGGCGGTGCACCGCCACAACCTGGCGACGGTCCTGGCGGACCCGCCCCCAGGGGAGTGACTAGACCCGGCCCGAGGTTTGCCGCTGCTGCCTGGCGATGGCGTCAACCAGGACCGCCAGCAGCAGGACGCCACCGGTGACCATCAGTTTGACCGCAGAGGAAAGCGAGAGCAGGTCCATGCCATTGGAGATCGAGCCGATCACCAGCGCGCCGAGCAGCGCGGTCCAGACCGATCCGCGACCGCCGAAGAGACTGGTGCCGGCGATGACCGGGCCGGCGATCGCCAGCAGCAGGAGTTCGTTTCCGCCCGAGTTCTGATTCACCGCGAACAGCCGGGAGGCGGCCATGACGCCGCCGATCGCCGCCATCGAGCCGGAGATCATGAAGACCGCGACGCGCACCCGGTTGACGCGGATACCCGCCCGCCGCGCCGCCTCGGCGTTGCCGCCGACAGCGAACACGTGGCGGCCGAAGCCGGTGCGCTTGGCGACGTACTCCATCCCGACCACGAAGCCGAGCAGGATCATCACCGCGAGCGGCACGCCGCGGTCGGAGTTGAGGATCGCGACGGCGCCGATCACCAGGGCCGAAAGGAAGACGAAGCGGATGATCAGCGACAGCGGGCCGCCATCCGCAAGCCCCGCCGCGACGCGTTTTCGGTAGCCGAACGCGAGCACCGCGCCGTAAACCCCGATGATTACCGCCGCGAAGATCCAGCCGACCGTGTCGGAGTAGAAGGTGTTGGCGAGGCCGGTGATTTTCGGGTCGTTGATATTGAGCGAGCCGGTCTTGCCCAGCACCTGCAACAACGCCCCTTCCCAGGCTAAGAGGCCGGCCAGGGTGACGACGAAGGACGGGATCACGAAGCGGCTGAACAGCGAGCCCTGGGCGAACCCGATCGTCGCCCCGACCGCGACCGCGGCGGCAATCGCCAGATAGGCGTTCCAGCCGTGGTTGACGCTCAGCACCGCCATCACCGCCGCCGAGAGCCCGCTGACGGCGCCGACCGAGAGGTCGATCTCGCCGAGCAGGAGGACGTAGACGATCCCGACCGAGATCAACCCGATCGTGGTGATCTGCAGCATCAGGTTGGTCAGGTTCTGGGCCGAGAGGAAGCGGGGTTCCTGGACCTGGAAGATGATCGCGATCACGACCAGGCCGAGCACCACGCGGACCGAGGAGAGGTCTCCCTGGACGAGACGGCGAAAGGTCTCGGCTGGAGCCAATTTTTTGCCGGTTGCCTGATCTGCGGTGGTTGCCTCGGTCGCGCTCACTCCGCCTCCTCCGCTGGTTGCTCCTGTTTATCGCGATCGCCGAGCCCGGTGATCGCGCCGACCACCTGCTCCTCGGTGATTTCGTTGGCGGCGAAGTTGCCGGCCGAGCGACCGAGCCGGAGGACGAAGATGCGGTCGGCGATCTCGAAGACATCGACCAGGTTGTGGCTGATCACCACCACCCCGAGATCGCGCTCGCGCAGGCGCCGGATCAAGGCCAGCACCTGTTTGGTCTGCGGCACCCCAAGCGCCGCCGTCGGCTCGTCGAGCAGCACCACTTTCGGCTCCCCGAGCAGCGAGCGGGCCACGGCGACCTGCTGGCGCTGACCGCCGGAGAGGGTCCCGACCTCGCTGCGCAGGCTCGGGATCGTCACCGCCAGGTTCGAGAGCAGGTCGGCGGTCTCGTGCTCCATTTTCACCTCGTCGAGCTGACGCGAGGCGCGACCGACCCCCGGCGCGATCTCCTCGCGGCCGAGGAAGAGGTTGTTGACCACGTCGAGGTTGTCGCAGAGGGCGAGGTCCTGGTAGACGGTCGCGATCCCGAGCGCGGTCGCGTCCTGCGGCTTGGAGATCGAGACCTCCTCACCTTCGAACCGGATCGCGCCGTCGTCGATCGTGTTGATCCCGGCGATCGCCTTGACCAGGGTCGACTTGCCGGCACCGTTGTCGCCGACGAGGCCGACGACCTCGCCGGCGCTGACGGCGAAGTCGACCCGGTCCAGAGCTTGGACCGGGCCGAATCGCTTACTGACTCCCTCCAACTCCAGGAGGGGCGCTCCAGGGCTCATGCTCAGCCCGAGATCCCTGCTTCTTCGCACGCTTTCTTGTAAGCGCTGGTGCAGAGTTCGGAGGGCGAGACGAACCCGTCTTTGACCACGGTGCTCTTGATGTTGTCTTTGACCACGGCGACCGGTTCCAGGATCGCCGAGGGGACGTCGGCCTTGCCGTTGTTGACTTCTTCGGTGACTTTGTCCTGCGGCAGTTCTTCGCCTTCGGCCAGGGCGACCGCGAATTCGGCGGCGATTTCGGCCTGTGGCGGGATCGACTTGTAGATCGTCATGAACTGCTGGCCGACGAGGATCCGCTGCAGGCCGGCGACGGTCGAGTCCTGGCCGGTGACGGGCCGTTCTTCGGGGTTGATGCCGGCGCCTTTGAGCGCCGCGATCGCGCCGCCGCCGGTGTCGTCGTTGGCGGCGTAGATGCCCCAGAACCCTTCGTTGCCGAGGGCGGTGATCGCCTGCTGGGCCTCGCGCTGGGCGTTTTCCGCGCTCCAGCCCGGGGTGTCATATTCCTTGGCGATTTTGACCCCGGCAGCTTCGAACCCTTTGTTCGAGCCGGCCTTGAAGAGCGCGGCATTGGGGTCGGCCGGGTCGCCGTTGATCTTGATGATCGGGCCGCTGGCGTGCCCGTCTTCTTTCAGTTTTTCCGACAGCGTTTCGGCCTGCAGTTCGCCGACCCTTTCGTTGTCGAAGGAGACGTAGGCGGCCACTTCGGCGTTTTCGATCAGCCGGTCGTAGCTGACCACCGGCACGCCCTGGGAGTTCGCCCGTTCGGCGATCGCCGCCGCCGATTTGGAGTCCATCGGGTCGAGGACGAGCACGTCAGCGCCTTTGGTCAGCGCCGCTTCGCCCTGGGACTGCTGCTTTTCGGCGTCCCCCCCGGCGTTGAAGTAGATGACTTCGCATTCCGAACATATTTCCGAGACCGATTTTTCGAAGTCGGGCTTGTCATTGGTTTCGTAGCGCGGCGTTTCGTTTTCCGGCAGCAGGAGGGCGATCGTGAAGTCGCCGCCACCGCCGCCACCGCCGCTGGCTTCAGTGCCGCTGCTGGTGCTGTCGTCGCTGCTTCCACAGCCGGCCGCGACTGCGGCAATCGCGAGCAGCGCCGCACAGGCGATAACGACGCGCTTCAAAAGACCTGAATCGAGCATCTCTCCTCCTCGGTTTCGGTGGACCTGCTCTCCCCAGGCGAGCCTACCCCTAATGCCCTGGATTTATTCAGCGAATTTCCGAAATGGCCAACCAGCGTCCGTGGAGTAGGCCACCTCGTCCCGCCGGCCGTTCGGCGCTCAGGCGGCGATCGGCTCGTGACGCTTGCCGCCGCGCTTCGGCTTCGCCGGCTCGACCAGCTCGGCGAGGAAGCGCCCGGTGTAGGAGCCCGCCACCGCGGCGACCTCCTCCGGGGTCCCGGTGGCGACGATCTCGCCGCCCTCCTCCCCACCCTCGGGGCCGAGGTCGATGAGACGGTCGGCGGTCTTGATCACGTCGAGGTTGTGCTCGATCACGACCACCGTGTTGCCGGCGTCGACGAGGCGGCCGAGGACCTCGAGCAGGCGCTGGACGTCGGCGAAGTGCAGCCCGGTGGTCGGCTCGTCGAGGATGTAGAGGGTGTCGCCGGTGGCGACTTTGGAGAGCTCGGTCGCGAGCTTGATCCGCTGCGCCTCACCACCGGAGAGCGTCGTCGCCGGCTGGCCGAGGCGGATGTAGTCGAGGCCGACATCGTGCAGGGTGCGCAGGCGGCGGGCGATCTTCGGCACGTTCTCGAAGAACTCGACCGCGTCCTCGACCGACATCTCGAGCACATCGGCGATGTTCTTGCCCTTGAAGCGGACCTCGAGCGTCTCGCGGTTGTAGCGCTTGCCGTGGCACTGCTCGCAGGGGACGTAGACGTCGGGCAGGAAGTGCATCTCGATCTTGATCTGGCCGTCGCCCTTGCAGACCTCGCAACGGCCGCCTTTGACGTTGAAGCTGAAGCGGCCCGGCTTGTAGCCGCGTGCCCGCGCCTCCTGGGTCTGGGTGAAGAGCTGGCGGATGTGGTCGAAGACGCCGGTGTAGGTGGCCGGGTTGGAGCGCGGCGTGCGGCCGATCGGCGACTGGTCGATGCTGATGATCTTGTCGATCTGGGAGAGGCCGTCGATCCCGTCGTGGGCGCCGGGCCGCAGCTTCGCCTGGTGCAGGCGATTGGCGACCGCGTGGTGGAGCGTCTCGTTGACGAGCGTCGACTTGCCGGAGCCGGAGACGCCGGTGACGCAGCAGAGGACCCCGACCGGGATCGCGACGTCGACCCCCTTGAGGTTGTGTTCGCGGGCGCCGCGGACGACCAGCGCCCCGCGCGGCTCGCGTCGCTCCTCGGGCACCGGGATCGACCGCTTGCCGGAGAGGTACTGCCCGGTCAGCGAGGCCGGATCCTTTTCCACCTGGGCGGGAGTGCCGGCGCTGATCACGTGGCCGCCGTGTTCGCCGGCGCCGGGGCCGAGGTCGACGAGGTGGTCGGCCGCCTTCATCGTCCCCTCGTCGTGCTCGACGACGATCACCGTGTTGCCGAGGTCGCGGAGGCGGTCGAGGGTCGCGATCAGCTTCTCGTTGTCGCGCTGGTGGAGGCCGATCGAGGGCTCGTCGAGGACGTACATCACCCCGACCAGGTGCGACCCGATCTGGGTCGCGAGCCGGATCCGCTGCGCCTCGCCTCCCGACAGCGAGCGGGCCGAGCGCATCAGCGAGAGGTAGCCGATGCCGACGTTGTCGAGGAAGGCGAGGCGCTCGGTGATCTCGCGCACGATCAGCCGCGCGATCGCCCGTTCGGTGTCGTTCATCTCGAGCTCGCGGATCCACTCGCCGGCGGCCCGGGCCGAGAGTTCGCTGTACTCGGAGATGCTGAGCCCGCCTACCTTGACCGCGAGACTCTCCGGCCGCAGCCGGGCGCCGTGGCACTGCGGACAGGGCTGCTCGGCCATGTAGCCCTCGATCCGCTCGCGATTGGTCTCCGAGTCGGTCTCTTCGTAACGGCGCTGGAGGTTGTTGACGATTCCCTCGAAGCGGACCTTGTAGGAGCGGCGGCGGCCGAAGCGGTTGGTGTAGGTGACGAGGTGGCGCTCCTCGCCGGTGCCGTAGAGGAAGATCTCCTTCTCGCTCTTCTTCAGCTTCGACCAAGGCAGGTCGGCGTCGACCCCGTACTCCTCGGCAACGGTGGCGATCAGCCGCCTCCAGTAGGCGGTGATGCCGCGGTTCCAGGGCTGCAGGGCGCCCTCGGCCAGCGACAGGGTCGGATCGGGGACGACCAGGTCGGGGTCGATCACCCGCTGGAAACCGAGCCCGTGGCAGCGGTCGCAGGCACCGTGGGGCGAGTTGAAGGAGAAGATCCGCGGCTCCAGCTCCGGGATCGAGGTGCCGCAGTGCAGGCAGGCGAACTGCTCGCTGAAGAGCAGCTTCTCCTGGTCGGAGTCGACGAACTCGATTTCGATCAAGCCGGCGGCGAGGCCGGCGGCGGCCTCGACCGACTCCGAGAGGCGGCGGCGCAGGTCCGTTTTCATCACCAGGCGGTCGACGACGACCGAGATGTCGTGTTTGAACTTCTTGTCGAGCACGATCTCCTCGTCGAGCCGGCGCAACTCGCCATTGACCTCGACCCGCGAATACCCCTCGAGCCGCATCTGCTCGAGCAATTTCCCGTACTCGCCTTTGCGGCCGCGGACGATCGGGGCCATGACCATGAATTTGGTCCCCTCCTCGATCGTCATCAGCCGGTCGACGATCTGCTCCTGGGTCTGGCCGGTGATCTCCTCACCGCACTCGGGACAGTGCGGGACCCCGATCCGCGCCCAGAGCAGGCGCAGGTAGTCGTAGATCTCGGTCACCGTGCCGACCGTCGAGCGCGGGTTGCGCGAGGTCGTCTTCTGGTCGATCGAGATCGCCGGCGAGAGGCCCTCGATCGAGTCGACGTCGGGCTTCTCCATCAAGCCGAGAAACTGGCGCGCATAAGAAGAGAGCGACTCGACGTAGCGGCGCTGTCCCTCGGCGTAGATCGTGTCGAAGGCAAGGCTCGACTTGCCCGAGCCGGAGAGCCCGGTGATCACGATCAGCGCATCGCGCGGCAGCTCGACGTCGACGTCCTTGAGGTTGTGCTCCCGGGCTCCCGAGATCACGATCTTGTTAGAGGCAGCCACCAGAGCCCAATATAGCCAACCGAACAGATGTTCCCCTCCGGAAAACCACAGCGTGGCTGCCATTTGGTCCGCTATGCGGGCGAAATGGCAGCCACGCTCGGACCTTAGGCCCGGCTGGGCTCGGGGGTCGGGGGCTCGTGGTGGACCCGGGGCAGCCAGCCGAGGCTGCGGGGCAGGTACCAGTTGCGGTCGCCCAGCAGCTTCATCGCCGCCGGCAGCAGGATCGCCCGCACGATCGTCGCGTCGATCAGGATCGCGACGGCGAGGCCGACGCCCATCTCCTTCATGTCGAGGATGGTGAGGGTGGCGAAGACGGAGAAGACCGCCACCATCACGATCGCCGCGCTGGTCACCGTGCCGGCGGTGGCGACGATCCCCTGTCGCACCGCCTCGTCGCTGCTGAGACCTTTGTCGACGCCCTCGCGGACCCGGCTGAGGATCAGCACGTGGTAGTCCATCGAGAGGCCGAAGAGGATCACGAACAGGAACAGCGGCAGCCAGGAGCTGATTCCACCGTTGGAGTGGAAGTTCAGCAGGGACTCACCGAGCCCCTCCTGGAAGACCAGCACCAGCACCCCGTAGGCAGCGCCGACGGAGAGCAGGTTGAGGACGATCGCCTTGATCGGAACGACGATCGAGCGGAAGGTGACCAGCATCAGCAGGAACGCCAGCCCGAGGACGAAGGCGAAGACCAGCGGCAGGCGCTCCGCCAGCAGGTCGTTGAAGTCCTTCGACTGGGCGGCGTCGCCGGTGACGTTGACCTCGGCTCCGTTGACGCCGTTGAACGCCGCCGGCACGAGCCGGTCCCGCACTCCTTCCATCGCCCGCGTCGCCTCCGCGTCGGAGCCGCTGCCGACGGTGGGCACGTCGATCGCGGCGACGGTGTCGGCCGCGTTGCGCTCGACCGTCACCGGCCCGGCGACTGCTGGGTCGCTGGCGGCCTCGTCGCGGAACTGGGCGATCGCCGCTGCGACCGGGCCGGAGCCAACGTCGTCAGCCTCGACCACGACCGTCGCTCCCGCGGCTTCGCCCGGGAAGGCGGCGGTAACGCGGTCGTAGGTCTTGACGACGGGGATGTCGCGAGGCAGGTCGTCGGCACCGCTGACGACCGTGTGCATGTTCAGCGCCGGGATCGCCAGCGCCACCAGGACGCCGGTAGCACCGACGACGGAGACGACCGGGTGCCGCATCGTCCAACCGACGATGCCGGCCCAGGCCGAGCGGCCTTCGCGGCGGCGCCGCAAACGCTTGATGAACGGGATCCGGCCCTTTTCGACCCGGTCGCCGAGCTTCGAGAGCACCGCCGGCAGCACCGTCAGCGAAGCGAACATCGCCACCGCGACGACGGTCATCGTCCCGACCGCGAACGAGGTGAAGGTCGGGTCGCCGCTCAGCAGCATCCCCGCCATCGCCGAAATCACCGTCAGGCCGGAGACCAGGACGGCGCGGCCCGAGGTCGCGGCCGCCGCCTGCAGCGAGGCCGTAGCGGTCCTCCCCGCTCGCCGCTCTTCGCGCTCGCGGCGCATGTAGAAGAGCGAGTAATCGACGCCGACGGCGAGGCCGACGAGGACGACGACGGCGGAGACGTTGGGATCCATCGGCACCAGCTGGCTGGGCAGCGCCAGCAGGCCGAGGGTCGCGATCACCGACGAGAAGCCGATCAGCAACGGCACGAAGGCAGCAACCAGGGCGCCAAAGGCGAGGAGCAGGATGATCAGCGTGATCGGCAGCGAGGTCGTCTCCGCCTTGCTGAGGTCTTCGTCGAAGACGGAGGAGATCGCCTTACTGGCGCTGGCGTCACCGAACTGCTCGATCCGCAGGTCCGGGTTGGCCCGCTGGGCAGCAGCGGTGGCGGCGAGGCTGGCGTCGACCTTGGTTTCGGCCTGCTCCTTGTCGCCGGGGATGCGGAATTCGATCAGCGCCGAGTGGCCGTCGGCAGAGACCTGCCCGCCGCCGTCGGCCGGAGAGCTGACTTCGGTCACGGAAGACAGGGCCTGGAGGCGACTGGTCGTGTCGGCGACCGCCGCCTCGAATTCCGGGTCACTGGCCTCCATCTCCTTGCTTTGGATCAGGACGACCTCGCTGTTGGGGTTGAGCTTGGCGCCTTCGAGCGCGACCTCGGCCTTGCCGGACTGGCCGGAGACGGCTTCCGCGTCGGTCAGTTCGCGCTGGCCGACGGCGCCGCCGACGAAGACGGAGACGACCACGAAGGCGAGCCACCCGAAGATGGCGAGCTTGCGGTGGGTAGCGCTCCAGCGGGCGGCGCGGGCGGCGATGTTGGTCTTCGGTTGCATCTGGAACTCCTCTCGATCTGGGTATGGATGAGACAGGTCGAGATTCACACCGCGGGGGCGCGCTTCCAATGCGGCTGACAGGCGTCTCGGGGTGCGGTGCTCCGCAACGGATGGTGTGGCTGCCCGTACCCCTGAAGCGCCCGCTATCGAGGACAATCGGCTGGTGTCGAAGTCCGTCCTGATAGTCGATGACCACCCCAGCTTCCGCGCCAGCGCCCGGCGCATGCTCGAAGCCAGCGGCTACGCAGTCGTCGGCGAGGCGGCGGACGGGGCGGCGGCGATTGCCGCCGCCGGCGAGCTCGGGCCGGACCTGGTCCTGCTCGACGTGCAGCTGCCCGACCTGAGCGGCTTCGAAGTCGCCGAGCGCCTGGCGGCGCTCGAAGGGAACCGTCCCGAAGTGGTCCTCACTTCGAGCCGCGACCGCTCCGAGTACGGCGACGACGTCGAGGCCAGCCCCGCCCGCGGCTTCATCCCCAAGAGCGACCTCAGCGGCGAGGCCCTGGCGGAGCTGGTCGGGTGAGCGGCCTGCGCCGGGCCCTGGTCGGGCTCGCCGTCCTCGCCCTCCTGATCGGCTTCGGCTCGGCAGCGCTGATCCTGACCAGCGACCACACCACTCCGCGCGGGCTGGCGACGGCGTTGATCCTCGCCGCCGGCTGGGGCTTCGCCTTCACCGGCCTCTACGCCTGGGACCGCCGCCCCGGCAACAACATCGGCCCGCTGATGACGGCGATCGGCTTCACCTGGTTCTTCCAGGCGCTGCAGTCCTCGAACGACGGCGTCCTCTTCGCGATCGGGACGATCGGTTCGACCGTCCCCTACGCGATCCTCGTCCACCTCCTTGTCAGCTTCCCCAGCGGCCGGCTCGAAAGCCGGATTCAGCGCGGCGTCGTCGGGCTCGCCTACTTCGTCACCGTGCCCCTGCAACTGGTCTGGGCGCTCTTCGTCGACCCCACCGTGCAGACGGACTGCGACGGCTGCCCCGAAAACCCGATCCTGATCGGCGGCCACGAAGGGATCGCCGACGCGATCAACGCCTTCCAGGTGCTCGGCGGGATCGTCGCGATCGCCGCCGCGGTCACGATCCTCTACCTCACCTGGCGCCGCAGCCCTGCGACCGAGCGACAGGCGCTGACCCCGGTCGTCTTCACCGGCGGCCTCGCCTTCCTGATCGTCCTCGCCCTGCTGATCGTCGGCGAGCTCGGCGTCTCGGAAACCGTCAAGGACATCACCTACATCGCCTCGATCGCGGTCTTCGCCTGCCTCCCCTTCTCCTTCCTCTTCGGGCTGCTGCGCTCGCGGATCGGCCGCGCCGAGGAAGTCAGCTCGGCGCTGACCGCGGAGAACGCGGAGCTGACGGCGGAGCTGGAAACGACGGTCGCCGAACTGCGCGCCTCGCGCCACCGAATCGTCGAAGCGGGCTACGCGGAACGGCGGCGGGTCGAGCGCGACCTCCACGACGGCGCCCAGCAGCGGCTGATGGCGCTGACGATGAACCTGCGCCTGGTTCGCGGCAAGCTCGGCGAGGATCCGGCGGCGGCCGCCGAGCTGCTCGACGAGGCGATGACCGAGCTCGGCGAGGCGACCGCCGAGCTGCGCGAGCTGGCCCGCGGCATCCACCCCGTCGTCCTCAGCGACCGCGGCCTACAGGCGGCGATCGGCGGCCTCGCCGAACGCTCGCCGGTCCCGGTCGAGGTGCTGGAGACGCCGGCGGAGCGGCTGCCCTCGCCGGTCGAGTCGGCGACCTACTTCGTCGTCGCCGAGGCGCTGACCAACGTTGCCCGTTACGCCGAGGCAAACGGCGCCACGGTCAGGGTCAGGCGCGAGAACGGCGCGGTCGAGGTCGAGGTCGCCGACGACGGCGTCGGCGGCGCCGACCCGGCGGCCGGCACCGGCCTGCGTGGGCTCGCCGACCGCGTCGCCGCGCTCGACGGCGAGCTCGAGGTCTCAAGCCGCAGCGGCGAGGGAACGACGATCGCGGCGAGGATCCCGTGCGAGTAGTCGTCGCCGATGATTCGACCCTGCTGCGCGAGGGCCTGGTGCGGCTGCTGGAAGAGGCCGGGCTCGAGGTGGTCGGCCAGGCAGCCGACGGCGAGGAGCTGCTGCGCAAGGTCCGCGCCCACAAACCCGACGTCGCCGTGGTCGACGTGCGGATGCCGCCGACCCACACCGACGAGGGCCTGCGGGCGGCGCGCGAGATCCGCGCCGAGCTGCCCGAGGTCTCGGTCCTCGTCCTCTCCCAGTACGTCGAAGTCGCCTACGCGCGCGAGCTCCTGGCGGAGAGCGCCGAGGGGCTGGGGTACCTGCTGAAGGACCGCGTCGCCGACGTCGAGGCGCTGACCGACGCGGTGCGGCGGGTCGGCGAGGGAGGCTCGGCCCTCGACCCCGAAGTCGTCTCGCAGATGCTCGGTCGCCGCCGCGACGACGACCCACTGGAGCAGCTGACCCCGCGCGAGCGCGAGGTCCTGGGGCTGATGGCCGAGGGCCGCTCCAACGCCGCGATCGCGGCCGAGCTGGTCGTCACCGAACGCGCCGTCGAGAAGCACGTCACCGGAATTTTCTCCAAGCTCGAGCTCGGCGCCAGCAGTGAGGACCACCGCCGGGTGCTGGCGGTGCTGCGGTTTCTCGACCAGCCGGGGTAGGGCGGCGGCGCCTCAGGACCTGGCCGAAGCGATCAGATCGTCGAGCATCTCGCCGTAGTGGTTGTCGAACAGCGACATGTGGCCCATCTCCGGGAAGAAGCGCGGGGTTGCCCCAGGAACGTTCGCCGCCAGCCACTCGGCGTTCTGGGGCGGGACGAGCCGGTCCTGCCCCCCCTGCCAGATCGTCGCCGGCACCGTGATCGCGGCGAGGTCGAACCCCCAGGGCAGCCACATCGCCCAGTCGTCGTCGAACCAACCCCAGAGGTCGGTGGGACCGAAAGCCTGGCAAGCGGCGAGCCGGTAGGCCTGGTAGCCCTCGCTGAGGTTCTTGTCCGCGTCGCAGGTGTAGCCGTCGAGATCGCTTTCCAGATCCTCAACCGTCCTGACCTGTATCCATTCGGCGAGCTGCGGCTTGATCCAGGCCACCAGCTCGGTTTCGCCTTCTTCGAGGATTTCGAACTCCCTTACGTTGTCCGGCAGGGCGCCCCGCAGCCAGTCGGATCCCAGTCCGTCCCGCGGACCGAGGGCCGAGGCGGAGACGACCGAGCGGACGCGGTCCGGAACCAGGGCCGCACAGGCCAGGGCTGGACCGCCACCACCCGAGAGGCCGATCGCGTAGAAGGACTCGACCCCGAGCGAGTCGGCAACCGCAATGGCGTCACCCACCTCATCAGCGTACGACCGCCGCGCGCGTCGATCCGAGCCGGAGTAGCCGGGGCGGGAATAGGAGACGTGGCGAAGGCCCCGCTCCGCCCCTTCCTCGACGTGACGGTCGAACATCAGATGCGACCCAGGCGAGCCGTGGTGATGCAGGACAAGCTCGCCGTCTTCCGGCCCGGCCACCGCGGCGATCAGTCGCCGGCCGTCCTTCGTCCGCACCTCGAACTCGCGAGCTCCCATGCCCAGACTGTGACAAAAACTCCTGACTACAGGGCGGCGGCGAGCTTGCGGCGGTAGTCGCGGGCGCCGGGGTCGGCCTGGTCGCCTTCGCTGAGAATGCCGACGAAGGCTTGGCGGACCAGGTCGCGGGCGTCCTCCGGCGCCTCGGTGCCGTTGTTGGCGAGCGCGGCAAGCTCGTCGAGCAGGGCGTCGAGGGCGGCCTCGCGCTCGCCGCGGTCGAAGGCGGCGAAGGCCTCGGCGCCGAGGCCGGTCTTGGCCAGCTTGACGCGAGCGGCGATCCCCTGGGCGGCGAAGTCCTCGGGGTGATCCTGGACCGCCGCCAGCGCCTCGTCCTCGGCGCCGCGCGCCAGGCGCGCCCGGCCGAGGGCAACGGCGATGTCGGCCCGGCGCGGCTCCAGTTCGGAGGCCTCGCGCAGCGAGAGCTCGTCGCCGGCGGCGAGCAGCTCGTCGGCCCGCGAGGGCAGCAGCGCGTCGAAGAAGGCCTCGACTTTGGCCGGCGGCACGGCCCCGACGAACTCATCGACGACCTTGCCGTCGCGGAACGCCTTCACCGCCGGGATCCCCTGCACGCCGAAGCGGGCCGAAATCGCCTGGTTGGAGTCGACGTCGATCTTGGCCAGCAGCACGCGGCCGCCGCGGCTCGCCTCTGCCGCTTCCAGCGCCGGACTCAGCTGCCGGCATGGCCCGCACCACTCCGCCCAGAAGTCGACGACGACGGGCGTCTTGTGCGAGAGGTCGACTACATCGCGGTCGAAAGTCGCTTCGGTTACGTCGAGAGCCACGTCTGAAGATTAGAGAGAGCGAGGCGCCGGCCGGACTCCCAACCCCCCGATACCTCGATGTACTTGCGGGCCGCAGAACCGCGCGTTACGTTCGTTGTCGGGCAGGATCTACAGAAGGAGGACAGCATGTCGAACGTAGACACCGCCCGAGCCGCCTACGACGCCTTCGGGCGCGGCGACCTGGGCGCCTTGCAGGAGTGGCTGGCCGAGGACTCGGTCTGGATCACCTCCGACCAGCTGCCGCTTGGCGGCCGGGTCGAAGGTCGCGACAACATCCTGGGGAACTTCGCGCAGATCCCCAACTACTGGACGTCGTTCAGCGTCGAGCCGGAGGAGTTCATCGACGCCGGCGAGTACGTGATCGTCCGCGGCACCCAGCGCGCTGGCAACGACAAGGGCAGCTTCGAGGCTCCCTACGTTCACGTGATCAAGTACGGCGCCGATGGCAAAGCCGTGCTCGGCGAATTCGTCGGCGACAGCGCCAAGGCGGTGGCGCTGCTCGACTGACACTCCCTCGATGTATTTCCCACACCAGGGTGTGGGAAATACATCGAGCGGCTACGCGCCGGCGGTCATTCCATCCAAGTCGCGGCGCAGCTCGCGCAGCTCGTCGCGGATCCGGCCCGCCTCCTCGAAGCGGAGGTCGTCGGCGGCGGCGAGCATCTCCTCCTCGAGGGCGACGATCGTCTTCTCCAGCTCCTCCGGGGTCTGGAAGTCGTCGCCACGCTTGCGGCGGCGTTTGGCCGGGGCGCGGTCCTCCATCGCCAGGAACTCGGACATCTCGGAGATCCCTTTGCGCACGGTCTCCGGGGTGATCCCATGCTCCTCGTTGTAGGCGAGCTGGATCGCGCGGCGGCGGTCGGTCTCGCGCATCGCCGCCCGCATCGCGTCGGTCTCCCTGTCGGCGTACATGACGACGCGCCCGTTGACGTTGCGGGCGGCGCGGCCGATCGTCTGCACGAGGCTGGTCTCGCCACGCAGGAAGCCCTCCTTGTCGGCGTCGAGGATCGCCACCAGTGAGACCTCGGGCAGGTCGAGCCCCTCGCGCAGGAGGTTGACGCCGACCAGCACGTCGTACTCGCCGAGCCGCAGGTCGCGGACGATCTGGATCCGTTCCAGGGTGTCGATCTCGGAGTGCAGGTAGCGAACCTTGATCCCGTACTCGAGCAGGTAGGCGGTCAGGTCCTCGGCCATCTTCTTGGTCAGGGTCGTGACCAGCACCCGCTCGCCGGCCTCGGCGACCTTGCGCGCCTCGTTCATCAGGTCGTCGATCTGGTTCCGCGTCTCGCGCAGCTCGATGTAGGGATCGACGATCCCGGTCGGGCGCACGATCTGCTCGACGATCCGGCTCGACTCGGCTTTCTCGAACAGCCCCGGCGTCGCCGAAACCATCACCAGGCGCGGGACGCGTTCGAGGAACTCGTCGAATTTCAGCGGTCGGTTGTCGATCGCCGAGGGCAGCCGGAATCCGTAATCGATCAGCGTCGACTTCCGCGAGCGGTCCCCCTCGTACATGCCGCCGATCTGCGGGATCGTCTGGTGGGACTCGTCGACGAAGACGACGAAGTCGTCGGGGAAGTAGTCGATCAGGGTGTGCGGCGGCGTCCCCGGCTCGCGGCCGTCGAGGATCCGCGAGTAGTTCTCGATCCCCGAGGTGAAGCCGAGCTCCTTGATCATCTCGATGTCGTAGGCGGTGCGCTGGCGCAGGCGGTGGGACTCCAACTGCTTGCCTTCGGCCTCCAGTTCCGCCGTGCGGGATTCGAGTTCGGCCTTGATCTCGGCCACCGCGCGCTCCAGCGTCTCGTCTTTGGTCACGTAGTGCGAGGCCGGCCAGACCGAGACGTGGTCGATCGTGTCGAGGATTTCGCCGGTCAGCGGGTCGAAGTGCTGGATCCCCTCGATCTCGTCACCGAACAGCGCGATCCGATAGGCGGACTCGGCGTAGGAGGGCATGATCTCCAGGACCTCGCCGCGGACCCGGAAGGAGCCGCGGCCGAGCACCTGGTCGTTGCGCTGGTATTGCATTTTCACCAGCTTGCGCAGGACCTCGTCGCGGTCGATCGACGCGCCGACTTTGAAGAGCTGCATTTTTTCGTTGTAGACCTGCGGCGAGCCGATCCCGTAGATGCAGGAGACCGAGGCGACGATGATCACGTCGCGGCGGGCGAACAGCGCCGCCGTCGCCGCGTGGCGGAGGCGGTCGATCTCGTCGTTGATCGAGGAGTCCTTCTCGATGTAGAGGTCCTGGGCCGGGACGTAGGCCTCGGGCTGGTAGTAGTCGTAGTAGGAGACGAAGTACTCGACCGCGCTGTCGGGGAAGAACTCGCGAAACTCGTTGCAGAGCTGGGCCGCGAGCGTCTTGTTGTGGGCGATCACCAGCGAGGGCCGCTGCACCTCGGCGATCGTCGCCGCCATCGTGAAGGTCTTGCCGGTGCCGGTGGCGCCGAGCAGGGTCTGGAAGCGTTCGCCGCCGCGCAGGCCCTCGGCGAGGCCGGCGATCGCCTTCGGCTGGTCGGCGGTCGGCGTGTAAGCGGGGTTGAGTTCGAACTCGGGCACCCGACGAACATAGCGGGCGGATTACCCGGCCTCGTGCCGAGAATTGCGCAAAAAGTGCCAGACTGCGCGCCGATGATCCTCATCCGCCTCGCGCTCGCCGCCTTCTTCAGCTTCACCGGGACGATGCACTTCCGCAAAGCGCGCTTCTTCGAGGCGATCGTGCCGCCCGCGATCGAGTCGGTGAAGAAGGAGGTGGTGGCGATCAGCGGCGTCGCCGAGATCGCCGGCGGGGTCGCCGTCCTCCACCCAGCCACCCGTCGCTTCGGCCGCTGGTGGCTGCTGGCGCTGCTGGTCGCGGTCTTCCCCGCCAACATCCACATGGCGGTGAACCCGGAGCAGATCAAGGGCCTTGACCTGCGCAAAATCCCGCGCTGGGCGCTCTGGGCGCGGTTGCCGCTGCAGCCGCTGGCGATGCTCTGGGTCTGGCGCGCGACCAAGGACTGAGATGGACGCCAAACGCAAACGGTTCGCCGCCAACCTCTCGCGCGCCCGCGCAGCGAGCGGCATCTCGCAGGAGGAGCTGGGAGCGCGCACCGGCCTGCACCGAACCGAGGTCTCACTGCTCGAGCGCGGCGGTCGCGAACCGCGGCTCGGCACCCTGACGAAGCTGGCCGCCGCCCTCGACACCAACCTCGAAGCGCTCTGTGCCGGGATTCAGTGGTCGCCGGAACGCCGCGACTTCAAGATCGACCCGCCGCCAAAGCGCCGCTGACGCCGAGGTTGCCTTTTTCCTGTCATGCACAGGCAAAAGGCAACCTCGGCGATTCAGGGCAGGAGTTGTTCGAGCAGGTCGCCGGCGGGGCCGAGGAAGTTGCGGAAGGTTTCGACCAGGGAGCTGCCGCCCTTGACGAGTTCGATCGCCTGGTCAAGCGGGACGTCTTCGACGAAGCCGCGCAGCGGACCGGCGATCAGTGGGCTCAGGGCGCCGGCGTTTTCGGCATCGTCGACAGCGCGGACGAGGCCGGCTTGGATCGCTTCCGCCAGCTTCGCGTCGTCGATCCCGTAGCGCTTGGCGAAGCGATCGCGGGCTTCTTCGGTGGTCAGCGCCCGGGCCAGCGTCTCGCGGGTGACGCCGAGCTGGCAGGCGGCGCCGTCGAGAGCCGAGAGCGAGATCTGCTGGGCGACCTCCTGGAGGCTGTCGGGGTTGGTCCAGGGCCGGTGCTTGCATGGGTTCTGGCTCTTCCCCGGCGTGTAGGAGGCACCGCCGGCGGCGAGATAGATACCGACCAGTGCGAGCGAGAGGACGATCGAGCCGACCACGAGCAGGCGCGCGCGGGTCACAGCTCGATCCTCCGCGAGAGCGCGATCGGGATCAGCGCCAGCAGCCCGAGCAGGGCGGCGAGGGCGAAGGAGCTGCTGAAGGCGTGGGTGGCGCCGCGGTTGAGCTGGTCCTGCAGTTCTTCGCGCAGCTGGATCGTTTCCGCCCGCTCCCGCGGGTCGTCCGGCAGCGGTTCGAAGGCGGGGCCGATCGTCGGCACCTTGCCCTTCTCTTCGTCGAGCCGGTCGGTCACCTTCTGGGTGAGGTCGATCTTCAGCAGCGGTTCGACCGGGGAATCGAGGATCACCGCGGTGCCGGCGTTGATCGCGTCCTTGCGCTGCTCGGCGATTTCGTGGGTGAAGATCGGGGTCAGCGCCAGCAGGCCGAGGACGACGCCGGCGTGGCGGGCGGAGATCGTCCAGCCGCCGTGGATCGCCTGCGGCGCGCGGCCGCCGAGCGCGGTCTCGGTCAGGGCCGAGAGCACCAGCGAGAGGCCGAGACCGACCAGGATCTGCGGCGGCACCGTCACCGCCACCTCGGCGCTCGGCAGCAGCGCCAGGCCTCCGAGGCCGCCGGAGACGAGGATCGCGCCGGCCGCCGCCCGCGCTCGCGCCGACTCGACGTAGTTGCCGAGGCGGCTGCCGACAAGCGCCGCCAGCGGCATCACCGAGACGACGATCGCGGCACCGATCGGCGACAGGCGCCAGCCTTCGATCAGCAGCAGGACGAGGAGGAAGAGGGCGGCGGCGATCGCAGCCGAGACCATCGCCAGGGCGAGATTGGCCCAGAGGTGCGGTTTGCCGGTGCGGCGCAGCTCCGGTTCGATGATCCCGGTCGCCTGCTCGTGGCGGGCGACGGCGAGGATCGGCACCGCGGCGGCGAGCGCGATCGGGACCTGGATCAGGAAGATCGACTGCCAGGAGACGAGCTCGGTGAGGAGCCCGCCGGCGGCGGGGCCGAGCGCCGCCCCGGTGGCGCCGGCGCTGGCCCAGACCAGCGTCGCCCGGCGCTCGGAGCCAACCGTCGCCGGCAGCAGCTCGAGCGCAGCGGTGACCGCGAGGGCGCCACCGAGCGCCTGCACACAGCGGGCGACGATCAGGGTCGAGAGATGATCGGAGACCCCGCAGGCGAGCCCGGCACCGGCGAAGATCGCGAGCCCGACCGAGGCGGCCCGGCCGGGGCCGACCCGGCGCGCCACCAGCGCCGCCGGCACCGCCGCCAGCGCCATCACCAGGTTGAAGGAGATCAGCACCCAGGTGACACCGGCGACGCTGGTGTCGAGTTCGCGGTAGATCTCCGGCAGCGCTAGGACGACAACCGAGGAGTCGGCGAGGACGAGGCCGACCGCGAGGGCGAGCGCGGCGACGCGAGGTCGGGGTGCAGCGGGGTTCATGGCGCCCCCAGTCTCACCGGTAACCCAGCTCCTGTGCGTACTTCCGGCGATACTCGTCCCGCTTCTCGAGCACCTCTTCGACGTAGGCGCGGGTTTCGGGGAAGGGGATCTCGGCGACCGTGAGGTTGCTGCCGCCCCACTTGTCGGCGTTGCCGGGCCCGGCGTTGTAGGCGGCGAGGGCAGCGGCCTCGTCGCCGTCGTAGCGTTCGAGCAGTTCCTTCAGCAGGAAGGTCCCGTAGCGGATGTTGATTTCGGGATCGGAGAGGTCGTCGAGCTTGAAGGTGGTGCCGCCGCTCTGGCGCTCGATGAATTCGGCCGCTTCCGGGGTAATCTGCATCAGGCCGCGAGCGCCGGCGCTGGAGGTCGCGTCGCTGAACTTCGACTCCGAGTAGATCACCGCCGCGATCAGCGCCGCGTCGACTCCCTTTTCGTTCGACTGCTGGCGGATCACGTCCTCGTGGCGCAGCGGCAAGGTCAGCTCCTGGATCGCCTTGTCGAAGACGCCGCCGGCGACGAGGATGCCGACGATCAGGCCGAGGATCACCGCGCCGGCAGCGAAGACCGGCCAGCGCCGGCGCTTCCGCCTAGTGGGCCGACCACCCCTGCGCTTCATTTCGCCAGCTTGTCGAGCAGCGCGGACAGCGCCCGCTCGAGGTCCTCGACCGAGCCGTCGTTTGGAACCACGTACTCGGCCTTCTCCGCCTTCTCGTCCTGGGGAAGCTGGCGCGCCTCGCGCTCGTTGACGAGAGCGTGGCCGCGGGCCTCGGCCCGGGCGCGGCGGACCTCGTCGGCGGTGACGATGGCAACGGTCGTGTCGAAGATCGCGTCCCGGCCGACCTCGAACAGCAGCGGCACCTCGACGACGGCGAACTCGGTCTCCGCCGGCAGTGCTGCCAGCCAGGCGGCGGTGCGCTCGCCGACCAGGGGGTGGATCTGGGACTCGAGCCAGACCAACTCGTTGCTGTCGGCGAAGACGATCTCGCCGATCTTCGAGCGGTCGACGCTGTCGCTGGGCGCGACCTCGGGGCCCCAGCGCTCGACCAGGCGTTCGCGCAGCTGCTGCGACTCGAGCAGTTCGTGGACGACCGCGTCGCTGGACAGCGTCGCCGCCCCGAGCCGGGCGAAGGCTGCCAACGCCTCGGACTTACCGGCCGCGATGCCGCCGGTGAGGCCGATCGTCAGCGGCATCGAGCCTTAGGAGTCGGTCGTTTCCTCGGACGAGTCGGACTCGTCGCCAGCCGCGTCATCGGTGTCGTCGGGCGAGTCGGGCCGGTCAGCGACAGATTCGCCCTCCTGCTCCGCCTCTTCACCCTCGGTGCCCTCGTTCTCGCCGCTCTCGGCGCTCGCCTCGGGCTCGGCGGGAGCCTCGTCAGCGGGAGCCTCTTCGACAACCGCAGCCTCAGCAGCCTCAGCCTCGACGTCGCCGTCGACGGCTGCGTCCTCGACCAGCTCGGCAGCTTCGTCGGCGGGCTCGGCCGGAGCCTCGGCGGCGGGCTCTTCGGCCACCTCGACCGGAGCCTCCTCGACAACCGGAGCCTCTTCGGCGGCAGCAGCCTCGAACTCGGCCGCGGCCTCGGGGGCCTCCTCTGCAGCGGCAGTCTCGGTGCCGCCCTCGGCCTGCGCGATCTGCGCGCCGAGGTCCTGCATCGGCATGTTCTGGCCCTCGACCCGCTTGATGCTGAGCGAGAGACGGCGGCGCTCTTCGTCGATCTCAAGGATCTTGACGTTGAGCGTGGCGCCCGGCTCGACCACTTCGCTCGGGTTCTCGACGTGGTGGTCGGCAAGCTCGGAGATGTGGACCAGACCCTCGACGCCGGGCAGGATTTCGACGAAGGCGCCGAAGGCGACGACCTTGGTCACCTGGCCCTCGAGCACGTCGCCCGGGCGGTGGGTGCTGATAACCCGCTGCCACGGGTCCTCCTGGGTCTGCTTGAGACCAAGGGAGATGCGCTGGCGGTCGCGGTCGATGTCGAGCACTTTGATCCGCACCGTGTCGCCGATTGCGACGACTTCGGAGGGATGGTTGACGTGGCTCCAGGAAAGCTCGGAAATGTGGATCAGCCCGTCGATGCCGTCGAGGTCGACGAAGGCGCCGAAGTCGACGATGTTGGAGATCTTGCCTTCGACCACCTGGCCGGGCTCGAGGCGGCCGAGGATCTGCTCGCGGACCTCCTTGCGCTCCTCCTCGAGCACGGCGCGACGCGAGAGGACAACGTTGTTGCGGGACCGGTTCAGCTCGATCACTTTGCACTCGAGGTCCTGGCCCATGAACTCGTCGAGGTTGTGGACGCGGCGGATGTCGACCAGCGAAGCGGGCAGGAAGCCGCGCACCCCGAGGTCGAGGATCAGGCCGCCCTTGACGACCTCGATCACTTTGCCGGTCACCGGTTCGCCCGAGTCGGCGGCGACTTCGATGCTGCGCCAGGCCTTCTCGAAGCGGGCCCGCTTCTTGGAGAGGATCAGGCGGCCCTCGGCGTCCTCCTTGGTGAGGACCAGAGCGTCGACGACCTCACCGAGCTCGACCTCCTCGGCCGGATCGACCGACTTGCGGATCGAGAGCTCGTTCGAGGGGATGACGCCCTCGGCCTTGTAGCCGATGTCGACGAGGACCTCGTCTTTGTCGATGCGGACGACTTTGCCGTTGACGACGTCACCCTCGTCGAAGGCGACCATCGTCGCCGCGTAGTTGGGGACGATCTGCCCGTCGATGTTGAGCAGCAGGCCGCCGGAGCCCTCGACGGGCGTGGCGGACGGCGCAGGGGTCAGGGTCTCGGTCGCGGACACGGCCGCCCATAATTGCAGAAACGACGAGGCCGGTGCCGAGACAGATACGCTGATGTCGATGCCGGTTCGAGCCACGAAGCGGGGCCAGGAACGCACGCCCCTGGACGGGAGTCGCGACGTCCTTATATGTGGGGCCAGTTTCGCCGGCCTGGCCGTGGCACGCGAGCTGGCCGGGTCGGGCGCCGACGTGTTGGTGATCGACCGCTACGAGATCGGCGAGCGCCAGACCTCCGCCTGCGGGATCCCGACCGAGTGGCTGCGGCGACTCGGCCTGATGGACTCCGAGTGCCAGCGCTTCGACACCCTGGTCATGCACACGCCACACGGCGACTCCCGCTACAAGCTGCCCTGGACCTTCTCCACCTTCGACTACCGGCGCCTCTGCGAGCTGCTCTGGGCCGATTGCGACGCCGAGTTCGAGACCGCTAAGGTCAACGGGCGCGGCGCTCCCGCCAATGGCGACGGCGCGATCGCGGTCGAGACCGACCGCGGCGTGATCTCAGCGCCGCTGGTCGTCGACGCGCTCGGCTGGCGCCGGGTTCTCGCCTCCGGCGACGGCTACCAGCCGCCCGACGCCCCGCTCTCGCGCGGGCTCGAGGTGCATCCCGGCGGCGCCAGCGAGGACCTCGAGATCTGGATCGACCGCAAATACGTGCCGGCCGGCTACGGCTGGTCGTTCCCGGCCGAGGACGAGCTGCGGATCGGGGTCGGCTCCTTCGACCCCCGCTTCCACGTCAAGGACACGACGGTGCTGCTGACCGAGGACCTCGGCAAGGAGCCGAACGAGTACCAGGGCAACTGGATCCCGCACAAACTGCGGCGAGCGACCGAGGGCGGCGTCTTCTTCGCCGGCGACTCGGCCGGCCACTGCCTGCCGCTCAGCGCCGAGGGGATCCGGACCGCGCTCTATTTCGGGATCGCGCTTGGGCGCGAACTGCGTGCCGTCGTCGAAGAGCGCCAGAGCCGCGAGCAGGCGGCCGCGACCTACGCCGAGTTCAACGACTCGCACGAGTGGAAGTTCAAGTGGATGCTGCGCGTTCAGAAGCTGGTGCCACGGGTGCCGCCACGACTGCTCGGACCGGCGATCCGGCTGATGGGCAACAAGCGCTTCATCGACTGGTCCTTCTCCCACTACCTTGCGATCGCGCCACCAGAGTTCGCCGGCAAGGCCGATCAGGCTCGCAAGCCGGAACCGATCGCCTCATAACGTGCGCTATGGCTAAACAGCCTTGCGACCGAGGCGGCTGACGACTCAACCCAAGTCGGGCAGCGCCTCCGCAGCGCCCGTGAAGAGCTCGGCCTCAGCCTGCGCGAGGTCGCGCGGCGGCTCGACATCTCCGCCAGCGCCCTCTCTCAGATCGAGACCGGCAAGTCGCGACCCAGAGCGACCATGGCGAGTGAACCCGCGCCCTCAGCGGAACGTTAAGCGACAGCTATCAGGAGACCGCGCGTGATCTTCGCGACCTGCCCGGGTTAAGAAGGCGACGGCAATCGAACCGCCACCCCGCAAGCCGGGTATCCCTGACGGAGACGATCGAGACCATGCCCCCGCCCCCAGCCGACAGCGTCGCCTCCCGCCTCTTCCTGGCGCCGGCACTGCGTACGCAGCCCGACCGTCGCCTCGTCGCCCTGGTCCGGGACGGCTACGAGCTCGCCTTCGAGGAGATCGTGCGCCGCTACCGGGCACCGCTGGAGCGTTTCGCGGCGGCGATCGTCGGCTCGCACTCGGAGGACGTCACCCAGGACGCCTTCTCGAAGGCGCTGCTCGCCCTGCGCGGGTCCGAGAACGAGATCGAGCTGCGGCCCTGGCTCTACCGGATCGTCCGCAACACGGCTCTAAACGACATTCGCGACAGCCCACCGCCGACCGAGGAGCTGGGCGAGACGATGGCCGGTGGCGCCAGCCCCGCAGTCGAAGCGGAGCGCCGCGAGGAGATCTCCGACCTGACCGAGCGGCTGCGGGCCCTGCCGGAGACGCAGCGGGCGGCGATCGTGATGCGCGAGCTGGAAGGGCTGAGCCACGAGGAGATCGCCGCCGCTCTCGGCCTCAGCGGCGGCGCCGCGCGGCAGGCGATCCACCGGGCACGCACGACTCTGCGCGACGGCGTCGGCTTGCTGCTGCCGCTGCCGCTGCTCAAGTTCCTGCTCGACGGCGGTGGCGAAGCGGCCGCTGCGGCCGGGGCCGCAGGTGCCGCCGGCGGCTCGGCCGCCGCCCTGGGTGGGTTCGGGGCCGCCGGCGCGGCGAAGATCGGCGTCGCCGCCGTCCTCGTCGCCGGCTCGGTCGGCGCCGGCGTCGCGGTCGAGCAGAGCAATCGCGGCCACGACTCGAACCGACCGGCAGCCACCTCGAACCCGCTCGGGGATGACTCGTCGCATGGCGGCCCAGGGCGATCGAGCGGCGAGCTCGAGCCCGACGACGATCATGGCGGGCACGGCGAGGCGGAGCCCGGCGACGACCACGGCGGTCGCGGCGACCGCGGTCACGGCGGCGGTGATGACAGCGGTCCGAGCGATTCCTCCGGCCCGGGCTCGGGCGGTTCAGGCGACTCGGGCTCTGGCGGCAGCTCCGGCGGTTCGGGTGGCTCCGGACCCAGCGACAACTCAGGCCGGTCCGGTTCCAGCGGCTCCGGTCACTCCGGTTCGAGCGGGTCCTCGGGCAGCTCTGGCTCCAACTCGGACTCCAGCAGCTCAGGTAGCTCCGGCTCCGGGTCCAGTGGCGGCTCGTCCGGCTCGAGCGGCTCCGGATCCTCATCGGGCTCCTCCGGCTCCAGTGGCGGCTCCGGCTCGAGCGGAACCTCGAGCGGCAGCTCCGGTTCCGGGTCCACCTCGGGCGGCTCAGGGTCCAGCGGAGGCTCCGACGACCTTGGATCCGGATCCTCCGGTTCGGGCGACGGCTCCGACGATTCGTAATTCGTCCGTGATCTTCGCCTTCGCCTCGGGTTGAAGCGGTGAACGTGTCAATCCAAAGGAGGAAGAAGATGAACCACGCCAGGAACAGAAGCCGAGCCCGCCTCGGCGGCCTGCTGGCGCTGGCACTGGGCGTGGCGGCCCTGCTGGCGATCCCGATGGTCTCCGCCGCGCGCCAAGGCGCCGACGACGGCCCCAATCATGAGGCGAACCACGAGAACGGGCACCACAACGGAAACCACCACGGTCGCCACCATCACCGCACGGTGGTCGGCACGATCGCCTCGTTCGACGCCGACAGCGGCCTGCTGACGATCGACCTGCGCCGTGGCGGCTCGGTCAGCGGCATCGTCAATAGCCGGACCAAGATCAAGTGCGAGGACCAGGAGATCGAGCGCCACCACAGCCGCGGTGACGACCGGCGCGGCCGCTCCGGCGAGGCAGAGCCGGGCGACGACCACGGCGGTGGCGGCGAGGCCGAGCCCGGTGACGACCACGGTGGCGGCGACAACTCCGGCCCGGGCAGCTCCGGTTCGGGTCATGACGACAACGGCAGCGGCGCCAACTGCACCGCCGCCGCTCTTGTCGCCGGCGCCGACGTGCAGGAGGCCGACCTCGAGATCGAGCACGGCACCCGTCACTTCGACGAGGTCGAGCTCGCCCACTAGTAGC
>DATKIA010000089.1:0-26793 GCA_035509895.1 Solirubrobacterales bacterium
ACCAATGACTGCACAACACCGTGCCCCGTCTGTATCGCGGTGGCTGGCATTTGCGATCGCGGCGCTCATGACCTTCACCGGCTTGGCCGCGCTTTTCGCGTTCGCGCAGCCGGCCAGCGCCAAGACGCTGACCACCATCAACCTCTGCGTTATCAAGAGCGGCCCCGAAAAGGGAGCCGTTCGTTTCGCGCCCGGCCCCAAGTGCAAGAAGGGCGAGCAGCTGATCCAGGTTCTGCCGAAGTCGGCCCAGGAAGTCCTCGGCGTCACTGAAACCAGTGGCCAGAAGGGCGACACTGGCGCTGCCGGCGCCGCGGGTGCTCAGGGCATCCAGGGCGAACAGGGCAAACAGGGCGAACCCGGTAAAGACGGCGCCGAGGGTCCGCAGGGTCCCGCCGGCCCGATCGGTCCGGCTGGCCCGCAGGGACCCCAGGGTCCGAAGGGTGCCGACGGCGCCCCCGGTGCCCAGGGCCTCCAGGGTGAGAAGGGTGACACCGGCAACGTCGGTCCTCAGGGCCCACAGGGCGAGAAGGGCGAGCCCGGTAAAGACGGTAAAGACGGAGCCCAGGGTCCGCAGGGCCTCCAGGGCGAGAAGGGCGACAAGGGCGAGACCGGCGCCCAAGGCCCGCAGGGCGATAAGGGTGACGTCGGTCCGCAGGGTCCTCAGGGCGAGGTCGGCCCCCAGGGTCAGAAGGGCGACCAGGGTTTCCCCGGCGCTGATGGCGTCGACGGTAAGACCATCCTCAACGGTGAGGGTCAGCCCTCAAACGTGATCGGGAAAAACGGGGATTTCTTCCTCGACACCCAGAACCAGGTTCTCTACGGCCCCAAGGCCAACGGCGAATGGCCGGACCACGGCGTCTCGCTGATCGGCGAGCAGGGCCCGCAGGGTGACCAGGGCATTCAGGGCCCGCAGGGCGAGATCGGCCCGCAGGGCGAAAAGGGCGAGCCCGGTAAAGACGGTAAAGATGGTGCCCAGGGCCCGCAGGGCGAGAAGGGCGAGACCGGCGCTGTCGGTCCGCAAGGACCGCAGGGCGACAAGGGCGAGACCGGTGCCCAGGGCCCGCAGGGCGAAAAGGGCGAGCCCGGCAAAGACGGCAAAGATGGCGCCGTCGGTGCCCAGGGTCCGCAAGGCCCGCAGGGCGAGAAGGGCGAGACCGGCGCTGTCGGTCCGCAAGGCCCGCAGGGCGATAAGGGCGACAAGGGTGAGACCGGTGCCCAGGGCCCGCAGGGCGAAAAGGGCGAGCCCGGCAAAGACGGCAAAGATGGCGCCGTCGGTGCCCAGGGCCCGCAAGGGCCGCAGGGCGAGAAGGGCGACACCGGTGCCCAGGGGCCGCAGGGCCTGAAGGGCGAGACCGGTGACACCGGTAAAACCGGCCCGCAGGGCGAGCAGGGCGAAGTCGGCCCTCAGGGTCTGAAGGGCGACAAGGGTGACAAAGGCGACACCGGCGCCGTCGGCCCGCAAGGCCCGCAGGGCCCGCAGGGCGAGAAGGGCGACAAAGGTGACGTCGGTCCGCAGGGCCCGCAGGGCCTGAAGGGCGACAAAGGCGACACCGGTCCGCAGGGCCCGCAGGGCGAGAAGGGCGACACCGGTGACGTCGGCCCCCAGGGCCCGCAGGGTCCCCAGGGCGACAAAGGCCCGAAGGGCGAGCAGGGGAACCAGATCCTCAGCGGTCACGGGCTCCCGAACGACAACGTCGGCGCCGTTGGCGACTTCGCCCTCGACCTCGACACCTACACCCTCTACGGCCCGAAGAACGCCGAAGAGAAATGGCCGACCGAAGGCACCTCGCTGATCGGTCCGGACGGTAAAACGGGCCCGGCTGGCACCGACGGCACCGACGGTGTCGACGGCAAAGACGGGACCAACGGTAAAGACGGGACCAACGGCACCAACGGGACGAACGGCAAGTCCGTTCTGAACGGCACCGCCACGCCCACCGCCGGTACCGGCGTTGATGGCGACTTCTACATCAACACCACCAACTACTCCATCTTCGCCAAGAACGGCGGCAGCTGGAGCGCTCCGACCTCCCTCGTCGGCCCGAAAGGCGAAAAAGGCGAAAAGGGCGACAAAGGCGAAACCGGTGCCAAAGGCGAAAAAGGCGAAACCGGCGCGAAAGGTGAAAAAGGCGCGACCGGCGAAAAAGGCGAAAAAGGCCTGCAAGGCGAAAAAGGCGAAAAAGGCGCCACCGGTGAAAAAGGTGCCCCCGGAACCAACGGAACCAACGGAACGAACGGGACCAACGGTGCCAACGGCCCCGCGATTCTTTCGGGAATCGCCGCCAAAGCCAGCAGCACCTTCAACGACGTCTACGCCGGTGCGTTCGTGACCACCAACAACATGTCGACCACGCAGAGCAGCTGGCAGACGGTGATTCCGGTCGGGGGCACGCTCTCGAACCTGGCTGTCCAGATCAGCGGCAACGCCGGCTCCGGCAACAGCTGGACCTTCACGGTGATGAAGGGCAGCTCCGAAACCAGCGTCACCTGCAAAGTCGAAGGCAGCAGCGCCACCAGCTGCACCAACGCGGGCACGGTGTCGTTCTCGGCCGGCGATCTGATTTCGCTCAAGGCTCACCCCAGCGGTGGCCCGAACGAATTCAGCAGCATCCGCTGGTCGGTGACGCTCACCCCGTAAGCGCAGTTCCTCCGCAGCCACCCGGCAGACGGCCGCGCCGCGACTTCGTTCGCGGCGCGGCCGTTGCCTTTCCGGCTCGGCACTGGGCGCGGCGGGCCGGATAACCTTCAATCACCAAGCAATTCTTTGACGACCCCAGAAAATCTTCGATTCAGGTAGGAGCAATGGCCGTAGACACCGCTGCGCATCGCGAAATGACCGACGAGCAGGAAGCGATCATCGAAATGGTCCGCCAGTTCGCCGACGAGCAGATCATCCCCAACGCCGAGCACTACGACCACGAGGACTCCTTCCCCGAGCCGATCGTCGAGCAGATGAAGGAGCTCGGCCTGTTCGGGGTGACGATCCCCGAAGAGTACGGCGGCATGGGGCTCGACCTGACGACCTACGCGATGATCGTCGAAGAGCTCTCGCGCGGCTGGATCTCGATCTCCGGCGTCGTCAACACCCACTTCATCGGCTCCTACCTGCTGATGAAGTTCGGCACCGAGGAGCAGAAACAGCATTTCCTGCCGAAGATGGCGACCGGCGAGATTCGCGCCGCCTTCTCCCTCTCCGAGCCCGAGGTCGGCTCCGACGTCCAGGGCATCAAGGCCACCGCCAAGAAGGGCGAGGACGGCAACTGGGAGCTGAACGGCCAGAAGATGTGGGTCACCAACGGGCTCGGCTCCGGCGTCGTCTTCGTCCTGATGAAGACCGACACCCAGGCTGATCCTCCATATAAGGGGATGACCTGCTTCATCACCGAGAAGGAGCCCTGGGCGGAAACCAACGAGGGCGACTTCAAGGGCCTCGACGTCCCGCCCAAGATCAAGAAGATGGGCTACAAGGGCGTCGAGTCGACCGAGCTCGTCTACGACGGCTACCAGTGCTCGCCGGAGCGCATCCTCGGCGGCGAGGAGGCCGGCGTCGGCCAGGGCTTCATCCAGATGATGGACGCGCTCGAGGTCGGCCGCGTCAACGTCGCCGCCCGCGGCGTCGGCATCGGCCAGCGCGCCCTCGAGCTTGCTCTCCGCTACAGCCAGGAACGGAAGACCTTCGGCAAGGAGATCGCCAAGCACCAGGCGATCCAGTTCAAGCTCGCCGACATGGCGACCCAGCTCGAGGCCGCCCGCCTCCTCACCCGCAAAGCGGCGCGGATGAAGGACGCTGGCGAGCGCTCGGACCTGGAGGCGGGAATGGCCAAGCTCCTCGCCTCGGAGACGGGCAAGTTCTGCGTCGAAGAAAGCTTCCGCATCCACGGCGGCTACGGCTACTCGAAGGAGTACGAGATCGAGCGCCTCTACCGCGACGCGCCGCTGCTCCTGATCGGCGAGGGCACTTCCGAGATCCAGCGCATGGTGATCGGCAAAAAGCTCCTCCAGCGGCACAAGATCTAGATGGGACGCGGCTGAGCTGATGGCTTCGACCGCCGACCTGATCAAGACCGCGATCGAGCGGTTTCAGGCGGAAGTTCCCGCGCTGCAAAAACTCAAGCTCGTATTCGGCCTGGAGCTGAAGGCCCATCACGACATCCAGCTCTACCGGGTCGAGCTGCCGGGACCGAAGATCACCAAGGACCTCGCCCAGGACGAGCGGATCCTGGTCGAAATCGACCGCCCGCAGTTCAACCAGCTGGCCGAGAAAGGCACGATCAAGAGCTACCGCAAAGCTGCCGAGACCGGCCACATCAAGGTCACCGGCGACTCCAACGTGGTGAAGCTGATCGTCCAGGTGGTCGAACGCCAGGAGGAACGGGCGAAGCTGCGCAAAGTCCACTGAGCCCGACGGCGCTCAGAGCCTGGTCAAGTTCCCGGCCTCGATGCCCTTGGTGACGTTGCGGAAGTCGATCACGCGGGCAGCGGTGGCGACGACCCGCTCGTAGTCGACGCCGGGGTGGGCGGTGACGATCGCCGCCAGATCGGTTGCGGCAAGCGCTGGCTCGAGCTCGACCGAGGCGAGGCCGTGGCCGGGCAGCCGCGGCACGAACGGGTCGTGGTAGGAGACCTCGGCGCCGAGATCCTGGAGGCGGCCGATGATCTTCAGCGCCGGCGACTCGCGGACGTCGCCGGTGCCGCCCTTGTAGCTGACCCCGAGGATCAGAACGCGGGCGCCGGCGACGGCCTTGCCGGCTTCCCCGAGCAGGCGCTCGATCCGCTCCACGCAGTAGGCCGGCTGCGCCTGGTTGACCTTGCCGGCGAGCTCGATGA
This sequence comes from Solirubrobacterales bacterium, assembly GCA_035509895.1. Taxonomy (GTDB): domain Bacteria; phylum Actinomycetota; class Thermoleophilia; order Solirubrobacterales; family 70-9; genus VAYN01. The sequence continues at coordinate 4,828 of DATKIA010000089.1, forward strand.
AGGCCGGATCGAATTTGTGCTCGCGGGCCTTGAAGGCGAGGTAGAAGGGGTCGATCGGCAGGCAGTGGCCGCCCATCCCCGGCCCGGGGTCAAAGCGCATGAACCCGAACGGCTTGGTCGCGGCGGCGTCGATCACCTCCCAGACGTCGATCCCGAGCCGGTCACAGAGCTGCGCCAGCTCGTTGACGAAGGCGATGTTGACGGAGCGGAAGACGTTCTCCAGCAGCTTCGCCAGCTCCGCTGCCTCGGGGCTGGAAAGAACGACGACCTCGTCGCAGATCTCCGCGTAGAGCGCTCGTGCCCGCTCGGTGCTGGCGGCGCTGATGCCGCCGACCAGCTTCGGCGTCGTCCGCACCGTGAAGTCGGTGCGACCGGGGTCGATCCGCTCCGGCGAAAAGGCGAGGTGGAAGTCGGCCCCGGCGGCGAGGCCGGAGCCCTGCTCGAGGATCGGGCCGAGTCGCTCGCGGGTCGTCCCGGGGTAGGTGGTCGACTCCAGCACCACCAACTGGTCGCGCCCCAGCTCGGCGGCCAGCGTCACGGCGGCCGCCTCGAGGTAGCTGAGGTCGGGCTCGCGCTCGTCGGTCAGCGGCGTCGGCACGCAGATGATCACCGCCCCGCAACCACGGAGCTCCGCCGCGTCGGTGGTGGGGTGGAGGCTGGCGCCGAGCGGGGCGAGGACCTCGTCGCCGACGTCCTCGACGTAGCTGCGCCCTTCGCGCAGGGCGCCGACCCGCGCCTCGTCGACGTCGAAGCAGACGACGTCGTGGCCGGCTTCGGCGAAGGCGACAGCGAGCGGCAGGCCGACGTAGCCGAGGCCGATGATCCCGATTCTCATCGTCGGCAGTCTAGATACGGGATCCGGCGCCCATTGCCGTCGGGCGCCGCTCGTTGCTCCCGGCGCGGCAGATAGCATCGGACGCCGTAAAACCGGACGACAGGAGCGAAGCGAACCGATGACCGATCAGTACGAGCTGGTAACCGACCAGGCCGAGCGCGAGGCCTCTGGCGCCCACAGCTATGGCCGCTACCTGGAGGAGTTCGAGGTCGGTGCCGTCTACAAGCACTGGCCGGCGAAGACCGTGACCGAGGCGGACGACCACCTTTTCTGCCTGATCACGATGAACCACCACCCGCTGCACATCAACGACGTCTACGCGAAGCAGTCCCAGCAGGGCCGCAACGTCGTCGTCGGGCCGCTCGTCTACTCGCTGGCCCTGGGGATGTCGGTCTCCGACGTCTCCGGCAAGGCGATCGCCAACCTGGCGACCGAAGAGCTCAGCCACCCAAACCCCGTCTTCCACGGCGACACCCTGTTCTGCGAGACCGAGGTGCTGGACGTCAAGGAGTCGAAATCGAAGCCCGACCGCGGCATCGTCAAGGTCCACACCCGAGTGCTCAACCAGGACGGCGTCCTCGTCGCCGAGTTCAAGCGGCTGGTGCTGGTCCCGCGCCGGGAGCCCGGAGAGGGCTGAACCGGCGATGAGCGACCTGCTCGTCCTCTGCTACCACGGGATCAGCGAGACCTGGCCGGCCCCGACCACGGTGCGGCCGGGCGATTTCGAGCGGCAGCTCTCCGAGTTCATTCGCCGCGGTTACCGCGGCGCCACCCTGACGGAGGCGCTGACGGTGCCGCAGGCGGAGAAGACGATGGTCGTCACCTTCGACGACGCCCACAGCTCGGTCGGCGCTCTGGCGGCGCCGATCATGGCCAAGCTGGGGGTGCCGGGAACCGTCTTCGTACCGACCAAGTACCCCGACAGCGGTGAGTTGATGGGCTGGGACGGGTATGACGTCTGGGTGGGAACCCCGCACGAGAACGAGCTTGCCTGCATGGGCTGGGAGGAGCTGCGCGGGCTGGCGGCGGCCGGCTGGGAGATCGGCTCGCACACGAAGACGCATCCACGGTTATCGAAGATCGCCGACGAGCCGATAAAAGCTGAGTTGACCGATTCCATGCGCGAATGCGAAGAGAAGATGGGTGCCCCGTGCACCTCGCTGGCCTATCCGTACAGCGACTACGACGAGCGCGCCGTGCGGGCCGCCGCCGAGGCCGGCTACCGCTTCGCGGTCACCGTCCCGCGGGGCCCGGCGCCGGCCCTGGCCCTGCAGTGGCCGCGGGTCGGGGTCTACTTCGGTGAGAGCGAGCGCAAAGTACGAATGCGGGCGCGCGCTCGCCGGCTCGACTCGCCGCTGGCGATCCGCGCCCTGCAGGCGCTGCGGAGCCTTGGATGAACTCTCGGCGCCCGCGGCGCGGACCTGAAGGTTTTGTCCACGAAGTGCCGAAGGATGCCGCCATGCCTAGTTCCGAGGGGGCCTTGGAGTACGTGCTCCGCGTACTGCGGCGCCGCAAGGTCGTATTCCTCGTCGCCATCATCGCCGTGCCACTGATGGCGTTCCTCGTCTCTTCTTCGAAAGAAAAGCTCTACACGGCAACGGCGACGCTGCTGTTCGAAGAAGAAGAAGGCAACATCAACTTCCTCGGCGTCAAACAGACCAACGAAGTGCTGGCCAAACTGCCCGTCGTCGCCGTCCGTGCGGCGAAAGAAATGGGCAACGGGACGACCGCCGGTGAAGTCCTGGAATCGATCAGCTCCAGCCCCGGCGAAGGCCAGGCCAACGTCTCCGACATCTCCGCCACCACCCCGGTGCCGGAACGCTCGGCCGAAATCGCCAACGGCTACAGCAAGGCCTACATCGCCTTCCGCAAAGAAACCGACCAGGCCAAAATCCAGAAGGGCATCGACCTGGTCGAAAAAAGCCTCGCCGATATGTCGCCGACCGAAGTCTCCAGCAGCTCCGGCGTCAAACTGCAGGAACGGCTGACCAACCTCAAGGTCGAACAGGCGCTGCAGACCGGCCGCACCCAGCTCGTGCAGCCGGCCGGAATCCCAACCAGCCCGTCCTCGCCGAAGACGAAAAAAAACGTCATCCTCGGCATCCTGGCCGGGCTCCTGCTCGGCTTCGGCCTGGCAGCGCTGTTGGAGCGGGTCGACCGCCGGGTCCGCAGCCCGGAGGAGCTCGAGGACCTGTTCGGGGCGCCGATCATCGCTCGCATCTCGCGCAGCAAGGACCTCTCCAAGCTGGGCATCAAAGGCATCCTGCTCTCGCAGGAAGCCGAGGACTTCCGCAACCTGCGCACCAACCTGCGCTACTTCAACGTCGACCGCGAACTGCACTCGGTCCTGCTCGCCAGTCCCGAACCGGGCGACGGCAAGTCGACTGTCGCCCGTGGGCTGGCGGCGGCGATCGCCGAGGTCGGCGAAGAGGTGGTCCTGATCGAGGCCGATCTGCGCAAGGAGAGCGAGTTCCGCAACGCGACCGGGCACGCCACCCTCGGTCTCTCGAACGTGCTCTCCGGGCTACCGCTGGAGGAGGCGCTGCTCGAGGTCGAACTCGACGTTCCGACCTCGACCGAGCCGCGACTGCTGGCTGTGCTGCCAAGCGGGCCGGTGCCGCCCAACCCTTCGGAGCTGCTGGAGAGTGAGCGGATGCAGGCGCTGATGGGCGAACTGCAGTCGCGCTTCAAAATCGTGATCATCGACAGCCCGGCGCTCGGCGTCGTCTCCGACGCGCTGGCGCTGGCCCCGTTCGTCTCCGAGGTGCTGGCGGTCGGCGGCGTGCGGCGGACGACCCAGGACGGCGCCCGCGCCTTCATCAAACAGCTTTCGCTGCTCGGCAAAACGCCGGTCGGCGTGATCGCCACCTTCACCGACCCCGACCGCAAGCGCTACAACTACTACAAGCGGTCGGGGATCGCGGCCAAGGGCTGAGGCTCGATCTCCAGCGGCCGGCGGGGCTGCATTCTCGCCAGCCGTCTCCCGCGCAGGGTGCGCTCGCTGGCGGCGCTGGCGCAGCCGATCAAGAGCCAGACCATCACCTGCTGCTGGGTGATGAAGGCGACGAAGAAGAGCGCGCAGAGGCTGGTCACGGCGGCAATCGGCAAGACGACGAGGTCGAGCGCTTCGCGTCTCAGCGCCAGCGCGATTGAGGCCAGGAGGCCGGCGATGACCGCGATCAGGGCGAACATCGGGATCAGGCCCCAGCTGTCGCCGAGGATGATGTACTCGTTGTCGACCGAGGTGTTGCTGAGGCTGACTCCGTTGGTGACCTTGTTGTAAGGGTTGCCCCAGAGGCCGAGGACCCCCGGTTCGGTTGCCCTGTCGAGCAGTTTTTCGCGGTAGGCGCTGCTTTCCGTCACCTCTTCCGCGCTTGCCGTCTCCGCCTTGTTCGACGGAAAGATCTGCAGCTCTTCCGGCCCCGTGCCGGTGATGTTGACGACGACGACGATCAGGGCGACGATGGCGACGAACGTCGTCAGCAGGCGCCGCAGCTGCTGGTCGGCCGTCGTCAGCGCCAGCAGGACGCCGCCGATCACCAGCATCACGTAGCCGGTGCGGGAAACCGTCATCACCTGGACCGCGACCGCCAGCGCCGCCAGCGCGATCCAGGCCAGCCGTTCCTTCGGCAGCTTGGCGTAGATCACCATCGCCAGCGAGAGCAGGGCGGAGGCGGAGACGTACATCGAGAGCGCGATCGGGTGACCGAACGAGGCCTGGGCGCGGACCTCGCCGCTGCGGGTGACGGCATTGCCGAAGGCCGAGGACTCGGCGCCGTTGAACTGGAAGTTGAAGAACGGATTTTTCGAGCCCAGCGTCTCCAGCACCGCGACCGGGGCGATCAGCACCGTGCCGACGGCGAAGGCGATCGCGACGACCCGCGCTGGGTGCTCGCAGTCCTGGAGCAGCAGCCGCGCCGCCAGGTAGGGGCCGAGCCAGGCGAAGACGTCGTTGTAGTACTCCTTGAATTCGACCTGGGGCGAGACCTGTGAGGAGATCAGCATGAGGACGAAGAAGAGCGCGACCAGCCCGTCGAGGGCATTGAGGTTGAACAGGCGCCCACGTTGCATCGCGTTGCGCCAGGCGAGGATGCCGGCGAGGATCCAGGCGAGCCCGGCGGCGGGGATGAAGAGGATCGGGCCGACGCCCGGGGCGGAGTAGGTCGGGATCAGGACCATCACCACGACCAGGCCGTAGAAGGCGCGGTCGGGCCTGGTCAGGGCGGCGGCGAGGGCGCCGGCGGCGAGCAGGGCGCCGACGAGGAGGGCGACGAGGCTCAGTTTGGAAGCGATCGCGGCGCCGAGGAAGGCGCCGGCGATGCCGCCGAGCAGGATCTGCCCCAGCTTCGAGCTGAGGAACCCGGTCAGGTCCGGGAAGCGCCATTCGAAGAGCCCGAGCGGCTCGTGCATCAGGCCGCCACCGCCGAGTCGAAGAGGTCTTCGTAGCTGCGGATCATCGTCGCCGAATCCTGGCCGGAGGCGATCTCTTCGCCGGCGGCGCCGAGTTCGGCGCGGCGGGCGGGGTCACCGAGCAGCTCGGTCAGGGCCGCTTCCAGCGCCGCCTGGTCGCCCGGCGGCACGACCAGCCCCGCCCGTCCCTCGAGCATCGAAGGGACGTCGCCGACCTTGGTGGCGACGACCGGAACCCCAATCGCCATCGCCTCCATCACGGTCAGCGGCATCGCGTCGGCAAGCGAGGGCTGGACGAGGACGTCGGCCAGCGGCAGCAGCGCCGGCACATCGGAGCGGCGGCCGAGGAAGTGAGCCCACTCACCGGCATCGAGCTCCCCGGCTCGCCGCTCGACCGCCTCCTTGGTCGGGCCGTCGCCGATGAAGACGAGGTGGGCGTCGAGGCCGGCGGCGCGGATCCCGGCGACCGCCTCGAGCGCCCCGACCTGGTTCTTCTCCTCGCGGAAGACCCCGACCTGGATCACCAGCGGCACCCCGTCCGGCAGGCCGACGGCGTCGCGGCCGGGGGCGCTGGCGGCGGTCGAGCGCATCGCCGCGATCGGCAGCCCGTTGGGGATGTAGACGATCTTGTTCGGGTCGACGCCTTCGCTCAGCAGCACCGGCCGCTGCGAGGCAGCGCAGGCGACCGTCGCGTAGGTGAAGGGATCCAGGAGGCGGTTGTGCAGGGCCACCCAGCTTTCCCGCGAAGCTCCTTTCGATGAAGTGTGGATCGAGCGGTCGGTCGAGTGATCGGCGACCACGACCGGACGGCGAGCGAGGATTGCGGCGATGCGGCCCCAGAGACTGGCATCCCAGATAGTGCAGTGGACGACTTCGAAGCGGCGGGCGAGCCGCGCCAGCTTCGGCACCGCCAGCAGCCGCTCGATTTTGTGCGCGGCGCCGAGCTCGACGATCTGGACGCCGGCCGCCCTTACCGACTCGGTCGGGACGAAGGCCTTGTTCATGCAGCAGATGGTGATCTGATGGCCGGCCTCGGCGAGTCCCTCGGCAAGATGCATCAGCTGGGTCTCGGCGCCTCCGGGCTGGAGCGCGTTGACGACCATCAGGACTTTGCGGGGGTGGCCCTGCACGGGCCGAGTATAGGTAGGCGCCCCGGTCGCCGACCCGCTTTCGGCGGCTCTGGGAAGCGGGGTTCGAGCCGATGAGAATCGTCTTCCTGCTGCCCGGACAGGGGGTGCGGCCGACCGGCGGCTACAAGGTCGTCTACGAGTACGCGAACCGGCTGACCAGGGCCGGCCACGAGGTCACCGTGCTGCACCCCTGGAGCTTCTCGCCGCCGGCCTCGCGGGCGGAGCGGCGCCGGGCCCGGATCTGGATCACGAAACTGAATCTGCGCCGCGCACGGATCGCTCCCTGGTTCGACTTCCAGCCGGGAGTCCACCTCGCCGCCATTCTCGAGCCGAATCCCGAGACCCTGCCCGACGCTGACGTCTTCGTCGCCACCGCCTGGCACACGGCGGGGCCGATTGCGGTTGCGGCGGCGGCCAGGGGAGCGGGCGGCGCTTACCTGATCCAGGGGTACGAGACCTGGGACGGCGACGTCGACAGCGTCGACGCGACCTGGAAACTGCCGCTGGAGAAGGTCGTGATCTCCCACTGGCTGGAGGAGATCGCCGCCGAGCTGGGCGAGGCGGAGCGGACGACCCGGGTCCCGCTCGGGATGGACCTCGACCGGCTCGGCGTCGACCTGGCACCGGCCGAGCGAGCGCCGCGGCTCGGATCCTTGCACCACCCCGGCGAGGCGAAGGGCAGCCCCGACGTGCTGGCGGCGATGGAGGCGGCCAAGCGGGCCCGGCCGGACGTCAGCGCCGTCTTCTTCGGCACCCGCGACCGCCCGGCCGAGCTGCCGGGATGGATCGAGTACGAGCAGCTGCCCTCGCCGGCCCAGCTGCGGGCCCTGTTCAACTCCTGTTCGATCTTCCTCGGCGCCAGTCGCTCGGAGGGCTGGGGTCTGCCAGCCTCTGAAGCGATGCTCTGCGGCTGCGCCCTCGTCACCGTCGACAACGGCGGCTCCCGTGAGTTCGCGATCGACGGCGAGACGGCGCTGGTGGTGGCGCCCGAGCGGGCCGGGGAGATGGGGGAGCAGGTGCTGGCGCTGCTCGGCGACGACGGACTGCGCCTGCGCCTCGCCGCTGCCGGTGCCGAGCGCTTGCGCGGCTTCACCTGGGAGCGCTCGGTCGCCGGCCTGGAAGCGGTGCTGGAGCGGGCGGCAGGGGGTGGGGGAGCGTGAGCGAGCAGACGACGACGGAGGAGCAGCCTCGGCGCGGGCGCGGCATCTTCCGCAACACGCTGTTCCAGTCGGGGCCGCTCTTCATCAACTTCGGGCTCAGCTTCATCCTCGCCCCGATCATGCTCAGCAGGCTCGGCCTCGCCCAGTTCGGGGTCTGGGCGGTGACCGGGGCGCTGGCCCAGTACGCGCGCCTCTTCGACTTCGGGATCACCCGCTCGCTGGCCCGCTTCGTCGCCCTCTTCGACGCCCAGGAAGATCGCCGCGGGATCGAGGAGTCGGTGGCCGTCGGCGTCGCCGCGGTGGTCGCGCTCGGGGTGGTGATGCTGGCCGCCGCCGCGCTCGCGGCGCCGCTCCTCAGCGATGTCCTCGGCGTCCTCGACACGGACGAAATGCGGGTCGTCGCCCTCTCCTCGGTCGGGATCCTGATCGCGGCGCTCCTGATCGACGTGATCAACGCGGTCCCGATCGGGCTGCGCCGGATGGGGCCGCCCAACGTCGCCCTCGTCCTCGGCGGCATCGTCAACTTCGTCGCCAGCGTCGTCGTCCTCACCCAGAGCACGCAGCTGACCGACTACGCCGTCGCCAACGCCGCCGCCTCGGTCATCGCCGTCTTTCTCTCGATCGGGGCGCTGCTGCGGGTCTGGCGTGGCCCCTACCTGAGCCGGCCCAACCGCAAGCGGGCGCGGGAGATCATCGGCTTCGGGCTGAAGAGCCAGGCGATCACCGCCGCCGAGCTGGTCAACGTCCAGACCGACAAGGTGATCATCGCGGCGATGCTGGGACCGAAGACGGCAGGCGCCTACGAGATCGCCAACCGTGTCGTCCAGGGCGTCCTCGCCTTCGGCACGATCACCCTCTCGGCGATGATCCCGACCGCGACGGCCGAGATCGTCGAGCGCGGCAAGCAGGTGATCGAGGAGTTCTACGCCCACTACACCCGTTCGTCGCTCTCGATCGCGCTGCCGATGTTCGGTGGCCTCTGCGTCAGCTGCCCGTTTCTGCTCGTCGCCTGGCTCGGAGAACGCCCGCCTGAGACCGACCAGATCGTCGTCCTGCTCTCGCTCGCCTTCGCCGCCAGCCTCACCACCGGGGTGGCGATGACGCTGGTGATGGCCGACGGCCACCCGGGCCTGGTCGCCCAGACCGCCCTCCTCGTCGTCGTCCTCAACGTCACCTCGACCCTCGCCGTCGCCCCGATCTTCGGTCTCTGGGGCGTGCTGATCGCTACCGTCGCCGCCGAGGTGATCGCCAGCACCGTCTTCCTCGTCCGCTTCCACCGTCGCTACGGCTTCGGCTGGCAGGACTTCCGCCACGCGGTCGGGCCACCGGCGATCCTCACCCTGGTCGTCGCGATCCCGTACGCGGTCGTCTACGTCGTCGGCGTCCCGATCCCGGACACGCGGCTGCCGGCGCTGGCCGGGGCGGTGGCGACCGGTGGCACCTACGGCGTGATCTGCTGGCTCGCCGCCAGCTCGCTCGGGATGCTGCCGGAGAAGCTCAGCTACGGCTGGCTGCGGGCGCGGCTCTCGGCCCGGGGGAGGCTCGCCTGATGGCCGCCGAGCAGCCCCGCGTTTTGCTCGCCTGCGAGTGGTTCGTCAAGTACACCGCCGGCCTCGCCCGCGGCCTCGCCGACAACGGTTGCGACGTCGTCCTGCTGAGCCGCGACCACGACCTCGAGTTCGGCGGCGAGCCGGGGGCAATGCGCGCCTTCGTCGCCGCCATGCTCGACGGCCGGGCCCGCCACATCGAGATCGGCGGCCGCGTCCGCGATCCCTCGAAGCTGCGCGAGATGCTGGCCCTGCGCCGTCAGCTCGGTCGCTGGAACCCCGACTTCGTCCACATCCAGGACTCGCTCACCCACGACCTGCGGCTCGCCGTCGCCGGCGGCTACCCCTGGCGGCGCTACGCGGACACGGTCCACGACCCGGCTCCGCACCCCGGCGACCCGCAGCCGTCGACCCGGATCCGGGTCGTCCGCAAGCACCTGCGCCGCCACGCCGATCTGATCTTCACCCACTCGCAGGTGCTGGTCGACGAACTGCGGGCGCTCGGCGATATCCGCCACGCGGCCGAGATCGTCCCGCACGGGATCGCGCTGCCGGAGCCGGCGCCGTTGCCGGAGCGGCCCTCGCTGCTCTTCTTCGGCCGTATCTCCCACTACAAGGGCCTCGACACCTTGCTCGACGCGATGCCGGCGGTCTGGGAGCGGGTGCCGGAGACGACGCTGGTGGTCGCCGGCTCGGGCGAGGTCGAGCCGCATCCGGTGCTCGACGACCCGCGGGTGACGCTGCGCAACGAACACGTCACCGAGGAGGCGGTGCCGGGTCTGTTCGAGGCGGCGACCTGCGTCGTCCTGCCCTACCGGCAAGCGAGCCAGAGCGGGATCGGGTCGGAAGCCAAGCAGTACGGGCGGGCGATGATCGTCACCGATGTCGGCGGCTTGCCTGACCTGGTCGCCGACGGCGGCGGCCGCGTCGTCCCGGCCGAGGACCCGCCGGCCCTGGCGGCTGCGATCGCCGAGCTGGTGAGCGCGCCGGGCCTGGCAGCCGAGGTCGGCGCCGAGGCGGCGGCATCGATCGGCGAGGCGAGTTGGGACAACGTCGGGGCGATGACGCTGGCGGCGTACGAGCGGTACCTCAGCGGGTGATTCGGGACGGATTTGGCGTGATCGAGCCGAGTTCCACCTGAGGCTTCTGGGCGGTGTGGCTGCCATTTCGCTCGCTATGCGGACGAAATGGCAGCCACACCATCAAAGGGGTCAGTCCATGCCGGTGCCGACGGCTTCGAGGGCGAGCTCGAGGGTGACTATGCGGCCGACCAGGGCCCAGTCGACGGCGCCGGGTTCGCTGGCGGCGAGGTCGAGCAGGGTTCCCAGGCGCTCCGGCTCATAGAGGGCCGCGGAGCGCATCTTCGCCGGGTCGAGGCGGCCCTGGTCGCGCAGGGAGACGATGATCGCCGCGCGGCCGCGCAGGCGCTGGTCGGGGGCCGCCGGGTCGCCGGCAGGGCCGCCTGCCCGACCGCGCAGGCGGGCGGCGAGGCGCCGCGCCCGCCGCGAGACGTAGGGGGTGAAGCGGAGGGCGTTGGTCAGCCGCAGGGGCTCGGCGGGGCCGCCGGTCTCGGTCTGCATCGCGGCGATCCGCGGGTCGAGGTAACGCATCATCTCTCGCATCAGCCGGTGGAAGCCGCGCTCGCCGGGCGCCGTCGAGATCGCACCCAGGAGGCCCGGCTTCAGGTAGAGAGGCATCTCCATCTGGACCCAGCGGCCGGCACTCGACTGGTAGGCGCCGAAGTGCCCGCTCGACTTGAACGCGTAGAGGACGTCGCACTGGAAGGTGGTCGGCTGCGAGGAGAAGGGGGCGGCCTGCTGTTCCAGCTCGGGTAGGAGCTGGGCCTCGGCGGCGGCGGTCGGGTCCCGGCGCAGGGCGGAGACGTCGAGTGGGCCCATCGCCCGCCAGGCGAGCAGGCGGCGGAAGTCGACCTTGGTCGAGCGCTTCGCCCGCCACAGTTCGTGCATCCAGGCGAAGTCGCGGTAATGCTCGCCGCCGCCCCCGGTGAGCAGCATCGGCTCGCTCGCGGCCTTCTCGCGGTGGCCTTGGATCACCTCGGTCAGGTGCAGCGCCTCGAGGTTGCCGTCGCCCCAGGCGAGCGCCTCCTCGACTCGGGTCGGAGCGACCTCCGTCCAGTCGCCAGGAAGGCCGATGCGGGTCCAGGGCCAGCCGGCGGCGGCGGCGACCTGCGCCGCCACCCGCACGTCCTCGAGTCCCTCGTCGCCGATCGTGTTGGCGTGGAAGCCGAGCTCCGCCCGCTGGGAGAGCAGCGCCACGAGCCGGCTGTCGAAGCCGCCGGTGAGGTCGAGCCAGGGCTGGCGCCCGCCGTAGCGCGAGGCGATCGCCGCCGCCAGCCGCTCGGCGACGAGCTCCGCGCCGGCGGCGAGGTCGAGCTCTCGCACCTCGGGGTCGACGGCGGGCCGCCAGTAGACGTCGCGCGCCTGTCCCGCCGGGGTGAAGGCGATGGCCTCCGCCGGCAGCAGGCGCTCGACCCCCTCCCAGGGGGTGGCGCGGCCGAACTGGATCCCGGTGCGGAGGAAGGCTTCGGCGCCGCGGCGCGAGGCGGCGCTGCCGAGGTGCTTGGCGAGGACGAGGGCGGAGGTGGAAACGTGGGTGAGGCCGCCGGCCTCGACCACGAACAGCGGCTTCATCCCCAGCGGGTCGGTCGCCAGCCGCAGCGTCTCGCCGTCCTCCTCGAGGCGCAGCAGCGCGAACTGCCCGTCGAGCCGCTCCAGCGGGCCGGAGGCGGCGACGGCGGGGTCGACCAGGGCCCCGGCCCAGGCCGCCCAGCCACGCTCGCCGCGCTCGATCCCGGCCAGCGGCGGCTGGGGATGGTCGAGCACGCGGACCGCCGCCCAGCCGCAGGTGGCCGTGTCGGCGCTCGCCGCCGGCCCTCGCAGCGCCTCGTAGGTGGCGGTCAGATCGTCGACCGAAACGGTCCGCGTGCGGTCGGGGGAGATGATCGCCAGCAGGTCTGCCATCGGCGCCGCAAGCTAACAGGCGCCGAGGAGCCCGCCGGCGCTCAGCCGACCGATTCGCGGGTGGTGCCGATCTTCAGCGCGCCGAAGTCGACGGTGCCGGTTTCGAACATCCCGGCTTCGCGGTACTGCATGATCTTCGCCGAGTTCGAGTCGCCGTTGTTGCTGCGGTCCATCGTCTGCATCGCCAGCCTCGTTTCGCGGTTGAAGAAGCTGACCTGCTGGCCGTTGATCCACATTTCGACGAAGCCGTCTGAGGCGAAGCGCTCGTGCAGGAGGACGGTCACCCAGCTGCCCTTGATCAGCGGCATCTGCCACGGCACGTCGTAGTTGTAGGTGCCGTTCCGCATCCACTGCAGGCGGCCGTCGACGACTTCGACCTGCCAGGGGCTGGAGCCGCCGAAGGGGGCGCCGTAGATCGAGACCAGCGACATCCAGCCGTGACTCGAGGAGGGGAAGTTGGTTGGGATGAAGAATTTGGTCGAAAGCCAGAATTCGTCGCCGTTGTCGATGATCGGCGGCGAGAGCAGCTGGGCGCGGGGATTCTCGGTCGGGGTAATCGGCGCCACGTCGCGGTCGTTGACCGTCATCTGGAGATTGGTTTCGCCGCTGCCGGCGGGGTCCGGGACTTCGGTGATCGCGCCCGGCGCGGCCTGCATCAGGTCGAAGTCGGAGATGCGGGCGCCGTTGAAGAGAAGGCCGGCGACGCTCGAGGGCGTGGCCTTCGGCTTCGCCACCGCCTTTGACTTCGAGGAAATCGAGGTGAGGCTGATGTTGTCGGCGACGCCGCGCTTGCCGTCGCTCGCCTGGCGCCGCGCCCGCGCCTGGCGGTGATGACGGCGCTGCTTCTTGTTCTTCTTGGAGGCCTTGGACTTGCTCGCGCTCTGGGGGGCGGGCTTGGCGACGGCCGTCCCGGTCCCGGCGCAGAGGCTCACGAGAACGGCGGAAGCGGCTAGGAGAGCGGCGATTCGGGCGGAAAAGCGCATGCCCACCACTCGGCCCGCGGTCCGCCCTCATCAAGTTGTCGAGCCCTGACTCGAACACTTGTCCACCCGCGCTCGAAAGAAATTTTGTAACCCAGGCACGACTGGGATGCGGCCCGCGCCGCAACCGTCCATAGACTCGGCCGGTGCCCGAGGTAACCACGGTCGAGGTGCTCGCCGACAGCGTCGTCGCCGACGAGGCGATCGCCGCCGCCTGGCGCCGCCTGGCGGAGATTCGCGCCAACCCGTTTCTGACTCCGGAGTGGTTCCGCGCCTGGCTTGCAACGTATCCCTCTGAGGAGCCGTACGCGCTCGTCTGGCGGCGCGAGGGGGAGGTGCGAGGGGTGCTGCCGCTGGTCCGGGTGCGATCCCGGGGAGTCCGCGTTCTGCGTTTTGCCGGCGCCCGCCGGGGCGACTGGTTCACGCCCGCCTGCCGGCCCGAGGACGAGGCCGAGATGGCAGCTGCCTGCGCGGAGCTGCTGAAGCAGCGCCGGCGTGACTGGCAACTGCTCGTACTCGACCGGATCGACCGCGACAGCGCCTGGCCGCAGGCGCTCTGGGCGGCGGGGGTCGACGGCGGCGTCGCCGCGGCGCGTGAGCGTCGCAGCGACTGCCTGCCTTTCATCGGCTTCGAGGAGGGCGGCTGGGACGCCTACCTGGCGGCCCGCAGCCGTAACTTCCGCAGCCAGCTCGGCCGCCGCCGCCGCAAGCTCGAAAAAGAGCATGAGCTCAGCTTCCGGATGACGACCGACCCGGCCCAGCTCGACGCCGACTTCGAGCTTTTCCTCGAGCTCCACGACGAACGCTGGGACGAGCGCGGCGGCTCCTCCTCGGGCGCCGCCGAGGTGCGCGAGTTCCAGCGTGCCTTTGCTGCCGCGGCGCTGGAGCAGGGTTGGCTGCGACTCTGGATCGCCGAAGCCGACGGCGCCCCGCGGGCCGCCTGGTACGGGTGGCGGCTCGGCGAGCGCTACTGCTACTCGCTCTCCGGCCTTGCGAAGGAGTACGAGGACTTCGCCCTCGGCACCGTCCTGCTCGCCCACACGATTGAGCAGGCGGCGGCGGAGGGGGCGGCGATCTACGACCTGATGTGGGGCGACGAGGGCTACAAGAAGCGGTTCGAGACCGACCAGCGCGAGACCGCCAGCTGGGTTCTCGGCAAGCGCCACAGCCCGGTCGGCGCGCTCGCCTCGCTCGCGGTTGCGCTTGAGCGGCGGGCGAGGAGCGCGCGTGGCAAATGAGGAGGGCCTCGGCGTCGCCGTTCTCGCCTACGGTGCCGGCGGCGAGTTCCGGGCGCTGATCGAGTCGCTTGCGGCCGAGGGGGTGGCGCCGAGCGCGATCGTCCTCGTCCATAACCAAGCGGCGCCGGGAGAAGCTCCGCCGAGCGCCCCGGACGGCGTCGAGGTGCTGGCGACCGGCGGCAATCCCGGCTACGCCGGCGGCATGAACGCCGGCATCCGCCGCCAGCTCGAGCGCGGCGCCGAGCAGATCCTCGTCCTCACCCACGACGCCCGTCTGCGGCCCGGCGCCCTCGTCGCCCTGCGCGGCGTCCTCGCCACCCAGCCTGGTTACGGGATTCTCGGCCCGGCGCTGGTCCTGCCGGGCACTGACGTGCCCTACTCCTTCGGCGGCGTCACCGACGCCAACGGCGCCAACTCGCACCGCAAACGGCTGCCGCCTGGCGCCGGTGAGGTGCTCGACAGCGACTGGGTCGACGGCGGCACGATGCTGGTCCGCCGCGCGGTCTTCGAGCGGGTCGGCGAGTTCGACGAGCGCTTCTGGGGCTACTGCGAGGAGGCCGACCTCTGCCTCCGCGCCCGCCGCGCCGGCTTCGCGGTCGGCCTCGTCCCCGCCGCCCGCGCCGACCAGGATTCGGGGATGGGCAAGCGGATCGGCGCCTGGGCCTACCTGATCACCCGCAACGGGATCGAGTACGCCGGGCGGGCGCAGGGCGCGCGCGGCCTCGCCGCTTCGACCCTGCGCTCGCTCTGGCTCGTGGGCCTCAACCTGGCGCGCGCCGGCCTGCGCGCGGCCCACCTCCGCGGTGGCGGGACGGCCGAACCGTGGGCGCTCGCGGTCGGCACCTGGCGCGGGGTCATCGACCGCTACCGCGGCCGCTGGGGCGCACCCCCCGCCAACCTGCCGGGGATCGGGGACGTCGGCAATGCCTGAGCCCGGCTCCCGGCTCCCACGCGTCCTTCAGGTCGGCCCCGATCCGAACATCGGTGGCGGTATGCCGACTGCACAGCGGGCGCTGCTCGAATCGCCGCTGCGCGAGCGCTACCAGCTCGACGTCGTCGTCACCTACCGCCGCCCCGGCAAGCTCGGCCAGCTCTTCGACTTCAGCGCCGCCCTCGCCCGGATCGCCGCTTGGAGCATCGCCGGCCGCGGCCGCATCGTCCACGTCCACGCGACCGTGCGCGGCAGCTCCTACCGCAAGGCGATCGTGATCGGTCTGGCGAAGGCGCTGCGGCGCCGGGTGGTGCTGCAGATGCACTCGGGCGCCGACGAGATCGCCTACTTCTCCTGGACCCGCGACAAGGGCAGCCTGCGGCTCTTCCGCCGCGCTTTCGGCGCCGCCGAGGTCGTCCTCGCCGTCTCCGCTGCCAGCGCCGAGATGCTCTCCCAGGCCTACCGGCTGGCTGCGGTCGAGGTGGTGCCGAACCCGGCGCCGGTGATCCCGCCGTTCGAGCGCGAGCCGGCCGCCGACGGCGAGGTCCGGCTCGCGTACCTAGGCGGCTTTGCCAACGTCGCCAAGGGCGGCGACGTCCTGGTCGCGGCGCTGGAGCGGGCGCTGCCCAAGGCGCCCGGTTTGCGGGTGCGGCTGGCCGGGCCGGGCGAGCCGCCGGCCGAGGCGGAGGCGCTGCTCGCCCGCGAGGCCCGGGTCGAGTGGCTCGGCTGGCGCGACGCCGAGCAGAAGGACGCGCTGCTGCGCGGCTCGGACGCGTTTGTGATCGCTTCCCGCTCGGAGGGCTTGCCGATGGCGCTGCTGGAGGGGATGGCCTACGGGCTGGCGGTGGTGGCGACCGAAGCCGGCGGCATCCCCGAGGTGGTCGACCCCGGTGCCGACGGCCTGCTCGTCCCGACCGAGGACCCGGCGGCGCTGGCGGCGGCGCTGGTCAATCTCGCCACCGACCCCGAGCTGCGCCGGCGCCTCGCCGCCGGCGCCCTCGCCAAGGCGCACTCGCTCGACGCCGACGAGGTCGCGCGGCGGCTCGACCGGATCTACGCCACGCTGCTCTAGGCAGGGCCTAGGACTCGCCGGCGAGGGCGGCGCGGACGCTCGGGCAGAGCGGCGGTTCCGGCGCCTCGGTGACTGGCTGCTGTGGTGGCGCTGCGGCGACGAGCTCCGCCAGGTGGCTGAGGTCGGTGACCTCGACGACGCTGCCGCGCGCCGCCAGCTGCCGGGTCAGTTCGGCCTGGTGTTCGTCGACGTGCTCGCCGAGGTCGTGGCGGCGGGGGACGACCAGCGGCGTGTGACCCTCGCGGCGGGCGCAGAGGATGCTGCCGACGCCGGCGTGGGTGATCACCGTTTCCGCCGCGCGGAAGCACGCGACCATCTGCTCGAACGGCAGATAGGCCTCGGCGCGAGCGACGCCGGGTGGGGGGGACCCCGGTCCGTACTGCACGACCAGCTCGCTGCCGTCGAGCTGGCCGAGCGCGTCGAGCAAACGGTCGAAGGGGTCGTGATGGGTGCCGACGGTGACGAAGATCAAAGGATCCCCCCGTGGTACTCGGCCTTCTTGAAGCGCTCGGCCACCGCCGGCCACTGGACGAAGAAGCGGCTGGCGAGCCGGTAGACCATGCGACCGCTGAGCGAGAGCGACTCGGTGCGGGTGACGCTCTCGACGTAGACGGTCCGGATCCCGAGCAGCTTGCCGACGAGGAAGAAGGGGACGGCGAGGCCGGCGCCGGTGGAGAGGATCGCGTCCGGCCGCCGGCGGCGCAGCAGGCGCCAGGCGAGGCCGGTGTTGCGGGTCAGGTTCTTGACGTTGCGGTTGGTCGGGCTGTGGGCGATCGTCACCTGCTCGTCGGCGAGCAGCGAGCTGACGTCCGCCCCCGGCAGCGTCACCCAGGCGCGGTCGTGGCCGCGCCAGGCCGGCTCCAGCGCCAGCATCTGCTGCAGGTGGCCGCCGGGGGAGCAGACGAGCAGGACACGCATCAGCAGCACCTTATTGAGCCGACCAGCCGCCTAGACTGCCGTCCGTGGGCGCCCCATTGCTGCGGAACCGGTCGCGTCGGGCCACCTTCCTCTGCTACCACTCGGTCGCCCCCGAAGGGCCCACCTACCTGACTGTCAGCGCCGACCTGTTCGAGCGCCAGCTGGCGGAGCTGAAGCGGCAGCGGATCCGCGGCGGTGATCTCGGCGCACTCGCGGCGGCGGCGCGCGGGGACCAGATCCCGCCGACCGCCTTCCTCACCTTCGACGACGGCTTTCGCGACAACCACGGGACGGTGCTGCCGCTGCTGCGCGAGTACGGCTTCCCGGCCTTCGTCTTCGTCCTGCCGCCGCTGGTCGACAGCGCCGGCCCGCTGGCCTGGCCCGAGGTCGCCGACGACCAGGAGCGTTTCCCGGCGACGATGCGCTCGATCGACTGGGAGATGGCGGGGGAGATGAAGGAGGGGGGCTTCGAGGTCGGTGCCCACACCCTCACCCATCCTCACCTGCCCGAGCTCGGCCCCGAGACGCTGCGCGAGGAGCTCTCGCAGTCCCGCGCCAGGGTCAAGGAGCGCCTCGGCAGCTGCGAGACGCTCGCCTATCCCTTCGGCGAGTGGAGCCCCGACGTCGCCGCCGCCGCCGCCGAGTGCGGCTACTCCTACGCCTTCAGCCTGCCCCACAACCACGGCCAGCGCCGCGCCGGCCCGCACTCGATCCCCCGCATCAACGTCGACTACCGCGACGACGAGCAGCGCTTCGCCCGCAAGACCTCGCCAACCGGCAAGCGCCTCTTCCTCTCCCCCGAGTTCGCCCGGGTCCGCCGCCTAACCCGCCGCCTCCGAGGCCGCCCCGCCCCCGGCACCGTCTAGCGCGACCGTGGTTGAGCTTTATGGCCAATAGGGCCCCAAAGCTCAACCACGGTCGGTAGCCCAGAAGCTCCAGCGAACACGACCCCGTCGCCGCTTCCCTTCCGTCCCGCGGCGTTTAGCTCAAGACGACTGCCTGGAGGGACGGGGTACCCCCTCCGAACGAACTGAAGCGGGAGGAGGGGAGCTCCACCGGGCGGCAGCTTCGACCTCTCCTTCGACGAGGCTGCGAGAGAGGAGGGGGTACCCCGTCCCTCCAGCACAACCCTCTGTCTAGTAAGCGCCGCGGCCCGAGAGGACGACGGGGATCGTCGCCAAAAGGATCTCTACATCCCTGGCAAGGGACCACCCCGAGACGTACTGGTAGTCGAACCGCACCATCTCCTGGAAGGGCAGGTCGGAGCGGCCGGAGATCTGCCAGAGGCCGGTGATGCCGGGGCGCAGGTCGAGCCGGCGGGCGTGCCAGGTCTGGGCGGCGTGGCGGGCCTCTTTGAGGATCAGGGGCCGCGGGCCGACCAGGCTCATCTCGCCCTTGAGGACGTTGATCAGCTGCGGCAGCTCGTCGATTGAGCCGCGGCGCAGGAAGCCGCCGACACGGGTGATCCGCGGGTCGCGCTTGATCTTGAACATGACCCCGTCGCCGGCCTCGTTGGCCTCCTCGAGCTCGCTCTTGCGGGCCTCGGCGTCGGTGTACATCGAGCGGAACTTGACCAGCTGGAACTCGGATTCGCCGCGGCCGGCGCGGACCTGGCGGAAGAAGACCGGGCCGCGCGAGTCGAGCTTGATCGCGATCGCGATCAGCGCCAGGAACGGACTGAGGAAGATCAGCAACAGCGAGGAGATGATGATGTCGAGCCCGCGCTTGGCGAGTCGCGAGGCGCGGCTCAGCGGCGGCGCGCCGATCGAGAGCAGCGGCAGGCCGCCGATCTGGTTCAGCGACTGGGCGCCGTCGAGCAGCTCGAAGAGGCGGGGGACGACGTCGACGGCGACGCGGTGGTCGCGGCAGACGCGGATGCAGCTCAGCAGCTGCTGGTGGCTGGCGCGGGAGAAGGCGATGATCACGCGGTCGACTTCGCGCTCGTCGAGAACCTGGTCGAGCTGGTCGAGTGAGCCGAGCTTCGGCAGGCGCTGGGCGCTGTCGAGCCGGTGGACGTCATCGTCGACGAGCCCGATCGTCTCCAGCCCGAACTCGCCGTGGCGCTCGAGCCGGTCGGCGAGGCGGTCGGCGACAATGCCGGAGCCGACGATCACGGTGCGCTGGCGTAGCGGCACGACCCGGTGCGCCCAGCCGCGGCCGAGGGCACGGGTGATGCTGCCGAAGCCCGCCGTGCCGGCCGTCGCGACCAGCGCGACAAATGCTGGCTGGCTGAGCTCGAGGGCGGCGGCGACGCCGAAGACCGGCCAGGAGAGAACGACCGCTGCGACCAGGGCGCGGGGCGCGTCGGCAAGGCCGCTGGCCCAGGTCAGCAGGTCGCCGTCGCTGTAGAGGCCGAAGATGAAGGCGAGGCCGATCGAGCCGACGATCAGGGCGGCGGTCAGGGTCGCGGCGTCCGAGAGAGGGATCGAGAACAGCAGCGAGGTGATGGCTCCGGCCAGCAGGGCCGAGATCAGGTCGGCGCCGAGCAGCAGCCGGTGCAGGAAGATCGAGCGCCGCGCCGCGCGGGAGGCCGGCGAGAGCGCCGGGTCGACCGACCGCAGCGGCGTTACAGAGGATTCGTAGTCGTAAGCGATGTCGTTCATAGCTGCCGATACCTGTGTCGGCAACGGTCGCCGCGGTCTTGAGATCAACTTGGAGACTTTCGTTCAGAGTCGTTGATGCCGGGCCGTATCGACCTCACGAGGATACCCGGCTCGGACCCGCCTGCGGGGCCAGGTACAGGCGTCTAGCAGGCGTCGTCAACGTTCTTGTTCAGGTGGCATCAACGTTCTTGGGTAGAGGCAGAAATTCGGAGAGGACTTGCACGTCGGATTGCGGTGGACGGAGGGCGCGGAGAAGACGTTCGCCGACCGCCCGCCAGGTGTAGAGGGCGGAATTCTGGCGGGCGAGTCGGCCGAGATCGCGGGCCGTCTCCGGAACCGCGAGCTCGAGCATCGCTTCGAGCAGGGCCTGGTCGTCGCCGGGCTCGACGAGGACGCCCCCCGGCCCGACCGCGTCGCGGGCGCCGCCGACCGTGGTGCCGATGCTGGCGATGCCCGCGGCGCCGGCGTCGAGGTAGGCGATCCCGAACGGCTCGTAGGAGGACGGCATCACAAAGCAGGTGGCGCGGGCGAGGAGCTCGGAGTAGCGCCGCTGCTCGGGTCCGGAGTCGAGGCGCAACGGGCCGTGGCCGGTCACGCCGTCGACCTCGACGCGGGGGTGGTCGCCGACCAGGTCGAGGGTGGCGGCGGGATGGCGCTCGCGCAGCGCCGTGAAGGCGGCGACGACGGCCGCGCCCCGCTTTCGCTCCCAGGCGAGGCCGGCGAAGATGAAACGGGGGACGCTCCAGTCGCGCTCGCCGACGCCGTCGGCTTCGACGTTGCGCCCGAGGCCGACGACGTGGATCCGTTCCAGTGGCATCCCGTAGTCGCCGTGGATCGATTCGGCGACCCAGCGGCTGGTCACGCAGCAGCCGATGCTGCGTTCGTAGATCAGTTTCTGGCGCTGTCGCCAGCGGCGCAGCGCGCGCTCGCCGAGCTCCCGGTAGACGGGGTCCTCGCGCCGGACCGCCTGGGCAACCGTCATGTCCTCGAAGGTGACGGCGCGCAGCGCCGGGGCGAGGGTGAAGCCGCTGCCGATCGCGACGGTGCCGTCGACGCCGGCTGCACGCAGCGCCCGACTCGCCCGGGCGCCGCTGGCGGCGGCGAAGACCGGGTTGGCGGTGGCCGCTGCCCACGACATCCCCAGCCGGTGGGCGACTCGGTCGGCGCCGGGGAAGCGAGCGTCGACCGGGACTGGGTCGGCGCCCGCCGCTCGCAGTCCCTGCTGCAGGCCGGACGGTACCCCCGACCACGAGGCGGGATTGTCGGGATCGCCCTGGAAGGCGATCCCGATTCGGGGTCTCGCTCCAGGTACTTGCCCGTTCGTCACCCAGGCATCATTGCGAACCGGCCTGTCAGCCTCCGACCGAGGCGCGGGTCTTGCCGATTCGCAGCGCCCCGAAGTAGACCGTGGTCGAGCTGAACATGCCCACCTCGCGGTAGCTCATGATCTTCGCCGCGTTGCCGCTTTTGCCGTTGTTCGAGGAGTCCATCGTCTGCATCGCCAGGTGTTCGGTGGTGGCGACTTTTTTCGGGTTGTAGCTGCTGCCCGAGGCGAAGAATTTGACCGGGCTGCCGTCGATCCACATCTCGACCCAGCCGTCGGAGGCGAAGCGCTCGTGCAGGAGCACGGTGACCCACCGCCCGCGGACCATCGGCACTTCCCACGGGGTGTCGAACCCGTAGGTGCGGTTGCGCATCCACGACATCTTGTTGCCTTCGAGGCCGATCTGCCAAGGGCTGGAGCCCCCGAACGGTTCGCCGTAGATCGAGACCAGCGACATCCAGCCGGGGACCGAGGCGGGGAAGTCCGCCGGCAGCATGAATTTGGTCGAGAGCCAGATTTCGTCGCCGCCGTGAATGATGTCCGGCGAGAGCGCCTGGGCGCGCGGGTTCTCGGTCGGCGTGATCGGGGCGACGTCTTTGTCTGAGACCGTCATCTTCAGCACGGTCTGGCCGCTGCCGAGCGGGTCGGGGACTTCGGTGGTCGCGCCCGGCGCCTGCTGCATCAGGGCGAAGTCTTTGATCTTGGCTCCGGTGAAGATCGAGTCGGCGGTCGGGGTCGTCGGCGACGTGGGGGTGGTCGGGGTGGTCGGCGTGGTGGGAGTAGTCGGAGTCGTGGGCGTCGTCGGCGTCGTGGGACTGGTCGGAGTAGTGGGCGTCG
>DATKIA010000090.1:0-15763 GCA_035509895.1 Solirubrobacterales bacterium
CTGGGAGCAGGTCGACCTGATCGCAGTCGGCCTGGGCCCCGGCTCCTTCACCGGGCTGCGGATCGGGATCGCGACCGCTCGCGGTCTCGCCGCCGCCAGCGGCCTGCCGGCGGCCGGGGTCGGCACCCTCGACGCGCTTGCCCGCGGGATCGCCGCCAAGCTGGGGGCGGGGGGCGAGCGGCTGCCCGTGCTCGACGGCTTTCGCGGCGAGGTCTTCGCCGCGCTCTACGCGGCTGACGGGACCCGGACCTGGGAGCCCTTCGCCTGCCGGCCGCAGGAGCTGGCGGCACGGGTGGCCGAGCTGCCGGCGCCGCCGTTGGCCGCCGGTCCGGGGGCGGTACGATTTCGCCAAGAGCTGGCCCAAAACGGCCTGCAGATTGCGGACGATGACGATCCCGTGCACCGGGTCGCGGCGCGGCACATTTGCGCTATCGCGGCGGCCGACGGCGCCAATGGAGGGTCGCTCGAACCGATCTACCTCAGACCTCCAGACGCGGAGCGGTGGCGTGAGCGAGATTCTTTCCAGAGAGCAGAGTGAGCTGACCCAGGAGGTCCGGGTCCGCCGGCTCGCCTACAGCGACCTGCCGGCGGTGATCGCGATCGAGCGCCGCTCCTTCCCGACCCCGTGGTCGCTGGCGATGTTCGTGCTCGAGCTCTCGAAGCCGTCCGGCATCTGCCTCGCCGCCAGCGCCGGCGAGGAGCTGCTCGGCTACGTGATCTGCTCCCGCTACGACCAGGTCTGGCACCTGATGAACATCGCCGTCGCTCCCGAGGCGCGCGGCACCGGCGTCGCCGGCCGCCTGCTGCGGCGGCTGTTCGAGGAGGGAGGGGGGACGCTGCCGTTCACGCTCGAGGTCCGCGTCACCAATCACGGCGCGATCGGGATGTACGAACGGTTCGGCTTCCGCTCCGCCGGCGTCCGGCCGCGCTACTACCACGACAACGGCGAGGACGCGCTGATCATGTGGCTCGACTGATCCTGGCCATCGAGACCTCGTGTGACGACACCTGCGCGGCGGTCCTCGACGGCCCGCGGATCCTCTCCAACCTGATCTCCTCGCAGACCGACGCCCACGCCGCCTTCGGCGGCGTCGTCCCCGAGATCGCCGCCCGCCACCACCTCGAGCTGACGGCGCCGCTGGTTGAGGCGGCGCTGCGCGAGGCGGAGGTGACCTTGGACGAGATCGAGGCGGTCGCGGTCACCGCCGGGCCGGGACTGATCGGGGCGCTGCTCGTCGGCGTCAGCACCGCGAAGGCGATCGCGGCGCCGCGGCGGCTGCCGCTGATCCCGGTCGATCACCTGCAGGGACACGTCGCCGCGAACTTCCTCGAGCCCGAGCCGCTCGAGCCGCCGTTTCTCTGCCTCCTCGCCAGCGGCGGCCACACGCTGCTTGCCGCGGTCCGCGACCACGAGGGCCACGAAGTCCTCGGCCAGACCCTTGACGATGCCGCCGGTGAGGCCTTCGACAAGTCGGCGCGGCTGCTCGGCCTCGGCTTCCCGGGCGGGCCGGCATTGGAAAAGGAGGCGCGCGGGGGGGACCCGGAGGCGTTCGAGATGCCGGTCGCGATGGCCCGCAACCCCGGCCTCGACTTCAGCTTCAGCGGCCTGAAGACGGCGCTGGTCTACCGCTGCCGCGAACTCGGGCCCGACGGCGTCGCCGAGCGCCGCGCCGACCTCGCCGCCTCTTTCCAGGCGGCGGTCGTCGGCCAGCTGACCCAGAAGCTGAAACGGGCGCTGAAGCGCGGCGACTGGGAGGCGGTTGCGCTCGGCGGCGGCGTCGCCGCCAACGGCCCCCTGCGCGACGCGGTCGCCGAGCTATGCGAGCGCCAGGGCGTCGCCCTGAAGCTTGTTCCGATCAAGCTCTGCACCGACAACGCAGCAATGATCGGCTCCGCCGCGCGCTTCGCGCCCGCCGTTTCCTACCCTGACTATCTCGGCTACGACGCCTTCGCCAGCGGCAACCGGCCGGCCATCGCGCATTGAGCTCACCCCCCAAACGTCCGTGACCGACGTCGTCGTCTACTCGCGGCCGGGCTGCCACCTCTGCGAGGAGGCGATCGCGGCGATCGTCGCCCTGCACGGCGAGGGCTACCGGTTCGCCCTGCACGAGGTCGACATCGAGAGCGACGAGCTGCTGCTGCGCCGCCATCTCGAGCGGATCCCGGTCGTCGAGGTCGACGGCATCGTCGCCTCCGAACTCGTGCTCGACGAGGCGGCCGTGCGGGCGAGGCTGGATACTGTGGGGGCATGGTCGAGTTGATCGATGAGATCGAAGCCTCAGGGCCGTTTCCGGTCGAAGGCGAGCGCCTCTCGCTGGGAGTCGCGGCGCGCCTCTCGCGCTACCTCCAGGTCCTGACCCAGGCGCGCAAGATGGGGCGCGAGACGATTTCCTCGCAGGAGCTCTCCGAGTACACCCACATCAACCCGACCCAGATCCGCCGCGATCTCTCCGGCTTCGGCAAGTTCGGCAAGCGCGGCGTCGGCTACAACGTCGACTCGCTGGTCTCGGAGATCCGCAAGATCCTCCGCACCTCGGGCCAGCACAACATCGCTCTGTTCGGCGCCGGCAACCTCGGCCAGGCGATCGCCAGCTCGGCGATCTTCGCCGACCACGGCTTCCAGGTCGTCGCTGTCTTCGACGCTGACCCGACCGTCGTCGGCAAGCAGATCGGCGACCTGCGGGTGCGCGAGCTCGGTGACCTGCGCGAGGTCGTCGCCGAGGAGGAGATCGTCGTCGGCGTCCTCGCGGTCCCAGCCGATGCCGCCCAGGAGGTCGCCGACCGCCTCGTCAAAGCTGGCGTGAAGATCATCTTCAACTACTCCGAGCAGCTCCTGCAGGTGCCGCCGGAGGTCACCGTTCACACTTCCAGCCCGGCCGTCGACCTGCTCTACGCGCTCTACTTCTACCTGGCTTAACCGCCGCGGAGCACTGAACTTGTCCCTGGACCTCGACCTCGCGCGCGAGACGTTCGAGTCCTCGACCGACTTCACGATCGGGCTCGAGGAGGAGTTCGCGATCCTCGACCCGGGGACGCTGGAGCTGGAGCACCGCTTCGAGGACGTCTACGCCGCCTGCCAGCGCGACGAGGTCCTGGCCGAGTCGGCGGCGGGTGAGCTGATCGCCTCCGAGGTCGAGATCCGCTCCGGCCGCGCCGAGGACTTCGCCGAGGCGGCGGCGCGCCAACGCGAGCGGCGGGCGCGGTTGTTCGAGCTGGTCGCCGGCCTGGGCTTGGCGCTCGGCGCCACCGGCACCCACCCCTGGGCCAACTACCTCGACCAGCGGATCATCGACACGCCCCATTACAACCGGCTGCGCCATGAACTCGGCTGGGTCGCCCAGCGCAACAACACCTGGAGCCTGCACGTGCACATGGGCGTGCGCGGCGCCGACCGCGCGATCGCAGTCTGCGACTGGCTGCGCGAGCTGCTGCCGCTGCTGCTCGCGGTCTCGGCCAACTCGCCCTTCCTCGACCGCTGCGACTCCGGCTTGCACACGGTCCGGACCGAGATCTTCACCCGCACCTTCCCGCGCTGCGGGGTGCCGACGCCGTTTCGCGACTGGAGTGGCTACGCCGACTTCATCGGGCTCCTCCAGCAGACCGGGAGCGTCGTCGAGTCGACGCAGCTGTGGTGGAGCGTGCGCCCGCACCACAGTTTCGGCACGGTCGAGGTGCGGATCTGCGACGCGCAGACCCGCGGTGAGGAGTCGCTGGCGCTGGCCGGGTTGATCTCGGCCTGTATCGCCCAGACTGCGCTCGACTACGACGAGTACGGCTACGAAGGCAAAGGCGCTCCTCTCGTCGGCCGCGAGATCGAGGAGAACCTCTGGCGCGCTATCCGGCATGGGGCCGGGGGAGAGATGATCGATTTCCGCCGCGGCACCACGATCCCGGTTCGCGCAGTGCTCGACTCGATCCTCGAGTGGACCGAGCCGGCCCGCTCGCAGCTCGGGATCGAGGTCGACCTGCCGGACCGAAACGGGGCCCAGCGGGCGCGCGAGGCGCTCGACGCGGGGGTCTCGATCGAAGACATCTACCGCGACGCCGTGGCCGAGACCCGACGCACCTACGCCGGTGCGGAAGGAGCCCCTTCCCGAGCCTGAGCCCCCCGTATGGGGCCTGGAACAAGGTTCTATGGCGGGTCTGGTGACGGCGGCGCCGCTTTCGCCTATAGACTCCCGCGCCGCTAATCCACCGGAGGAATTGAACTTGACCAGCTTCTTGACCGACTACGGGGTCGTTGTCGCGCTCGTCTGCGCGGGCGCCGCCGTGGTTTACGGACTCATAGTCACCCAGCGCCTGCTGTCGAAGTCGCCCGGCAACGATCGCATGCGGGAAATCTCTGGCGCCGTCCAGGAAGGCGCGCAGGCCTACCTCAACCGCCAGTACACGATCATCGCCGCGGTCGCGGTGCCGATCGCCGTGCTCCTGCTCGTCTTGCAGGACTACAAGACCGCGATCGGCTTCATCATCGGCGCCGCGCTGTCAGGCGCGACCGGCTTCATCGGCATGAACGTCTCGGTGCGGGCCAACACCCGCGTCGCCGAGGCCGCCCGCGGCGGCGTGCCGCCGGCGCTCGACGTCGCCTTCAAGGGCGGCTCGGTCACCGGCCTGCTGGTCGTCGGCCTGGCGCTGCTCGGCGTCGCCGGCTACTACGGGGTCCTGGTCATCACCGGCAGCAGCGACAAGGAGGCCGTCGACGCGCTGATCGGCCTCGGCTTCGGTGGCTCGCTGATCTCCGTCTTCGCCCGTCTCGGCGGCGGCATCTTCACCAAGGCCGCCGACGTCGGCGCCGACCTGGTCGGCAAGGTCGAGGCGGGGATCCCCGAGGACGATCCCCGCAACCCGGCCGTGATCGCCGACAACGTCGGCGACAACGTCGGCGACTGCGCCGGCATGGCCGCCGACCTGTTCGAGACCTACGCGGTAACCACGGTCGCCGTGATGCTGCTCGGTGTCCTCACCTTCACCGGCTCCGACGGCGACTACCTGCGTAACGTCGCGATCTACCCGCTGGTGCTCGGTGGCGTCGCGATCATCGCCTCGATCATCGGCGCCCTCTGCGTGCGGACCAAAACGGACAAAGTCGAGGGTGCGCTCTACATCGGCCTGCTGATCTCCGGGATCCTCTCGATCGCGGCCTTCTACCCGATCACCGACTGGCTGATGTCGGACCCGGTCAAGTTCGGCCTCGAAGTCGGTGTCAAGACGTTCAGCGTCACCGACCTTTGGCTCTGCGCCGTGATCGGAGTTGCGGTCACCGCGCTGCTGTTCGGGATTACCGAATTTTATACGGCGACCCGCTTCCGCCCGGTGAAGTCGATTGCCCAGGCATCGGAGACCGGGCACGCGACGAACATCATCGCCGGCCTCGCCCAGGGCTACCAGGCGACCGCCGCTCCGGCGCTCGTCATCGCCCTCGCGATCCTCGGCGCCAACGAGCTGGCGGGCATCTACGGCATCGGTATCGCCGTCGTCTCCCAGCTCTCGCTCTGCGGCCTGATCGTCGCTCTCGACGCCTTCGGGCCGATCACCGACAACGCCGGCGGTATCGCCGAGATGGCGGAGTTGCCGGAGGATGTTCGCAACGTCACCGACCCGCTCGACGCGGTCGGCAACACGACCAAGGCCGTGACCAAGGGTTACGCGATCGGCTCCGCCGCGCTCGCCGCGCTGGTGCTGTTCGCCGCCTTCAGATCGGAATTGAAAGACGCCGCGCCGTCGAGCTTCGACGCGAACGACTTCAACAACCTCTTCCATCTGACCAGTCCCGACGTGCTGATCGGGCTGATCATCGGCGGCATGATGGTCTACCTGTTCGCGGCGCTGTCGATCGAGGCGGTCGGCCGGGCCGGCGGCCAGGTCGTCGAGCAGGTCCGCAAACAGTTCAAAGAGCACCCGGGGATCATGGACGGGACCGAAAAACCCGAGTACGGGGAAACGGTCTCGATCGTTACCCTGGCGGCGCAGAAAGAGATGATCGCGCCGGCGCTGATCCCGATCGTCGTGCCTGTCATCGTCGGCCTGCTCAGCGTCGACGCGCTCGGTGGTCTGCTGATCGGGGTCATCGTCGTCGGCCTCTTCATGGCGATCTCGATGACCGCCGGCGGCGGCGCCTGGGACAACGCGAAGAAGTTGATCGAGGACGGCGCCCACGGCGGCAAAGGCTCACCGGCGCATGAAGCCTCGGTGACCGGCGACACCGTCGGCGACCCCTACAAGGACACCGCCGGTCCGGCGATCAACCCGATGATCAAGGTCGCGAACATCGTCGCGATCCTGATCATTCCCATAGTCCACTTCTGAGGCTCTCGGCGCGGGGGAGGGGTCGGGTGCCCCTCCCCCTGAAGCCGTTGCGCAGCAGATTGAGTTCCGGCGATTCGGTTCGCTGGTCCGTGAGCTTCATTGGGAGGGGCACCCGACCCCTCCGGCGTCACCCCATCCACCCGAGCGACTCCGTCACCGCCCCAGCCCTAGAAACGTGGCCGTCTTCGACTTTTGACGCCCTATAGGCGGTACAAAGTCGAAAGCGCGGGTGGGGTTGTTAGCTTGGAGAGATCCTCGTCTCCGGTGATCACCACACGTGGGGCTACGACGAGCCGGACACGATGCGGAAGGCGCTCGTCGCCCGCGGTGTGCCGCCGCAAGACGTTTTCGAGGATCACGCGGGCTTCGATACCTGGGCAACGATGGTCCGGGCTCGCTCGATCTTCAACATCCACGATGCCGTCGTCGTCACCCAGGGCTTCCACATGCCGCGGGCGCTGTTCCTCGCCGACGCGGCTGGGATTGACGCTACGGGCCTCGTCTCTGACCTTCACAAGTACGGCTACCAGGGCGAGAAGAGCTCGATCCGGGCGATCTTCTCGAGGGTCAAGGCGATCGCCGACACGACCCTCGACACGCCGGCGATGGCCGGCCCGAAGATCCCGATCGAGAGCGCCGATGGCCGCGAAAGCTGGGGCCCGGTTCCGCCTCCCGGCACCCCGCCCGCCGGCTCGCCCGGCGCCGGCCCCGGCCGCTCCTGAGAACGCAGTTTCTTCTCGCATAGCGGCCGAAAGTGCGTTCTCAGCGCTGGGGAGAGCGGAAGTGCGTTTCTCAGCAGTGGGCCAGGGCGTTGGCGTAGAAGCGCAGGTAGGCCGCCCAGTGGGCGTTCCAGTAGGCGTTGTCGTGGCCGCCGGGCCATGAGTGGGCGCTGAGGTTGGCGCCGTCGGCCTTCAGGGATTCGACGAAGCCTTCGTCGTAGCCGCGGAACGGGTCGTCGTCGCCGTAGTCGTTCCAAACTCGCATCCCGGCAAACGCGTCCGGGTTGCCGCGGACCATCCCAGCCACGTCGTTGCGCTCGAAATCGGCGGCGCTTTCGAAGGCCCCGGGCGCCGTTTCGCCCGCCTCGAACCAGAGCGCGGGGGAGTGGCCGCCGACCGCGCAGAAGCGCCGCGGGTGCAGCAGCGCCAGGTCGTAAGCGCCGAAGCCGCCCATCGAGATGCCGCCGATCGCGACCCGGTGCGGGTCGATCCCGAAGCGCCGCACGACGGTCGGGATCACTTCCCGCATCACGTACGTGCCCCAATCGCCTTCGCGCCGGTTGTGCCAGTAGCTGTGTTCGCCGCCGTCGGGGAAGGCGAGGACCGGGGCCCGCGCGCCGAGTCGCTGCAGGCCCTCGAACACCGCCTCGTTGCCGGTGAACGTCCCGTCCGAGCCGCCGCGGCCATGGAGGATGACGAGCAGGGATCGCTGCCCACGTGGCGGCAGCCGCCCCGGCTCGACGACGTTGACGCCGAGATCCTCCCCGACCGCCTTGCTCTCGATCGTGAGCTGCGTCGTTCGCGCTCCGCGCTCGTCGACGGGACCGAGCAGGGTTGCGGCAAGTACCACATAGACGATTGCTGCCAGCACGAGCGCGATAATCGCAAAGGATGGGTCAAGCCGCGCAAGCGCCAGGCGACCTTCAACTTCACCTCGAGCGAGGCCGGCGGCGGCTTCGGAAACCACGTCTTCCGCGTCGCGGCGGTTGACTCCGCCGGCAACACCGATCCCTCGGCCGCGGTCGCTCGTTTCACGATTCCCAAGCCGAAAGCGCGCCACCGAAGCGCGCATTGAGGCGCTAGATTCGCGCCCGTGACCGACGGGCTGATCAACGTCGCCGATTTCGAGCGGGTTGCCGCCGAGAAGCTCGAGGCCGGCGTGCTCGGGTACTTCGCCGGCGGCGCCGGCGACGAGATCACGCTCGGCGACAACCTCTCCGGCTGGAAACGGTGGCGGCTGCGGCCGCGGATGCTGGTCGACGTCTCCGCCGTCGACACCACGGTCGAGCTGCTCGGCGCCCCGCTCTCGATGCCGCTTCTCGTCGCCCCGGTCGCCTACCAGCGCCTGGTCGACCCCGACGGCGAGGAGGCGATGGCACAGGGCGCGGCCGCCGCCGGTACGGCGATGTGCCTCTCGACTCTGGCGACGGCGCGGCCGAGCGAGGTCGCCGCCGCGGCGCCCGGCGCCCGCCACTGGTTCCAGCTCTACCAGTTCAGCGACGCGTCAATCACCCAGGCGCTGATGGACGAGGCGGTCGAGCACGGCTTCGAGGCGATCGTCGTCACCGTCGACCTCCCGCCCGGCGGCAACCGTGAGCGCGATCTGCGGACCGGCTTCAAGCTGCCCGAGGGGCTGGGGATCCCAAGCGTCAGCGCCGCGCTCGGTACCGACCGCGCGGTGACGGTCGAGGAAACCTTCGAGCTGATGGACCTCTCGCTGGAATGGCCCTCGTTCGGCGAGCTCGCCGCCAACTGCGCCGTCCCGGTCCTCGTCAAGGGGGTCCTCACCGCCGGGGACGCGCTGCTCGCGGTCGAGCACGGCGCCGCTGGCGTCATCGTCTCCAATCACGGCGGTCGCCAGCTCGACTGCGCCGTCGCGACCGCCGAGGCGCTGCCGGAGATCGTCGCCGCGGTCGCCGGCCGGGTCCCAGTTCTGGTCGACGGCGGGATTCGGCGTGGCACCGACATCGCGATCGCCCTCGCCCTCGGCGCCGACGCCGTCCTCGTCGGCCGACCGCCGCTCTGGGGCCTCGCTGCGGGCGGCGCAGGCGGCGTCGAGCGCGTGCTCTCGATCCTCCAGGCCGAGCTCGAGCTGACGCTCGGCCTCTGCGGCTGCCCCTCGCCGGACGACCTCACGCTCGACCATGTGCGGAGAGCACCGGCCGCGTCCGTATATTCGGACCAGTGACCTGTCCTCGCAGTACTTGACTACCTAGATGGCCCAGCGGATTCCCAGAGACGAATCGCTGAGCCGTGTCCACGGCGTCGGCGCCCTGTTCGCGGCCGCCTACGGCAACGTCGGCTCCTCGATCTATTACGCCCTTGGCGTCACCGCCGCCTTCGCCCTCGGCCTGACCCCGATCGCCTTCGTCATCTCGGGGCTGATCTTCGCCGCCACCGCCGCCACCTACGCCGAGGCGACGGTGATGTATCCGGAGGCAGGCGGCTCCTCCAGCTTCGCCCGTCACGCCTTCAACGAGCTGGTCAGCTTCATCGCCGCCTGGGGGCAGATGCTCAACTACACGATCACGGTCGCGATCTCGGCTTTCTTCGTGCCCCACTACCTGGCCGTCTTCTGGCCCTGGCTCGGTGACAGCCCCGGCGACATCATCGGCGGCGCGGTGCTGATCGTCGGCCTCGCCTTGATCAACATCCGCGGCACCGAGGAGTCGGCGAAACTGAACCTGATCCTCGCTATCGCCGACCTCGCGACCCAGGTGGTCCTGGTCGGGATCGGCCTCGTCCTCGTCTTCAGCCCGGAGATCCTGGTCGACAACGTCCACCTCGGCGTCGCCCCGACCTGGAGCGACTTCGCGCTCGGGATCGCGGTCGGGATGATCGCCTACACCGGGATCGAGACGATCTCGAACATGGCCGAGGAGGCCAAGGAAGCAGCGAAGACGATCCCGCGCTCGGTCGGCTACGTCGTCATCGCGGTGCTCGGCCTCTACCTGCTGATCCCGATCGTCGCCCTCTCGGCGATGCCGGTCACCCAGAACGCCGCCGGCCACTACTCGACCGCGCTCGGCTCGACCTACGCTGATGACCCGATCCTCGGCATCGTCGAGAACCTTGGGCTCGCCCACGGCGCCACCGAAGTCCTGCGTTATTACGTCGGTGTCCTCGCCGCGGTGATCCTCCTGATTGCGACCAACGCGGGCCTGATCGGGGTCTCCCGCCTCACCTACTCGATGGGCCAGCACCGCCAGCTCCCCGAGGGGCTGCGCCAGGTCCATCCCAAATACCGAACCCCCTACATCGCGATCCTGATCTTCGCCGCGATCGCGATCATCACCCTGCTGCCGGGTCAGACCGACTTCCTGGCGACGCTGTACTCGTTCGGGGCGATGCTCTCGTTCACGATCGCCCACGTCGCGGTGATCCAGCTGCGGCGCAAAGAGGCCGACCGGGAACGCACCTGGAAGCCGCCGCTCAACGTCCGCGCCTTCGGCTTCGAGGTGCCGATGACGGCGGTGCTCGGCGGTCTCGGCACCTTTGCCGCCTGGGTCGTGGTCATGGCCCTCAACCCGCGCACGCTGTTCGTCGGCCTCGGCTGGATGGTGCTCGGCATCGCTGTCTACGTCCTCTACCGCCGCAACCAGAAACTGCCGCTGACCGAAACCGTCAAGGTCGTGCTGCCGGAGCCGCTCGGGGTCGAGGAGGTCGAGTACCGCAGCGTCCTGGTCGGGATCGAGGACGACGAAACCTTCTCCTCGGAGATGATCGCGACCGCGGTCAAGCTCGCTTCGAAGCGGCGCCGCGGCATCCACGTCCACTCGATGATGACCGTCCCGACCCACCTGCCGCTGGACGCTGAGCTGCCCGAGCAGGAAGCGGCGGCGCAGCGGATGGTCGAGGAGGCGCGGCTGATCGGCGGCCAGCGGGTGACCGGCCACGTCGCCCGGGTGAGGCCCGGCCAGGCCGGCTACTCGGTGGCCGAGGAGGCGAAGGAGATCGAGGCGGCGGCGATCGTCGTCGGCCTGCGCCGCCGCGGCGGCGTCCCGCTCTACGACAAGACCCTGCAGACGATCCTCGGCGAGCGGCCCTGCCGCGTGATCGTCGTCTCCGATCCGGATGACAAGCCGGCGCCGATCCCGACCGAAGCGCTGGCCGAGGTGACGCCGTGAGCGGCGACCCGGGACGGGGCCAGGAGGCCTACCACCGCGCCGTGACCGGCTTCTCCGCGGTCCTGCTCGTGATCGGTGTCCTCGTCCTCGTCGTCACCCTTGCCAACGGCGGCGGCCCTGCCTCGATCGGCTTCCTGATGGGGATCGCCTTCCTCGCCGTCGGCGCCGGTCGCCTCTGGCTCAACTCGAGGATCGGTCGGTGAGCGGGGACCCCGGCGCGGGCCCGCCTGACGGCGGCCCGCCGCAGCAGATCGGCCGCCTGCAGCGCGGCCTCGGCGTCCCCTGGTTGTTCGCCGCCGCCTACTCGGCGGTCGGCTTCTCGATCTACTTCGCGCTCGGCGTCGTCGCCGACCGTGGCCTCGGCCTGACGCCGCTGATCTTCCTCGCCGCCGGCCTGCTCTTCGGTCTGACCACGCTGACCTACGTCGAGGGCAGCTCGATGTTCCGCGAGCGCGGCGGCTCCTCGACCTTCGCCCGTTACGCCTTCAACGAGCTCATCGCCTTCGTCGCTGGCTGGGTGATCCTGCTCGACTACCTGATCGTCGTCGCCTTGGCGGCGATCTCGGTTCCGCACTACCTGGAGCCGATCTGGGACGGCTTCGGCCGCGCCGGCTGGGAGATCGGGATCGCGGCTGGCGTCATCGCCCTCGTCTGCGGGCTCAACATCGTCAATGTCACCGGCCGCGGCCGCCAGCGCTCGCTCGCCTTCCTCGCCCTCGCCGACCTCGGCCTGCAGCTGGCGGTGATCGTCGTCGGCCTGATCGTCGTCTTCCACCCCGATCGCCTGACCGACCAGATCCACCTCTTCAGCGAGCCCAGTATCCGGGACGTCGTTTACGCCGCGGTGATCGCGATGCTGGCCTACGCCGGGATCGAGGCCGCATCCGATCTCGCCCCCGACATCGAAGTCAGCCGTCGCGACCTCAAACGGGTGGCGACCCTCGGCGCCTTTGCGGTGCCGCTCGTTTACGCCGGGATGGCGGCGATCGCGCTGATGGCGGTGCCGGTCGTCGCCGGCCCCCACGGGCCGGAAACCGCGCTCGGCGGCCAGTACATCGAGAACCCGGTGCTCGGCGTGGTCTCCGCCTTCCACCCCCACTGGGTGGCCGAATCGATGCGCTGGCTGGTCGCGCTGGTTGCGGCTCCCGTCCTCATCTGGGCCGCTAACACCTCGATGCTCGGCGTCTCCCGCCACATCTACACGCTGGCGATCAACCGCCAGATCCCGAGCTGGCTCGGCAAGCTCGAGCGCCGCAAGGCGACCCCCTACGTGGCGATCACGATCTGCGGCGTGATCGCGCTCGGGTTGGTGATCCCGACCAACGTCAAGCTCTTGGCCGGGATCTACGCCTTCGGCGCCACCCTGGCGATCACGATCGCCCACCTCTCGGTGATCCGGCTGCGGGTGAAGATGCCGGACAAGCAACGGCCGTTCCGGGTGCCGGGGGGAATCCGCTGGGGCAATGCCGAGCTGCCGCTGCCCTCGATCGTCGCCGCCGTCCTCAGCGGTCTCGCCTTCCTCAGCGTCCTCGCCTTCCACACGACCGCCCGCTGGGTCGGGCTCGGCTGGTTGATCTTCGGCCTGCTCTTCTACGTCGTCTACCGCAAGGTCTTCGAGGGCACGACGCTGACCAAGCGGGTCTCGGTCACCGAGCAGGCGCTGACCAAGCAGGTGCCGCAGGTCGAATTCCGCAACATCCTGGTGCCGATCTTCGGCACCAAGCTCGACGACGACATCGTCGCCACCGCCGGGCGATTGGCGGCGGCCGAGGCCGAGGAGTCCGCCGACAGCGACTTCGACGCTCGGCTTGATGTCGTCTACGTGATCGAAGTGCCGCTGTCGCTGCCGCTGGACGCTCAGCTGCCGAAGGAGCGCGAGGAAGAAGCACGGCGGGCGCTGGAGCGGGCGCGGGAGGTGGGGGAGGAGTACGAGGACGTCGAGGTCACGACCGAGGTGATCCGCGCCCGCAAAGTCGGCGCCGGCATCCTCGAGGCGGCGCGGCGCAGCGGCGCCGAGGCGATCGTCGTCGGTGCCGAGCCGCCGACCAAGATCCGCGGCGGCGCCAAAATCGGCGGTATCGGCGCCGCCAGGCCGGCCGAGATCGGCGCCGCGACCGAGTACGTGCTGAAAAAAGCTCCCTGCCGGGTTCTGCTGACGGCGCCTCCTGAAGCGCCTTAGTATGCGAGCTATGTTCGTCTTGATCGTCGGCTGCGGCCGCGTCGGCTCCTCCGTCGCCCGCGGGATGCTCCGCGAGGGCCACCAGGTCTCCTGCCTCGACGAGGATCCCGAGTCGCACGCCCGGCTCGAGGTCGGGCTGGAGAAGAGCTGGGAGGACCTCGGCGGTCAGTTCACCGTCGGCGCCGGTCTCGAGACCGAGGCCCTGGTCGCCGCCGGGATCGAGCAGGCGGACGTCTTCATCGCCTCCACCGACGGCGACAACACCAACATCATCATCTCCCAGATCGCGCAGAAGCGATACGAGGTGCCGACCGTGATCGCCCGCGTCCTCGACCCGCTGCGGGCCGAGTGGTACCGGCGCCAGGGACTGCAGACCGTCTGCCCGACCAAGGTCGCGATCGACATGCTGGAGTCGGCCGTGCGAGAGTCGGCCGGCCGCGGCGGGACGCCGCCGCCGGAGCCGGCCGCGGAAGCCGCCTAGAGAGAGGTCTCAGAGCCGCATGTACATCATCGTCGTCGGAGCGGGCAAGGTTGGTTGGAACCTGGCGCGCGAGCTGCTCGAGAAGGAACACGAGGTGACGCTGATCGAGTCCGACCGGCGCCGGTACCTGACCGTCGAGCAGGAGCTCGAGCACAACGTCTCCTACGGCGACGCCTCCGAGCTCTGGGTGCTGGAGCGGGCCGGGATCCAGCGCGCCGACATGGTGATCGCGGTTACCGGCGACGACGAGGACAACATGCTGATCTGCCAGGTCGCACGCGAGAAGTACCTCGTCGACCAGATCATCGCCCGCGTCAACAACCCCCGCAACCGCCAGCACTTCGACCTGCTCGGGGTCAAACCGTCGGTTTCCGCCACGGACCTGATCCTGCGCCTGCTCGAGCACGAGGTGCCCGAGTACGGGCTGGTCCATCTGCTCGACCTGCAGGAGGAGCAACTGGAGATCATCGAGATGCTGCTCGGCAAGGACTCCGGCCTGATCGGCCGCCGCGTCGGCGATCTCAGCATGCCGGAGGGGAGCCTGCTGATCTCGGTCCTGCGCTCCGGCAAGGGGTTCGTCCCGACCGCCGACACCGTGCTCGAGGAAGGCGACGAGGTGCTCGCCGTCCTCGACCCCGGCAAGGAGGACGAGTTGAAGGCCCTCTTCGGACCCGATGACAACGGTGCCTGACCGCGAGGTCGACTTCCTGCTGATCGGCGGCGGCATCGCTGCCGCCTACTGCGCGAAGGAGCTGCGCGACCGCGATTCTGAGGGCTCGATCCTGCTGGCCGGGCGAGAGCCGGAACCGCCCTACGAACGGCCGCCGCTCTCGAAGGAGTACCTGCGCGGCGAGGCCGAGCGCGCCGACGCCTACGTCAACCCGCCGGAGTGGTACGAGGAGAACGGGGTCGAGCTGGCCAGTGGCAAGAACGTGATGTCGCTCGACACCGCGGCGAAGACGGCGAAGCTGCAGGGCGGGGAGGAGGTCGCCTACGGCAAGGCGCTGATCGCCACCGGCGCCAACGTCAACATCCTCCGCGTCGAGGGCGCCGAGAACGAGGGCATCCACTACCTGCGCGCCTACGGCAACTCCGACGCGATTCGGGCCGACGCCGAGAACGCCGGCCACATCGTCCTGGTCGGCGGCAGCTACATCGCCGCCGAGGTCGCCGCCTCGCTGACCGCGAAGGGCGCGACCTGCACGATGGTCGCGATCGAGGACGTCGCCCTCTCCCGCACCTTCGGTGACGACGCCGGCGGCTGGTTGCAGGCACAGCTCGAGTCGCACGGCGTCACCTTCGCCGGCGGCGAGGAGCTGGAGGGGTTCGAGGGCGACGGGCGGGTGCGATCGGTCCTGACCAAGAGCGGGCGCAGCTTCCAGTGCGACGCGGTAATCGTTGGCGCCGGGGTCCGCCCAGACGCGATGCTGGCCCAGCGCGCCGGGATCGAGGTCGACGGCGCGATCGTCTGCGACCGGAAGCTGCAAACCTCAGCCGCAGACGTCTACGCGGCCGGCGACTGCTGCTCCTACGACAGTGTCGTCCACGGCCGCCGGATCCACGTCGAGCACTGGGACGTGGCGATGCAGCAGGGGATGCATGCCGCCCGCAACATGCTCGGCGAAGATGCCGACTACCAGATCGTGCCCTACTTCTTCAGCGACCTCGCCGACTGGGCCAGCCTCGAGTACGTCGGCCCGGCCTACGAGTGGGATCAGGAGGTCTGGCGCGGCGATCGCGAGGCCGGCGCGTTCTCGGTCTGGTACCTCAAGGGCGGCCGCGTCGCTGGCTGCCTCAGCGTCGAGCGCTCCGAAGATCTGGCCGAGGCACGGCGAATGCTGGCCGACGGCGTCGACGTCTCCGGCTCGATCGACTCGATCGAAGATCTCGGCAGCGACCTTTCGCAGATCGCCTAGACGGCAGTTCCCGCGGGCATCTGGATATCCTCAGA
>DATKIA010000091.1:0-30682 GCA_035509895.1 Solirubrobacterales bacterium
CAGCAGCCGCTCAGGCCGAGTCGGTCTCAGGGCCCCTCCCGATCAGCTGCCGTTCGAGGTGCTCGGTCTGCCCGGCGGCGACCGCGCGCTGGGCGCGCTGCGGGTCGAGCTCGATCCCGCGGTCCTGGGCGAGGTCGAGCAGGCGCTGCTTCTCGATCCCCTCGCGGGCGGCCTCGAAGAAGAACCAGGCGAGGACGCCGAGGCCGAGGAAGGTGCCCTCGACCATCATCACCACGCCGGCGATGCTCTGGTCGGTCAGCGGCGAGATCCCGAAGTGCGCCTCACCGGCCGCGTAGCGGTCGTAGAGCACCGTCCCCGACCACATCAGGATGTTGCCGAGAACGGTCGCGATCAGCCGCATCACGATCACGTAGACGACCTTCCAGCCGGCGGTGAACCACTTCGGCATCGGCAGCGGCCCGAAGACCGGCATCCAGACCAGGCAGCCGAAGACGATGAAGCTGCCGTGCTCGACGAAATGGACGAACGCCGTCCCGTAGGCGGCGTCGTAGAGCGCCGGCACATGCCAGAAGAACATGTTTACCGCCCACAGCGGCATCGCCACCGCCGGGTGGGCGAGGATCCGCAGCCGATCGAAGAAGCGGATCGCGAGGATCGGCTGCAGCAGGGGGCCGGTGAGGCCGAGCACGAGCAGCAGCGTCGCCAGATCGCCGATCAGCAGGTGCTCGGTCATGTGCGCGATCACCAGTTCCTCGGCGACGTCGGAGAGCGGCGTGATCAGAGCCGCGGCGATCAGCAAGAGGCCGGCGGCGAAGCAGATCTGGCGCCAGAGCGGCACCGGCCTCCCCTTCTCGGCGAGGGTCATCGAGCGCTTCGCGTAGAGGCCCGCCGCAATCAGCATCGGCAACAGCTCGAGCGGGCCGAAGATGCCCGAGGCGTGGGCGATCGGCAGGGTCACGCGATCCAGCGTAGCGCCGGAAAAGAGTCGTCCACCCGCCCGCTGGCGCTGGTAGCTTGGCGGCGCGATGCCGCGGAGCCTCGACGACCTCTTCCCGCCGATCGGCAGCTACGGCTTCCTCTCGGACTGCCACACCGCAGCGCTGCTCTCCTACGCCGGCACGATCGAGTGGCTCTGCCTGCCGCGGTTCGACTCGGCCAGCGTCTTCGCGTCCGTCCTCGACCGCGGCGCCGGCCGCTTCAAACTGAAGCCGAAGGGGGTGATCGTCCCGATCGGCAGCCGCTACGAGCCCGGCACCCTGGTGATCGAGACGACCTGGGTGACCGACACCGGCTGGGTCGTCGTCCACGATGCGCTGACGATCGCCGAGTGGGGCGCCGACGACGGCTCCGGCGAAGCCTCGGTGGCCCTCGAGGCCGACCACTCGCTGCTGCGGACGATGACCTGTGTCGACGGCGAGGTCGAGATGGAGATGGAATGCCTGCCGCGCTTCGACTATGGCCTCGACGGCGCCAGCTGGACCGGCGGCGAACTCGGCGAAGCGACCGCGAGCGACGGCGACGGCACCGAGCTGCACCTGACCTCCGACATGGAGCTCAGCGTCGACGGCGGCACCGTCACCGGCACCCTCAAGCTGCGCGAGAACGAGAGCGGCTTCTGCGCTGTGACCTGGGGGGACAGCGGCACCGGCGGCCCGCGCAGCGCTCCCGAGGCACTCGAGCGACTCGACTCAACCGAAGACTTCTGGCGCGCCTGGCTGCGCAAAGGCAGGTTTCCCGACCATCCCTGGCGGATCCACCTGCAGCGCTCGGCATTGGTCCTCAAGGGCCTCACCTATTGCCCGACCGGCGCCATCGTCGCCGCCCCCACCACCTCACTGCCGGAGGCGCCGGGCGGCGAGCGCAACTGGGACTACCGCTTCAGCTGGATCCGCGACTCGACCTTCACCCTCTGGGCCCTGCACACGCTCGGCTTCGACGGCGAGGCGCGCGACTACATGCGCTTCATCGTCCAGGTCTGCCGCGACCACCCCGACCTGCAGATCATGTACGGGATCGGCGGCGAGAGGGAACTGACCGAGAAGACGCTCGACCACCTCTCCGGCTACGGCGGGGCGAAACCGGTGCGGATCGGCAACGGCGCCTACGACCAACGGCAGAACGACGTCTGGGGGGCGCTGCTCGACTCCGTCTACCTGCATGAAAAAGCGCTGCGCGGGCGCGGCACCAAAGCCGATCGCGAGCTGATCGGCTACCAGGTCGAGGCCGCAATCGACGCCTGGCCCCACCCCGACCAGGGGATCTGGGAGTCGCGCGGTGAGCCCCAGCACTACGTCTCCTCGAAGCTGATGATCTGGGTCGCGGTCGATCGCGGCGCCCGCCTCGCGCGCTCGATCGGCAACGAAGAGATGGCGGCGCGCTGGCGGGGCAAGGCCGATGAGTTCCAGGCCGAGATCCTCGAACGCGGCGTCCGCGACGGCGTCTTCCGCCAGCACTACGACACCGACGCCCTCGACGCCTCCTGTCTGCTGATCCCGCTGCTGCGCTTCCTCCCCCCCGACGACCCGCGCCTGCGGGCAACCGTCGAGGCGATCGATTCCGAACTGACCGAGCACGGCCTCGTCCTCCGCTACAAGGTCGACGAAACCGACGACGGCCTGAGCGGCAAGGAGGGCACCTTCCTGATCTGCTCGTTCTGGTTGGTCTCGGCGCTCTCGGAGATCGGTGAGCGCCAGCGGGCGCGCCAGCTCTGCGAGCGGCTGCTGGGGGCCGCCGGCTGGCTCGACCTCTTTGCCGAGGAGCTCGAGGCCGATTCCGGCCGTCACCTCGGCAACTTCCCCCAGGCCTTCACCCACCTGGCGCTGATCAACGCCGTCTCCCACGTGATCGCCGACGAGCAGCGCGACGACGGCGGTGTCACCGCGGTCTTCAGCGAGATGGGCGGCGTCCGCGGTTAGGGACTGGGAACTCTCGTTCGGGATCTCGGTCTGCGCGAGGAAACTTTTCGCGCAGACAGAGGATCTACAGACAAAAGATTTCGGTTGCTCTATATTCCCGGGCGGGATGGGACGCCTCGACCGCTCTGACGACAACGACTTGCTGGCAGCGCTGCGGCACCCGCTGCGGCGGGAGATCCTGCGCCTGATGGAGAGCGAAGACGCGATCAGCCCGCGCGAGCTCTCGGCCCTGCTCGAGCAGCCGCTCAGCAACGTCAGCTACCACGTCCGGGTGCTCGCCGACTGCGAAGCGGTTGCCCTGGTCAACACGGTCCCGGTACGGGGATCGATGCAGCACTTCTACCGCACGGCGGTCGACGCGCCCTGGGCGCGGCAGATCCTCGGCCTCGGTGAGACCGAGAACGATGCGCGCGGGGAGAGTCGCGACGACTGAGCGACTTAGCAGCCGGGAGCGCGGCATGGGACGAAGCGATGACAGCTGGACGACAGGCGAAGGCGACGTCGCAACCGAGGCGGCCGTCCTCCAACTCGTGCTCAATCTGCACCCGACCCTGCTGACAGTCAACGAAATCGTCCGCGAAGTCGTGGGCGAGGATCCCGGCTTCGCCGAGCGCGACGCGGTCGAGCGCGCGGTCCGCGATCTCAGCGGCGCCGGCCTCGTCCACCACAAGGACTCCTTCGCGATCCCAACCCGCGCTGCCCTGCGCTTCAGCGAGCTGGTCGATCGCTAGGCCCGACTAGACGCTGAGGCGCAGCAATGGGATCCGTAACCGCTCTTCCAGCTCCACCGCCGCTGCGGCGGTGGCAGCGTCGAGGCCGGCGCTGACCAGGACCACCTCGGTCGCGGCGTAGCTGCCAACCACGTCTTCCACCGCCTGGACGAGGTCCTCGTCACCGACCCGGGCCTCGGCGGCGACGCCGGCCTTCGCCAGCGAGGCGACGGTGATCACGAGGTTCTGCTGGGCGGCGCGACGGGCCCCCTCGAGATCGGAGGCCCAGCGGTCGAGGAAGCCGATCCGAGCGGGGGCGAGAACCAGGACCTCGGCCGGGTCGCGGCCCTCGCCGCCGGCAGCCTCGGCGGCGATCTTGGCGATCGCGGCCTGGTCCTCGACCGGGCTGGCGGTGACGACCAGCAGGCGCCGTCGCGAGCCGGCCGTCGGCGTCTTGCCGATTGCCTCGCGGGGCCGAGCGCGAACCGCGACGGTGACGATCGCAAGCGCGATCAGGGCGCCGACGGCGACGCCGACTCCGGGGCCACCGACGTAGAAGCCGGCGACCGTGGGAACGGCGATCGCGACGACCAGCAGGGGCAGCTTCCTTGCAGCCACCGCCTAAGCCTGGCAGGCGCGACCGCCGTCCCAAAGCGAGCTCAGGCCCCCTTCATGATGGCCGTCGGCGTAACGCGCACACACGCAGTTGCGATCTTCATCCAGCCCACCTCCCCTCAATCCATTCCCGGTGGATTCGCGCCGTTCGAGCGCGGTAATTGAAATGACTACTAGAATATTTTCTAGCAATCAACCGCAAGGGACTAAAAACTCAGCAATAAACGAAGAAAACGCAACTGTTGTGGAAATCCTGAGTTTCTGGCTTTAAAGTCAAAAGTCATCGGCCGCCACCCACAAACGACCGAAGGACAGCCCCTTGCCGAGAACGAAGAAGAAAGATGGCGTCGAACAAATCGTCGCCAAAGCGTTTGCCCACCCGCTGCGCGTACAGATCCTGATCATTCTCAATGAACGGGTTGCCAGTCCCAACCTGCTCGCCCAGGAGCTGGACCAGAGCCTCAACCTCGTCGCCTACCACGTGCGCGTGCTGGAGAAATACGACTGCATCGAGCTCGTCGACACGAAGCAGCGCCGAGGCGCCACCGAGCACTTCTACCGTGCTACCAGGCGCCAGTTCCTGACCGATTCCGAATGGGCTCGGATGCCCGAGGTTCTACGCCCCGGCATCGCCACCGCAATCATCAAGTCGATGTTCGAGGACATCGAGGAGGCAGCAGCCGCCGGCACCTTGGAGGAGGTTGACGACGTTCACGTCAGCCGCACCCCGATGGTCGTCGACCAGCAGGGCTGGAGTGACGTCGCCGCCCTGCTCGGCGAGACCCTGGACCGCGTCCTCGAGATCCAGGCCGAATCAGGCGAACGGCTCGCCAACGGCAAAGAGACGGGAATCGTCTCGAAGGTGCAGATGCTGCACTTCAAGTCGCCGGACCGCGACAGTGCCGACGCCAAGACCGAGGCCGCCGTCTCCGAGTGAGACGGCGGCGCCCTGCGGGGCGCCGCTCAAGATTTGAGCGGCGCCGCCGCCTCGGGCGTCGCGACGACGAACGAGAAACTCTCCTCCAGGTAGAGGTAGACGCTCTCACCGTCGTGGCTGTCGTAGCCGATCGCCAGGTCCTGCCCTGACTCGAAGAGGAAGTCGCCGCCGCGAAGGCTGAGCACGACCGCGCCTTTCAGCCCCGGCGACCAGACGATCGGGCCGTCGAGGATCTTTGCCAAGTGGTCGAAGAGCGGGTAGCCGCCGTGCTCGGCGGTCTCGATCACCCGCGTGTACTCGTCGGGGCCGAGGGCGAGGGCGAAAGGCCCCTCCACCCCACCCTGGCGGATCGCGTCGACAGCGCGGGCAACCGAACGCGGGTAGTCCTCGACGTTGCGACCGAGTTTGCCCGCTTTGATCGGCGAGCTCTCAGCGATGCCACCGATCCCCGCTTTCGCCCAGCCGTGGAAGACGGCGACGTTCTCCGAGAGCGCGATCCGGCGCGCCGCCTCATCCAGCGCCAACAGATCGACGTCGACCGCACCGCGGTCGTCATCGCGCAGCTCGGCGCGTGAAATCGCGAAGTCGGCCCGCAGCTCGACCAGGGGCAACACCTGACGGCGCAGGGCGGTAACGCCTTTGCCGTTCGGTGGCGTGACTTTGTCGACCCGGCCGAGGTTGGTCGCCGAATGCTCCCAGCCGTGGGGACCGGAGAAGTCGACCAGGCGGCGCGCCGCCAGCGGCCCGTGCAAGCGCTCGCGCGCCTCCTCGTCGAGCAGCTTCCAGTTCGAATCGGAGAGGGGCGCGTGACCGCGCAGCAGGTGGTTCATTGGTTCTCTCCCTTCAAGCTGCCGATCCCGAGCGACCCGTCGCCCGGCCCAGCGCTGCCCTCAACGTCGCCGTCGCCGCCCTCCTCGGAAGCCGCCTCGGCCGCCTCGCCGTGCTCGACGATGTCGCCGTCCTGAAACAGGACCCCTTTGGCGATCGCCCGCCAGCGCGGCGTCCGTCGCAGCAGGAACTCGAGGTCCATCGAGAAGTGCTTGAACTCCTCTCCCTGGGCGTCTTCCATGATCGCCCGCGCTTCGGCGTCAGGCTCGACCGCCAGCCGCTGCTGGTACCAGCCGATTGCCTGTGCCTCCTCTTCAAGCGAAGCGCTGAGGCGGGCGAAGGTGCGCGTCTCCGCCGGCAGCTCCTCCGGTGGCTCGTGGTACTGGTCGAATCCCATTTGGCCTCCTTCGTCAGGTCGTCGCGGCGCGGCAGGGGACGAGGCTACTCGATGCCTGCGAACAGCTCCGCAGGCGAGATCTCCAAACCGCGCGCCAGCTTGAGGATCGTGTCGAGCGTTGGTTTGCGCTCACCGGACTCGATCCTCGCCACTGCCGTCTGGTGCAGGCCCGCCGCCCAGCCGAGCTGCTCCTGGGTCAGCTTGCGCCGCTCGCGGATGCGCTCGACGTTTGCGGCGAACTTCGCTTGTGGAGTGTTGGATTGGGACGGCACCGGGCCAGCTTGGTCGGGCCTCCCACAGCGGAACCTGCCAGATTGTCATATGGTGCCCGTCCATGAGCGAGGGCGGTAAATGAGCGACGAGCCGCGGGCCCACAACCGGCAGGAAGCAGCCACGACACGCGGCGAGCAGATTCGGTCCCAACTGATCGAGATGCTGACGGTGGATGGGCCCCAAACCGCCGGCACCCTCCTCCCCCGAGTCGAGACACCCGGCATCTCACTCTCCGAGATCGCCTTCCAGCTGCAGCGACTCTGCGAGGAAGGCAAGGCGATTGGAGCCGTCGGCGACACCTACAGCGCCGTCCCAACAG
Source organism: Solirubrobacterales bacterium (assembly GCA_035509895.1). GTDB lineage: Bacteria > Actinomycetota > Thermoleophilia > Solirubrobacterales > 70-9 > VAYN01. The sequence goes on from DATKIA010000091.1 coordinate 6,956, forward strand.
CTCGACCGTCCAGCGGCTGACACGGTTCCCAGGGCCTGGCGAAGAGGTCGTAGGACTTGCGGATGGCGCTGAAGCCGAGCGCCGCGGCGGCGGGACAGAATTCGTCCGGGCGCAGCTCGTACTCAGCCTCGAAAACGGCCTTGCCGCGGTTGATGAACGGCTTGTAGTACCCGCATTCGTCGTACTGGAAGCACTCCTCGACGATCGCGAAGTCAAACAGCCCGGCGAGTTCCTTCACCTGTTTCGGGTCGTTCTTCAGGGCCACCGCCATGCCACGAGCGTGGACCTGGTCGGCGATCCAGCGGTTGAAGCGGAGCTGGTCGCCGCGGCTGATCTGGAAACCGGTGTCGTTTTCCCAGCCGGCGACGTTGTCGGGCTCGACCGCGTCGAAGCGCTTGCGCGCGCAGATCGCGATCCGCGCCTTCAACGGCTTGGCAAAGAGCTCGAAGCGGCTGACGTCGAGCCAGCGCTCGTCCGGGAACCCTTCGTAGCGCTTGCCGATCACGCTCGCCGGAAACTGGCCCTTGTCGGGACGAAAGCTCTCCCAGCTGCCGGCGTCGAGATAACAGATCGCCCTGCGACGGTGGCGGTGCAGGGCGCGGACGTCGCTCTTGCTCGCTTCGAAGCCGTCGACGTCGTAGGCCCAGGCCTGGACGGTCGGGTCGATCCTGCCCTGCAGTTGCCACTGCCAGGCGGACGTTCGCGGCGGCGGCTGCCAGTGGCGGCCGCCGGGCACGCCACCGATCGCACCGGCTGCGGGCGGCAAGAGCGCTACGAGCAGGAGCGCCGCGCCAGCCGCCGCGAGCGCCACTCGATGTCGTCTCTCCATGCTTGGACGCTACCCCCGACCGCAGGGAATCAACCGCTGCCTTGCCCGCCTCAGGCCGGCGCTATCGTGTGAACGGGTAGCCCGACCGGGCTCCCAGGCGCTGCACGGCTCGGTTTACTCGATGCCCTCAGGGCGGCGCCGGTATAACCGGCGCAAAATTGAGGGCAACCCGAAAAATGGACGAGAGACGACCCGAGCAGCATCCGTCAGGCGATCACCACGTCGACGGCCTGGCCAGCGAGCACGAACTCTGGCAACGGTTCCGGACCGAACGGGATCCGGCGACGCGCGAAGAGCTGGTTCGCCGCTACCTGCCGTTCGCGAGAAACCTGGCCCTGCGCTACCGCGGGGCCAGCGAGTCCTTCGACGATCTACTGCAGGTCGCCAGCCTCGGCCTCGTCAACGCGATCGACCGCTTCGATCCGGATCGCGGCACCCCCTTCGCCGCCTTCGCCTCGCCGACGATCCTCGGCGAACTGAAGCGCCACTTCCGCGACCGGGTCTGGACCGTACGCGTGCCGCGCGGGCTGCACGACCGCATGGCCGAAGTCGAGAAAGCGACGACGGAGCTGACCATCGAGCTGCAGCGCTCGCCCTCGGTCGGCGAGATCGCCGAGCGGATGGAGATCGACCCGACCGACGTGCTCGAAGTGATGGAGGCCAACCACAACCGCCGCCCGCTCTCGCTCGACCGCCCGGTAGGCGGCGAAGACGACGAATCCCCGGCCTCGGAGTGGGTCGGCGACATCGACGCCGGCTTCGAGCTGATCGAGGACAAACTGGCACTCGAGGGCGTCCTCCCCCACCTCGACGAGCGCGAGCGCGTCGTCCTCCACCTCCGCTTCGTCGAAGACCTGACCCAGTCCCAGATCGCCGACCGCATCGGCCACTCCCAAATGCACGTCTCCCGCATCCTGCGGCGGACTCTGGAGAAAATCCGGGCGGAGGTCGCCGAACAGCGCCGCGAGGCAGCCGGCGACTAGTTGGCCAGCGAGGAGATTGCGACGACGAGGTACTCGCCCTCGGTGTCGCGGTCGACGCGAATCTCGTCCGCAAGCTTGGCGAGGGAGCCGACCGCGGGTAGCTCGAGGCTGGCCTGGAGGCGCTCGCCGGCGCCGCTGACCATCGGGCCGACGCGCAGGACGACGCCCTCGGGGCGCTCGGCGATGCTGAGCGAGACATGGCCGTCGCTGAAGCCGGCGGGAGCGCCGGCGGAGATCGCATCGGTCAGCAGCATCGTGTCCGAGAGCCGGTCGACGCTGATGTTCTGACGGGCGGCAAGGGCGCTGAGGACACGTGAGAGCACGGTGCCGACCAGCTCCGGCGGGCCAACGCGGACCTCGGTCTGGGCGGGCGCGGCGTGGGCCGCCATTGTCGTCGACTCGACCTCGTCCACCTCGTCCTCGACCTCCCCGATCGGCAGGTGCATTCGGATTACGGTGCCGCGGCGAGCGCCACCGCTGATCTCGAAGCTGCTGGAGAGGGCGGCGATCAGGGTCAAGCCGATCCGCAGGCTGGGCCGGGTCGCGTCAGGCCGCGGCCGGATCCCCATCCCGTAGTCACGCACCTCGACCGTGAGGCCGCCGTCCTCGACGACCGCCTCGACCGAGAGCAGGCCGGGATCGCCGTCCGGATAGGCGTGGACGACGACGTTCATCGCCGCCTCGGTGACGACCGTCTTCAAGTCGGCGATCGCGGTGTCGTCCATCCCCAACCGCTCACCCAGGCCCGCAAGGGCGTGCCGAACGACCGCGACGTTCTCGGCCCTTGCCGGTAGGGACATCTTCAGCCCCGATCGATCGTCGGTCGTCGTCATCGCCATCAGTTTCGCTGGCGCCATCGGCGCCGGTCTCGCCTTCTCTCGGGGGCAATATAGTCGCGCGCTGCCTCGGGGAATTCCATACCCTCGCCCCAGACGGTCAAAACCGCCGCTCTAAAAATTGGACGGGTGGATTACGCCCACGAAACGCAGCCGTCCTGCGGTAGCATCGCGGCCGTGTCGCCTGCCCCCTTCGAGACGTCCACCTCCGAGGTCGACGGCATCCGCGTGGTCGCGGTCCGCGGCGAGCTCGATCTCAGCACGGCGCCGGAGCTCGAGGGCCCGCTCGACGAGGCTCTCGCCGGCGGCGACGCCTCGGTCCTGATCGACCTGACCGAGTGCGAGTTCATCGACTCGACCGGGATCGCGATGATCGTCCGCGCCTGGCAGCAGCTCGACGGTGACGAGGATCGCGACGGCCGGCTGGTGATCGCCAACAACAACGACCAAGTCCAGCGAGTGCTCGAGATCAGCGGACTCAACCTCTCGATCTCGATTCACCCCAGTCGCGAAGCGGGCCTGGCGGCCCTGGGCGGCGACGGCGCTCCCGAGCCCGCTTAACCGGACCTCGGTCACAGAGCGCATGGGCGCCGGCTACTTCGGGTAGCCAAAAGCGATGCCGACCCCGCGCCGCCGGAGACTTCCGCCGGAGCTGTTCGAGACCCGCAGCCACGTCTGGCAGCAGCTCGGACTCGGCGATGAGCTGTCGCCGCGCGTCTCGCGCAAGGCGTTCGGCGGGCTGCTGGTTGCCCTACTCGTCTTGGCCGCGACGCTGGTTGTCTACTCGCAGCGCTCGAAGATCGCGCCCGGCTACGAAGAGCTGATTCGGATCGGCACCGTCGTCGTCCTCGTCATCGTCGGCTCGGCGGCGACGCACTGGCTGGCGCGCGGTCTCTCACCGCGTCTCTACCGGCGGATGGACCCGGCGACGGCCGGCACCACCGGGTTCGTCATTCGCCTGCTGGCAACGGCGGCGGTGGTGATCCTCGCCCTGCGGATCGCCGGCGTCACCGCCAGCACGCTCGCCGTCGGCGGCGCCTTCACCGCCGTCCTCCTCGGTCTCGCCGCTCAGCAGGCATTGGGCGGGATCTTCGCCGGCATCGTCCTGCAGAGCACGCGGCCGTTCCGGGTCGGCGAACGGGTGCGGCTGGTCGGCGGCGCCCTCGCCGGCTCGCTCGAGGGAACGGTCGCCTCGCTCGGCCTCTTCTACACGACGCTGAGCCAGGGAGCCGACCGGCTGATGGTCCCCAACAACGTCCTCCTCGGCCTCGTCATCGTTCCCTTGCGCGAGCCCGACAAGGTCGACGTCAAGGCCCGCTTCCCGACCGACGCCAGCCCGCAGCAGGTCGAGCACCGGCTGCTGGAAGCGATCACGGTCCCGACCCGCTACCGCCCCAGCGTCTCGCTGGAGGAGGTCGACGGCGACGGCGTCACCCTGCGGATCAACGCCACCCCCCTGCGCCCCGAGGACGGCTCCCAGCTTGCCGAGGAGATACTCGAGGCCCTGCGCCACCCCGAGCCGGTCGGCTCTGGTTAGCGGCTATTCCGCATCGCTTTTCGGGTCGTCGAGAACCCAGATCTGGCGCAGCGGAACGAAGCCCTGGATCCGCTCGTCGAGGCGGTCGTAGGCATCGAGGAACAACTCAACGAGGCGCTCGAGGTCCCAGAGCTGGACGCCCATCTGCGTCGCCTCCGCTTCCGCGGGGGTGGTGAAACCGCCGGTCGCGACGAAAATCCCACGCTCGGCGGTGCGATCCACGAGACCGTTCAGCTGCCGGATCTCATCGGAGGAAATCTTCGTCGTCGGCTTCGCCTTCACCTGGACCTTGATGATCGGGGGATGGAGGAAGAGCGGATCGCGACAAGCATGGATGTCGACTCCCCCGTCGGGGCCGCGAGCGGCGACATCGGCCGTGTAGCCAACCGCCTCGAGCACGGCGCCGACCAGGTCCTGCGTCTCCTCCCAGCCAAGGCGTGAAATCTGCCTACCGATCAATTCTCGATTCCGCGCTCCCTGCTCCTTGGCGCCCGTGACGGGGCTGACTTCGCTCTCATCACTCGACTCGTCGCTCTCCTCCCCTGCTTCGATCGGCACGGTTCCGGTTAGGAGAAAGGTCCCGATCAGCGGCTGGCTAGAAGGCTGGAAGACGGTCAGGAGCGAGCCCAGACTGAACAGAACCCGGTCTGGCAGCGGGTCGCGATCGCGCCGCCCGAGCCATTCCACCGCGCGTACGTGTCGATAGTGGGCGACCGGCGCTTCGAGGCGATGTTCATAGTCGCCGACCACCCTGCCGTAGAGCAGCTCACGGGTGCCGCCGTCGGGCACCGCGACCAGGTCGCCCTGCGCCATCCGCTGGGCAAAGCGGTAGATCTGGCCGGCGACGTTGCCGGCGTTGCTGCCGACCCGCTCGCGGACGAAGTCGAACAGCGTCGCGCGGTCCATGCCTGCGACGTCGCCGACCTCTTCGAAGCCAATGCCGATGATCCCGAGCTCCTCGAACTCGCTCGCGTAGCGACCGCCCTTGCCGGCGCGAACCACCCACACCGGGGGTGGCGCCAAACCCTCTCCGCTTGCCTCGACCGGTTTCAAACTCCCCTCCCCGTCTGGATCACCGCAGTCTACGAGTCAACGGGTATGGAAGGGACTGGTTCAGACCCCGCCTGGGCCTGCCGCGAGGGCGAACGGGCTGCCCTCGGAGTCGCGACAGATCGACCAGCGCTCACCGGGGTGAATCAGGCTGCCGCCCAGCTCGGTGACGCGCTCCAGCGCCGCATCCATGTCGTCGATCGTGAAATATGGAAGCGAGCCGGTGTCGCCGGGACCGCGGCCGCGCTCGTGGACCCCCAACCGCAGGTCGCCGGCTTCCGTTTCCCACCCTTGTCCGGCCGCTTCCGAGCGGGGGGCAAGCTCGATGCCGAGCAAGCCGCCCCAGAAGCGGAGCGCCCGCTCCGCATCGTCAGCCGGAAACTCGATCAGCGGCTCGGCCATCGCCACAGTTTCCCCGATCAGCGGTTGACCGAGGACATGTCGGCGTAGCGCTCGCCGGCGGCGACCCCCTGCGGGGCGACCTCGTCGATGCGGCGGAGGTCGTCGTCGCTGAGTTCGACGTCGGCGGCGGCGACGTTCTGCTCTAGATAAGAAAGGCGCTTGGTGCCGGGGATCGGGACGATGTCATCGCCCTGGGCCAAGACCCAGGCGAGGGCCAGCTGGCCGGCGGTGACGCCCTTCTCGGCGGCGATCTCCTCGACCCGCTCGACCAGCTCCAGGTTGCGGTCGAAGTTCTCGCCTTCGAAGCGCGGGTTGACGCGCCGGAAGTCGCTTTTGGGCAGATCGTCGATCGAGCGGAAGCGGCCGGTGAGGAAGCCGCGGCCCAGCGGGCTGTAGGCGACGAAGCCGATCCCGAGCTCGCGCACGGTCGGCAACACCTCGTCCTCGGGATCACGGGTCCAGAGCGAGTACTCGGTCTGCAGGGCCGCGATCGGGTGGGTGGCGTGGGCGCGACGGATCGTCTCCGGCGCCGCCTCGGAGAGGCCGAGGTGGGCGACCTTGCCGGCCTCGACCAGCTCGGCCATCGCGCCGACCGTCTCCTCGATCGGAACCTCGGGGTCGACCCGGTGCTGGTAGTAGAGGTCGATCTGCTCGACGCCGAGGCGGCGCAGGCTGTCCTCGCAGGCTTTGCGCACGTACTCGCCGTCGCCGCGGATCCCCAGCCGCTCGCCGTTCTCGCCGCGGACGTTGCCGAACTTGGTCGCCAACACGACCTCCTCGCGGCGGCCGGCAATCGCCTCGCCGACCAGCTTCTCGTTGGTGAAGGGCCCGTACATGTCGGCGGTGTCGAGGAAGCTGACGCCGAGGTCGAGTGCCCGGTCGATCACTTCCTTCGCTTCCGCTTCGTCGCTGCCGCCGTAGAACTCGGACATGCCCATGCAACCAAGGCCCTCGGCCGAGACCTCGAGGCCCGCCGCTCCAAGCTTTCTGCTCTGCATCAACTGCGCCTTTCTCTCTGGAGGATTGTCTGCCCCCGTCGGCTCAGGCGAGGAGCAGGATCAATAGGTTGGCAACCAGCGCCAGTGGGGTCCCGACCAGGGCGAGGTCGCGGAAGAAGCGAGCGAAGCCGCCGCGGTAGTGAACGCTCTCCATCAAGGTCAGCCCGACGACGTGGGCCATGTTGATCAGGGCGGTGAAGATCGCAATCAGGATCGCCGCCGCCTGCCACCCGGTCGGCGTCGCTTCCGCCGTCGCCACAGCGGCGAGGACGATGACGATGATCGTGCCGAGGACCCCGACCACCATGCCGACGAAATCGGCCCGACTGAGGCCGGGCAAGTAGGCCGATCCGATCTCCTTCTCGGCGTCGATCTCGACCGTACCCCTGCCGGCCTCCTCGACCTCGACCACGTGGTCGGCGCCGTCGCTCTCGCACTCGACGACGACCATCCGCAGCGGCGGCTCGAGGCTTTCCTGCGCCCGCTCGAAGAGACCGTTCTCGAACCAGCTCGCCTGGCTCGCCTCGTGCTCGAAGATCACGACTTCGTCGGCCGGGGCTTCCAGCAGCGCATCCTGTGCCGCCTGGACGGGGTCGGGATCGCCGACGTGGCCGGTGACTGTGAGGCCGTTCTCGCGCGCCTTCGCCAGAGCGACGCGCAGACGCTCCTCCGCGTCCCGCTTGGGCTCGTCAACGTCGCCGAGCGTGTGCCGGAACGGGCTGGCCTCGACCGCCGGCACGATCAACCGCACCTCAGCCGCACCGCCATCCGTCTGGCGGCGCAGCTCCGCAATCGACTCCGGGCCACCGAAGGCGTCGGTGACGATCGCCAGCAGCAGCCGCTCGGCCACGTCAGTCCCTCCCAGAGTCCTCGCTCACGACTGGGTCGTCGCTGACGATGCGGGCCACGACCCAGCCGACGAGGGCACCGATCAGCAGTCCGGCACCGAGCAGGGCGGTCGCTCGCGCCGGGTCCCGCTTCAGCTTCGAGACCGCCCCGTGGGCGCTGTGCTTCGCGGTCGTCTTGACCGCCTTACGAGCAAACTTCTGTTTGATCGCCATGCTCGCCAGGTACCCGTTCCGCAGCCCGGGTAACGTCTGAACATGGACGAGCCGCGCGAACTCGAGCTGAGGCGCTACCTGCAGGCCCAGCGGGAGCTGGCGGCGCTGCTGCTCGACGGCGACTCCCTGGCCGAGGTGGCACCGGGCTTCCTCGCCACGATCGCCGATCTTCTGCGCTGGGACTCAGGCGCTCTCTGGGAAGTCGTCGACGGGGAGCCGGCGCTGCGCTTCATTCGTGGCTGGAGCATCCCGGAGCTCGACACCGAGCCGCTCTGGGAGCTGAGCCGCGAGCTCTCTTTCGAACGCGGCGACGGCCTCCCCGGCCGCGCCTGGGAGAGCGGTGAGGTCTTCCTCGTCCCCGAGGTCCCAAGCGACGCCAACTACCCGCGCCGCGAGCTCGCCGTCGAGCTCGGCTTCCGTGCGGCGCTGGCGGTGCCGATCGCGCCCGGCCGCAGCGAGGACGTGCTGGCCGTCGCCGAGTTCCACACCCGCTCCTTCGACGCCAAGTCGGAGCTGCTGCTCGATCTGCTGACCGGGTTCGCCGAGCAGCTCTCCGCCTTCATCTCGCGCCGTCGCGGCGACCTGCGGGTGCGCGAAGCAGAGCGGTTCAAGTCGGCGGTGATGACCGCCGCGCTCGACTGCATCGTCGGCATGGACCACGAGGGCAACGTGATCGAGTTCAACGCCGCCGCCGAGCAGCTCTTCGGTTTCGACCGCGAGCAGGCGATGGGGCAGGAGCTGGCGGCGCTGATCGTTCCCGAGGAGCTGCGTGAGCGCCATCGCGACGGCCTGCGGCGCTACCTCGAAACCGGCGACGGCAAGATGATCGACCGCCGCACCGAGCTGCCGGCCCAGCGCGCCGACGGGACCGTGATCCCGGTCGAGCTGACGGTGACCAGGATCCCCGGCTCTGAGCCGCCGACCTTCACCGGCTTCCTCCGCGACACCACCGACCGCGCCGACGCCGAGCGCGTTCGCCAGCACATGGCCGAGGTCGTCCGCGGCACCCAGGACGCCGTCCTCAGCAAGGACCTGGAGGGGATCGTCACCTCCTGGAACCCGGCCGCCGAACGCCTCTACGGCTACAGCGCCGACGCCGCGATCGGGCGCCACATCTCCTTCCTGATCCCGCCCGACCACAAAGACGAGGAGCAGATGATCCTCGAACGGGTCCGCCGCGGCGAAGCCCTGCAGACCTATGAGACCGAACGGATCCGCGCCGACGGGGCCCGAATCGCCGTCTCCCTCACCGTCTCCCCGATCCGCAGCGTGGTCCACGGCGTGGTCGGCGCCTCGGTGATCGCCCGTGACGTGACCAGCATCAAGCGCCGGCGCCAGGCGCAGGAGTTCCTGCTCGCCGCCAGCCGCCTGCTCGACACCTCGCTCGACCCCGACCGCACCGCCCGCACGATCGTCGCCACCACGGTGCCGGCCCTGGCCGAGATCAGCGTGATCGACTTCGTCCGTGCCGACGGCTGGCTCGGCGACAGCGTCGTCGCCGGCGTCGACCCGACCGCTGCCGCCCGCCTCGAGCACATCCGCCGCACCTCACCGCTCGATCCGGGCGGACAGCACCCCGCCGCGCAGGTGCTGCGCGCGGGACAGCCGATGGTCTGGCGCGACCTCAAGGCCCCCGAGGTGATCGACGACGTCGCCCAGAGTGACGAGCACCGCGAACTGATGGACGACGCCGGCTACAACTCGGCGGCCGTCGTGCCGCTGATCGCCCGCGGCCGCACCCTCGGCGCGCTCTCCTTCCTGCACGCGCACGGCGACGGGCGCTACGACCCCGACGACCTCGAGTTCCTCGCCGAGCTCGGGGAGCGAGCAGCGCTCGTCCTCGACAACGCCCGCCTCTACCGCGAGCGGGCGCAGATCGCCGAGAGCCTGCAGCGGGGGCTGCGGCCGCCGCAGCCCGCCGAGGTTCTGGGGCTGGGGATCTCGGTCGTCTTCGAGGCCGCGGGCAGCGGGATCGAGATCGGCGGCGACGTCTACGACGTGCTCCCGACCGAGGACGGCTGCTGGATCCTGGTCGGCGACGTCGCCGGCAAGGGCAGCGCCGCCGCCGGCGTCTCCGTCGCCGTCCGCCACGCAGTCCGTGGCCTGACCCGCGAGATCGACGAGCCCGACGAGGTGCTGGCGCGGGTCAACGAGCTGCTGCTCGCGGGCAGCAGCCTCAACGACTTCGCGACCGCCGTGCTGGTGCGGATGCGACGCGACGGCAAGCGCTGGAGTCTGACCCTGGCCAGCGCCGGCCACCCGCCGGCAATCCACGCGACCGCGTCCGGACCGGTGCAGCTCGGCGGCGGCGCCGTCCTCGGCGGCTGGAGCGACCCCGCGATCGCCCGCCACCAGACCGACTTCGGGCCAGAGGACACGCTCGTGCTCTGCACCGACGGCTGGCTCGAGGCCGGGCCGGTCACCTCCCACCGCGACGCCGACGCCTTCGCCGCCACGGCCCACTCGCTGGCCGGACTCGAGCTCTCCGAGCTGACTGCGAAGCTGCGCGCCGACGCGCTGGAGCGCGGCTCGGGCGGCCTCCGAGACGACCTCGTCGTGCTCGCGGTCCGGCCGGCGGCCGGCACCCGGACCGGCGAGGACGCGACGCCGAAACTGATCCGCGCCTAGCGCTGGCCTCAATGCACTGAAGGCAGCTCGCGCACCACTTCCCGCGGGCGCTTGTCGTCGCGCAGGCCGAGATAGCGCGGGTGGCGCAGCTTGCCGTCGCGGGTCCACTCGCCGAAGCCGAACTGGCCGACCAGCTCCGGCCGCACCCAGCGCCCGTCGCGCGGCAGCCCGCTGCCGCGCTCGAACGGCGAATCGGGAACCTCGAGCGCTTCCAGGCGGTCGCCGAGGTCGTCCAGGGTGCGCTGGTCGAAGCCGGTCCCGACTTTGCCGGCGAAGCGCAGCTCCCCGTCCTCGTAGTAGCCGACGAGGAGCGCCCCGAAGCGGGTGCGCGAGCCGCCGGGCGGGGTGAAGCCGCCGATCACCAGCTCCTGCTCGAACGAGCACTTCAGCTTCAGCCAGTCGGAGCTGCGGCCGTGGACGTAGGGGCTGTCGGCGCGCTTGGCGATCAAGCCCTCCCAGCCCTTGGCGCAGGCCTTGCGGAAGTACTCGACTCCGTGCTCGTTGCGGTGCGGCGTGTAGCGGATCGGACCCTCGAAGGCGAGCGCTCGGCGCAGGGCCCGCTTGCGCTCGCGCAACGGCAGGCCGGTGAGGTCGTGGCCGGCGAAGGCGAGCAGGTCGAAGAGGTAGAGGAAGACCGGGATCCCGCTCAGGCGAGCCAGTCGCGGGTCGCCGATCCCCATCCGGCCCTGGAGGCGCTCGAAGCTGGTGCGTGAGCCCTCGAAGGCGACGATCTCGCCGTCGGCGAGGAAGTCGGCGGCCGGGTCGGCGGCCAGCGCCTCGACCAACTCCGGGTAGGAGGGCGAGAGATCGCGGCCGGTGCGGGAGGTCAGCTCCACCTCGTCGCCGTGGCGGCGGACGCTGGCCCGGATCCCGTCGAGCTTGCGCTCGAAAACCCAGCCCGGGTCGTCGAAGGGGCGGTCGCTCAGCTTCGCTTTCATCGGCTCGACTGCCATCGGCTCTAGTCTCCCGGCCGATGCGCGCGACCGTCGTCACCCTGGCCGCCGCGGCCGCGGCCCTGTTTGTCGCGCTGGCGGTGCCGTCCCCGACCGGGGCCGCTGGCGCGGTTCCCGGCGCCAGTGCCAGCGCGGCACGGCCGCCGATCACGAAATGGCTGATCCCCTACGGACCGAAACGCAAGCGCGAGATGGCCGCCTACTCCAAGCGCCACTACGGCACCTACCAGTGGCGCCTGCGCCACCCGCAGGTGATCGTCGAGCACATGGCGGTGACCAGCACCGCCGCCGCCGTCTACAACACCTTCGCCCCTGACGTTCCCGACGTCGAGCTCGGCGAGCTGCCCAACGTCTGCGCCCACTTCGTCGTCGGTAACTCGCGGATCTTCCAGCTCGTCAACCTCCGCACCCGCTGCCGCCACACGGTCGGGCTCAACTACACGGCGATCGGGATCGAGCACGTCGGCTCGGCCGACTCCGACGTGCTCGACGACCCGAGTCAGTTCCGCGACTCGCTGCGCCTGACCCAGTACCTGCGCTGCCACTACCGGATCCCGATCCACGATGTGATCGGCCACAACGAGAGCCTCAGCTCCCCTTACCACCACGAGCTGGTCCCGAGCCTGCGGACCCAGACGCACGGCGACTGGAGACACAGGTCGATGCGGGTCTACCGCGCCGCGCTGCGGCGGCTCGGGCCCTGCTGAGCGAGCCCGTCAGGGCTGCCTAGAGGCGTCCCATCAGCAGCAGGATCAGGAGGATGATCGCGATCACGCCGAGGATCCCTCCGGCCACCGCCACCTTGAGCAGGACCAGCACCAAGGCGATCACCACCAGCACTGCAATAAGCCCACCAATCATCATCGCTCCTTTCCCTCGGACTCCCTGAACGGACCCCCGTGAGCTACCCGGGCGCCAGATCGGAAAACCCGAGCGATCCGGGGCGACGGGACCGCCGGCTAGGATGCCCGGCGATGAGCGACGACGTGATCGAAGCCGGCTTCAAAGAGGGCGACAAGGTCTGGGTGCAGGACGCTGATGGCAAGCACCATCCCGGCATCTTCGTCGGCAACAACGAAGCCGCCGGCTGGTTCGGCGGCGGGCCGAGCGCCTACGTCGCCCATCCCGAGGCGCACCAGGCCGAGGTCGTCTCGATCTTCCGCATCACCCCGCGCGACGAGTAGCGGCCCGGCGCCGGATTTGCCGGCCACTCCGTTTGCGATCCTGCCCCGGTGTGGAGTACCGACACACCCTTTTTCCGGGTGGTCGGACTGGGGTGTTTTTTAAGTGTGCTTTTGGTCTGGGGATGGTGTGAATCGGCGGCGGCCAGCTTCAAGGTGTACCCGACGGTCGTCGACGTCGAGCGCGGCGCCGGTGGCGTCGCGCTGGGGACGATCGACGTCGACCTCGAGAGCGAAGGCCACCACCGCTTCCGGGTCGTCGTCGAAGACGTGGGGCAGCGAGCCGACGGCAGTCAGGTCTACAGCCCCGCCTCGGGCGCCCGCTTCTCGGCCTCGTCATGGATCCGTCTCGCGCCGAGCGCTTTCACCGGCGCCCCGAGCCGCACCCAGCCGATCCAGTTCCAGGTCGCGGTCCCGGCCAACGCCGAACCCGGCGACCACCTCACCTCGCTGACCGTGCAGCGCCTCGCCGCCGCCGGTGGAGTGACGGCGACGGCGGTCGAGGCGGTCTCGGTGCGGCTGACGATCCGGGTCCGCGGCAAGCTGCGGCCGCGGGCGACGATCACCTCGCTGGAAGTCCCCGGGGTCGCCGACGGCGGCCCGGTCGCGGTCACGACCACGGTCCGCAACAGCGGCAACGTCACCCTCGACTTCGACGGTGTCAACCGGGCCGGGGTGACGATTCGCGACGGCGACGATGCGAAGCAGAGGCTGCCCTTCGGCGGCCAGCTCTTCCCCGGCCAAACGCGCGAATTCGTCAGCCGCTGGGATGACCCGCCGCTGCTCGGAGATTTCGATGCCGAGGCCGCGGTCCGGACCGGCGCTGGTGCCGCCCGCCGCGAGGCCAGCTTCTGGGTCGTGCCCTGGCGCGAGATCGGCGCCGTCCTGCTGCTGCTGGTCGCGGTCGTGCTGCTCTACCGCGGCTGGCGCCGACGCCGCTGGGGGTATTAGCTAGTCAAGCGAGATGCGGACCTCGAGAGCGCGGACCGGGCTCGGCTGGATCGCCAGCACCGGGTCTCGCAGCCGGTCCGGGAGCGCGAAGACGAGGCGCTCTTCGGCAGCGGCGCCGAGTGGCAGGCCGCCGGTCCGGCCGAGGCCGTTGGGGCCGACCGCGCCGGCGCGCAGAGGCGCCAGGATCGTCCCTTCCGGCCCCCGCACGAGGTAGGACAGGAGGCCGGGGTTGAAGGCATGGCGGCCGCGGTTGACGACCGTGACCGCGATTACCAGCAGCCGCTCGCCCCGGGGCGCCACGAGCCGGCGGGCGGCGCCGCCCCAGGCACCCAGCGGCCGGCGGGCGACCAGGAAGGAGGCCCCGGCGACCTCGAAGCGCTCGCCGGCGCGCTCGTGGCGGACGGCGATCGGCGCCGGGGCGGGAGCACCAGTCCGCGCCGCGACCAGGTCGGAGCCCGGGCGGCCCGTCCCACCGCCGAAGGAGGCGAAGAGCAGCACCGCCGCCGCCCCGCCGAGGAGCAGCGCGGTCAGGATCTGCGGGACGCCCACCCAGTCGCGATCGGCGAGGACGTACACCGGGACTCAGTTCGAAGCGGTGAGCGTGATCACGCCGCCGGTGTATTCCCCGGCCGACTGGTTCGACGGCACGCTCAGCTTGTAGTTGTAGGTGAAGCCGTTGGTGAGGATCGTGCCGATCAGCGGCGTCGCCGGCGCGTTGCTGACGAGGCTGACGGCGGAGTTGTCGAGCGTGCAGCTCAAGCTCGAGTTGCCGACGCCGCACCCGATCGCCGCCGATCCCTGCGGCACCGTCAGGGTTTCCAGCCGGAAGGCGCTGGCCGGAATCTTTTCCGCCCCGGCGGCGGGTTCAGTCGTCATCGCGCCGGTCACGCTCCATTTGGCGTTGGAGCCGATGCAACCGGTGTAGACGCCGACCGCGGGGGCGCTGTTCGAGGCGCCGGCCGCGAGGGTGCCGAACGGCGCCGCGCCGGCGCTCTGCAGGCAGGTGCCCTGGTTGCCCCAGGAGATCGAGTTGGTGATGTTGGCGGAGACGGACTGGGTCTGGTTGGAGCTGGCGGCGCGGGTCTGTTCGCCGCTCGAAAGCCAGAGGCCGGCGGCGAGGACGAGCAGCGTCAGCCCCAGCGCAAGCTCCAGCCGGGGCCGGGTGGCGGTCATGGGCGGCGCGACTGGTGGGGTGGCTCTCCCGGACATCCCCCACCTTTCGGCGCCGCCAATCGGAATCGAGGGTGGAGAGAGTTAGAAACAAGTATGAGTGTGGCTTTGCTTTCTCAAAGAGGCGCCGAGCGCCCGCCGTCTGTTCGCCGTGGCCGGTACCGGTACCCCACCCCGCGCACGGTCTCGACCGGGTCCACGTCAGCGGCCTCGCTGAGCTTGCGCCGCAGGTAGCTGACGTACAGCTTGACCTCGTCCTTGTCCCGAATCCTGTCGCCCCAAACGAGATCGAGGAGCTGGCCGTGGCCGAGAACCCGGCCCGGGTTCTCGGCGAACGTCGCCAGCATCCGGAACTCGATCGGAGTCAGACTGACCTCGACGCCGAGGACCTCGACCCGGTGCCTGGGATGATCGATATGGATGAACTCGTCGCTGAGCACCGCCGCCACCTCGGGTCGCGAGCGGGCGCGCCGAAGCAGTGCCTCGATCCGGGCGAGAACCTCCTGCTCAGACGCCGGGGTGCCGATGCAGTCGTCGGCACCCGCCCGCAGCGCCCTGATCCGTTCCGCCTCCTCGTCTCTGGCGGCAAGGGCGAAAACCGGTACGTCGCTGAGCTCGCGGACGGTGCCGAGCAGGTCGAGAGCGTCGGCATCGCCGAGGCCGAGATCAAGGAGGACAACGTCGGGCCGCTCCGTGTAAAAGGCCTTGAGGCCGGCGCTTCCATCGACTGTCTCGACCAGCTCGACTCCCGCCCCCCGCAAGAGCTCTCCGAGGGAGCCGAAGGCACCATGGGCGACCCCGATCGCCAGTGCCTTGCGGCCTAATTCACTCAAAATTCATCCCCCGACAAGTCCTCCCTCTACTTCGACAAACTCACTTACTCAAAGCGATTTGTCAACCCTGACAGGAGAACTTGTCGTTTATCGAGAGCCCCGTTCGTCGCAAGGTTGCGGACAGTGTTTCTGCCCCGCACGAAATGCGTATGTGAGCCGCAAAACAAAGGAGTGAAGCGATGCGATTCATGATGTTCATGTACCCCGGTATCACCGAAGATGAGTGGGCTCCGTCGGCCGAGGACGTGGCGGCGATGAGCCGTTACAACGACGAGCTGCGCAGGGCGGGAATGCTGCTCTCGCTCGACGGGTTGCACCCGCCCGGAGAGGGCGCCTCGGTTGTCTTCTCCGACGGCAGGTCGACGGTCACCGACGGGCCCTTCAGCGAGACCAAGGAGGTCGTTGGCGGCTACTGGCTGATTCAGGCGCGCTCCAAGGAGGAGGCGGTCGAGTGGGCCTCGCGTTGCCCCGGCGAGAACTGCCGGATCGAGGTCCGGCGGGTCTTCGAGCTCGAGGACTTCCCGCAGGACGTGCAGGAAGCGGCGCTCGAGAACGACCCCGGCGGCGCGCCCCAGGCGTAGATCGTCCAGGGCCGGAAGATGGGCGAAGCCGACGCCACGCGGGCGGTCGAGACGGTCTGGCGGATCGAGTCCGCCCGGCTGATCGCCGGCCTGGCCAGGATCGTCGGCGACGTCGGCTTCGCCGAGGACCTCGCCCAGGACGCGCTGGTGGCGGCGATCGAGACCTGGCCGCGGTCAGGCGTCCCGGACAACCCGGGCGCCTGGCTGATGGCCACTGCTCGCAACCGGGCAATCGACCAGTTGCGGCGCGGCAAGACCTACGCGCGCAAGCAGGAAGAGATGGCCCATGAGATCGGCCTCCAGTTCGCGATCGAGCGCGCCGACTTCGTCGCCGAACTCGACGACGAGGTCGGCGACGACCTGCTGGGGCTGATGTTCACCTGCTGCCACCCGCTGCTCTCCGAGGAGGCGCGGGTGGCACTGACGCTGCGGCTGCTGGGCGGCCTGACGACGACGGAGATCGCCCGCGCCTTCCTCACTCCGGAGAAAACGGTCGCGCAACGGCTGGTGCGAGCGAAGCGCACCCTGCGCGAGGCGCGGGTCCCCCTCGACGTCCCCCACGGCGGGGAGCTCGAGGCTCGCCTGCCATCGGTGCTCGAAGTGATCTACCTCGTCTTCAACGAGGGCTACGCGGCGAGCGCCGGCGAAGACCTGATCCGGCCGGCGCTGTGCGAGGAAGCACTGCGGCTGGGGCGGATCCTCGCCGAGCTGGCGCCCGCCGAGCCCGAAGTGCACGGCCTGATCGCGCTGCTGGAGATCCAGGCCTCGCGCTCCCGCGCGCGAGTAGGCCCAAGCGGCGAGCCGGTGCTGCTGGGAGACCAGAATCGCTCGCTCTGGGACCCGCTGCTGATCGTCCGTGGCCGGCGCGCGCTGGAGCGGGCGGAAGCGCTGCCGCGGCCGCTCGGCCCCTATGGGCTGCAGGCGGCGATCGCCGCCTGCCACGCGCGGGCGCTGCGAGCCGAGGAAACCGACTGGGTGCGGATCGCAGCGCTTTATGAGGCGCTGACGCGGGTCACTCCCTCCCCGGTCGTCGAGCTCAACCGCGCCGTCGCCCTGGGAATGGCCTTCGGCCCCGAGATCGGCCTCAGGCTGGTCGACCAGATCGCCGCCGAGCCGGCGCTGCGCGAGTACCACCTGCTGCCGAGCGTCCGCGGCGACCTCCTCGCCCGGCTCGGCCGTGATGCCGAGGCCGGCGCCGAATTCCGCCGTGCCGCCGAGCTGACCGCCAATGAGCGCGAGCGCGAGCTGCTCCTGGGTCGCGCAGCGGAGTGCGATCGCGACATTGACCCCGCCTGAGTGGGGTCGATGTCGCTAGCGCGGGTCTCGCTCCCGTCCAGCCAGCGCTTCCATTTCCGGCCGCTCCATCCGCAGCGTCGTCCACTCGCTGAGCGGGGTCGCGCCGAGGCCGGCGTAGAAGTTCAGCGCCGGTTCGTTCCAGTCCAGCGCGCACCATTCGAAGCGGACGTGGCCGCGCTCCAGCGCCAGCGCCGCCAGGTGCCCCATCACCCGGCGGCCGGCGCCGCCGCGCCGGTGCTCAGGCCGCACGTAGACGTCCTCGAGCCAGATCCCGGAGCGGCACTCGAAGCTGGAGAAGGTGGTGAAGAAGATCGCGTAGCCGATCGGCTCGCCGCCGGCTTCGAGCACCAGCGCCTCGGCCGCCTTCTGCTCGAACAGCGTCCGCCGCAGCACCGCCGCGTCGCCGACGACCTTGTCGGCGAGCTTCTCGTAGGTCGCGAGCTCGCGGATCAGCTCGATCAGCAGCTCGCAGTCCGCGGCGGTCGCCGCTCGGATCGTCGTCTGCTCCATGTTTGCCACGGGGGCAGCCTAGGGAACTAGGCTTGCCAACCCGTGGACACGATCGACGAGCTGCTCGCCAACAACCAGAAGTTCGCCGATCCGCTGGCGGAGCGCCACCTCGACGTGCGGCCGGCGCGCCAGCTGGCGATCGTCACCTGCATGGACTCGCGGCTCGACGTCTTCGCCGCGCTCGGCCTCGGCGACGGCGAGGCGCACGTGCTGCGCAACGCCGGCGGCGTCATCACCGACGACGTGATCCGCTCGCTGGCGATCTCCCAGCGGCTGCTGGGGACGACCGAGGTGATGCTGATCCACCACACCGACTGCGGCATGGAGAAGATCAGCGACGACAGCTTCCGGGCCGAGCTGCAGGAGGCGACCGGCGTCACCCCCGCCTTCGCGATCGAGTCCTTCAGCGACGTCGACGCCGACGTGCGGCAGTCGATCCTGCGGGTGCGCCGCTCCTCCTTCCTCCTCCACCGCGAGACGGTGCGCGGCTTCGTCTACGACGTCGACACGCACCGCCTGCGCGAGGTGGAGGCGGCGGACTGATGCCGAGGTTGCCTTTTGCCTGCGCATGGCAGGCAAAAGGCAACCTCGGTGCGGGTTAGGACCCCGCTTCGGCGTAGCGCAGCGAGCCCGGGGTGTCGAGCAGATCGCCGGTCTCCAGCAGCGTCTTCAGGCCGGAGAGGATCATCGGCCAGCCGCCGAACAGTTCGCTGTTGGCGTCGGCGCTGAGCTGGTCGTGGGTGACCCGCAGGCGGCAGGAGCTGCCGACCGGCTCGATCTCCCAGGTCACCCGGGACTCACCTTCGGCGCGGACGTCATCGCTCCAGAGCGCGGTGAAGGTCTGCACCAGCCGGCGCGGCGGGTCGACCTCGACGTTCACGCCGGCGGCGATCTCGATCGCCCCGGGGACGCCGGATTTGTACTCGGACCCCGCGGTCCACTCGGAGACGGTGCCGACGCCGAAGCTGTACTTGCTCCGCATCTCCTCGTCGGTGATCGCCTCCCAGAGACGCTCGGGGGTCGTCTTGATGTAGATCTCGAACACGTTCATCGCGCCGTGGCCGTCGATCACGGCGTAGGGCTGTTGCTCGTTCATCGTTCCTCCTCTTTCTCGAGGTCGTGTTTGAGCTGGCTGAGCGGTGCCGCCCAGGACTCGGCGTACTTGCTCACCCAGCGCTCGTAGATGGTTCGAATCGGGACGGGGTTGAGGAAATGCAGCTTCTCCCTGCCCCGTCGTTGGGTGACGAGGAGCCCAGCGCCCTCGAGCACCTTGAGGTGCTTCATGACCCCGAAGCGGGTCATCTCGAAACGCGCCTCGAGCTCGCTCAACGTCTGCCCATTGCTCTCGTGGAGCGCGTCGAGCAGTTCGCGGCGAGTCGGATCGGCGAGCGCCTTGAACACGTCATCCATGCCGTCAGCATACGTGACTAAATAGTCACATGTCAAGCCAACACTCGACCTAGACTGGCGGCGTGGGTGAGGTCGCTGCTTACGGTTCTTGGGGGTCGCCGATCGACGCGGCGGCAGTCGCTCGCTCGGGGCGGCGGCTCGGGGCGGCGGCGCTGGCCGCCGACGGCGCCGTCTGGTGGGCGGAGGGCCGGCCCACCGAGGGCGGCCGGGTGGCGCTGATGCGGCGCCCCGCAGATGGTGAGCCGGAAGAGGTGGCGCCGGAGGCGACCAACGTCCGGACCCGGGTCCACGAGTACGGCGGCGGCTCCTGGTGCCTCGCCACACCCGACGTCGCCCTCTTCGTCGACTTCGACGACCAGCGCCTCTACCGCCAAAGCCTCGGCGAGGCGCCGGTCGCGATCACCCCGGAGCCGGAGACGCCGGCGGCGCTGCGTTACGCCGACATGCGCGTCAGCCCCGACGGCGCGACCGTCGTCTGCGTGCGCGAGGTCCACGGCGCGGGCGAACCGGAGAACCAGATCGTCGCGCTGCCGATCGACGGCGGCGAACCCTCGGTCCTCGTCTCCGGCCGCGACTTCTACTCCTTCCCCCGCCTCAGCCCCGACGGCTCGACGCTCGCCTTCACCTGTTGGGACCACCCGAACATGCCCTGGGACGGGACCGAGCTCTGGGTCGCGCCGCTCGCCTCACCGCAGGAGGCGCGATTGGTCGCCGGTGGTCCGGCGGAGTCGATCTTCCAACCGGAGTGGGACACGGAGGGGCGCCTGCACTTCGTCTCCGACCGCGACGGCTGGTGGAACCTTTTCCGAGTTGAGGAGCTTGACGCCGCCGCCGAGCCTCGAGTCGAGCAGCTGACCCACGAGCGGGCGGATCTCGCCCACCCGCAGTGGCTGTTCGGCGGCTCGACCTACGCCTTCCTCGACGGTGGCCGCATCGCCTGCGTCCGCACCGAGGGCGCCGAAGAACGACTCGGCCTGCTCGATCCCGGCGCCGCGGCGGCCCGCGACCTTGGCCTTCCCTTCACCTCGTTCGGCTTCCCCTCGCTCTCGGCGCTAGGCGACCGCGTCGCCTTTGCCGCCGCCGGGCCAACCGCCGAGGCCGTAGTCGTCGTCTACGACGCCGGCAGCGGCGAGCTGGAGACGGTGCGCGAGTCGAGCGAGGAGTCGATCGACCCCGCCTACGTCTCGGTGCCGCGGGCGATCGAGTTCCCCACCGGCGACGGCGAGGTCGCCCACGGCTTCTTCTACCCGCCCACCAACCCCGGCTTCACCGCTCCCGAGGGCGAACTGCCGCCGCTGATCGTCGAGAGCCACGGCGGCCCTACCTCGCACGCGACGCCGGCGCTGAGCGCCGAATTCCTCTACTGGACCAGCCGCGGCTTCGGCGTCGTCGACGTCAACTACCGCGGCTCCAGCGGCTTCGGCCGCCGCTACCGCGAAGGCCTCAACGGCACCTGGGGGATCGTCGACACCGAAGACTGCGTCCGCGCTGCGACCTTCCTCGCCGCCGAGGGCGAGGCCGACGGCAAGCGGCTGGCGATCCGCGGCGGCTCCGCCGGCGGCTACGCGACCCTCTGCGCGCTCGCCTTCCACGACGAGTTCGCAACCGGCGCCAGCTATTACGGCGTCGCCGACACCGAGACGCTCGCCCGCGACACCCACAAGTTCGAGTCGCGCTACCTCGACAACCTGATCGGCCCCTATCCCGAGCGCGCCGACCTCTACCGCGAGCGCTCGCCGATCCACTTCACCGAGCGCCTGCGGGCGCCGCTGATCCTCTTCCAGGGCCTCGAGGACGAGATCGTGCCGCCGAACCAGGCGGAAGCAATGGCGGCCTCGCTGCGCGCGAACGGGATCCCCTACGCCTATCTCGCCTTCGAGGGCGAGCAGCATGGCTTCCGCCGCGCCGAGACCAACATCCGCTGCCTCGAAGCCGAGCTCTACTTCTACGGCCGCATCCTCGGCTTCGACCCGGCCGGCGAGATCCGGCCGGTCGAGATCGTCGGCCTCGACTGAGCCGGCCCTAGACGGCGATCCAGTCGGCGCTGCGCTCGCCGGACCGGTACGGGCTGGTGAGTTTCTTCAGCACCAGGCCCGGCAGGCCCCGGTCCCGCGCCGCGGCGAGCAGCTGCCGCGCCTGTTTGCTCGCGTAGGCGGGCGTCTGCCAGCAATCGCCGTCGAGGCCCAAGCCCTCGAGCAGCTCGCGGCGGCGACGATAGGGCTCGGCGGTCAGGTCCCGGCCCTCGAGATAGAGGAGGTCGAAGATCACGTAGGTGGCCGGCTCGGATTTCGCCAGCCGCCGCACAACGCTGTCCGCTCCCGCCTCGCGGCGCCGGGCCAGCCGCTCGGCGCTGGGACCGTCGCCGTCGAAGACGACGAGCTCACCGTCGAGGATCGCCGTCCGCGAGCCGAGTTGCCGCGCCAGGCGGCGGACCTCTGGGAAGCGTTTGGAGAGATCGGCGAGCTCGGCGTTTTGCAACCGCAGCCGGCCCGGCTCGCAGAAGGCGAGCGCCCTCTCCCCCTCCCAACCCAGCTCGATCGCCCAGCCGCGGCTGGTCCGCGGCAGCTCCCCGGGGATCGCCAGCATCGGTGCCACCGAGTCCGGCATCGGATCCCACTCCCGCTCGGGCGGGTCCATGCGGTGGATCATCCAGTCCTTCTCGGCTTTGCCGGCACGGAACAGGGCGTAGCGACCGCGCAGTCGCTCGCCGGCGAAAGTGAGGATGACCTCGTCCTGGCGCCACTTCTCGGCCTCGTAGGTGCCGCGGTCCCAGATCCGCATCGTCCCCGCCCCGTACTCGCCGGCCGGGATCTCGCCCTCCCACTCCAGGTACTCCAGCGGGTGGTCCTCGGTGTGGACCGCCTTGCGGTTCTGCGCGGGGTCCATCGGGATCCCGTTCGGGATCGCCCATGAGACCGCGACGCCGTCGTGCTCGAGCCGCAGGTCCCAGTGCAGGCGGCGGGCGCTGTGTTCCTGGACGACGAAGCGCGGGGCGCCCTCCTTGCGGCCCTGTTGCCGCGGCGAGGGCTCCGGCGTCGCCTCGAAGTCGCGCTTGCGCTCGTACTCGCGTAAGGCCTTCTTGCTCTCGCCCGTCACCGCTTTCGACTTTTTACCGCCTCTGGGCGGTACAAAGTCGAAAGCGTCAGCGGACCGCGGCCAGCTCGCGGGCGCGAACGATGCGCACCGGGAGCTCCGGCTCGTAGGCGGCGACGCTCAGGGTCACGACCGAGTGGCCACAGGCATCGCAGACGACGGTGTCAAGCCCACCGAGGTCCTCGACCCAGACCTGGAACTCCTCTTCGCAGCCAGGCCCGGTGCAGGTGACGTCGATCTCGAACATGCCCCGATGGTTCCGGCCGCAGCGGACAGACTGGCGTTTCTGGTCGCGAGGTTGCATTTTCCGTCGCACCGCTTCGGTTTTCGCAACCTCGCCTTCGGGAACTCGTTGGGGGTGGAGCGTGGCGATTACGGACCTCGGGGCGTTGAGCGGAAGGCTGGTGCTTTCGCGACCCTGAAGCGCACGGCGACCGAGTTCATGGAGGACAACCTGACCGACTGGGCCGCCGCGCTCACCTATTACGGGCTGCTCTCGCTCTTCCCCGCCCTGATCGCGCTGGTCTCGCTACTCGGCCTCTTCGGCGATCCCCAGAGCACGACCAAGAGCCTGACCGAGATCATCACCGGGATCGGCCCCGAATCGGCGGCGGAAACCTTCTCCGGCCCGATCGAATCGATCACCGAACATCGCGGCACCGCCGGCGTCACCTTCGTCCTCGGCCTCGCGGTCGCGATCTGGTCCGCCTCCGGTTACGTCGGCGCCTTCATGCGGGCCTCGAACGTGATCTACGAGACCCCCGAGGGACGGCCGTTCTGGAAGCTGCGGCCGCTGCAGCTGGCGGTCACCCTGGTCATGATCCTGCTGCTCGTCTTCCTCGCCGTCGGCCTGGTGCTGACCGGCCCGATCGTCGACGCCGTGGCCGGCCCGCTCGGCATCGGCGACACCGCGGTCACGATCTGGAACGTCGTCAAGTGGCCGCTGATGATGATCGTCTTCCTGCTGCTGGTCGGCGTCCTCTACTACGCAGCACCCAACGTCAAACTGCGCGACCGGCGCTGGATCACGCCCGGCGCCCTGGTCGCGATCGTCGTCTGGATCGTCGCCTCCGCCCTGTTCGCCGCCTACGTCGCCAACTTCGGCTCCTACGACAAGACCTACGGCACGCTCGGCGGCCTGATCGCCCTGCTGGTCTGGTTCTGGATCAGCAACCTGGCGATCCTCTTCGGCCATCAGCTCAACGCCGAGCTCGAGCGCAGCCGTGAGATCGAAGAGGGCCGCCCCGGGGCCGAGCGCGAGATCCAGCTCGAGCCCCGCAGCGAGCCCAACCCGCCGCAGACGAGCTAGCGGCGCTGGGCCGCCGGCACCTCGGCCCTGGCGACAGCTCCGGCCAGCTGCTTGATCTGGCCCTCGAGGAACTTCGCCATCCGTTCCTCGTCGCGGCGGATGCCGCGGGCCAGTTT
>DATKIA010000092.1:0-7893 GCA_035509895.1 Solirubrobacterales bacterium
GTCTTCGAGACCGTCTCCGTCAACCAGGATGGCGCCGAGGTCGTGCGCGCCACCTGGACCAACATCGTCAGGGGGGTTTGAAATGCCGAACGTGGGAGACCAGATCGCGGAGCTGCGGGTGACCCCGGACAAGTACCTGCCGCACCGCTACGCGGGTGCCTCCGGCGACTTCAACCCGATCCACATCGACGACGAGTTCGCGAAAGCCGTCGGGCTGCCGCGCAACATCCTCCACGGCCTCTACTCGATGGGCCTCGTCGCCCGCGCCAACGCACAGGGCCTCGCCGGCGGCGACCCACGGGCGTTGAAACGGCTCTCGGTCCAGTTCCGGGGGATGGGAATGCCCGAGCAGGAGATCGTCGTCTCCGGCACGGTCAAGTCGGTTGACGAGGGACGCGTGGTCGTCGACACCGTCGCCGCCCAGGGCGAGAACCAGATCATCAGGAACGCCGAAGCAGAACTGCAGTTGTAGGAGCGCCGGGGCACCCCGGCGCTCTCCCTAGACTTCGAAGCCATGCTTACGGAGCGCCAAGAATTGATCTTGCGGCTTGTGGTTGACGCGTACCTGGCGTCGGCTCGGCCGGTCGGTTCGCGCGAGCTTGCCGATCGCCGTGACATCGAGTGGGGCCCTTCGACGGTTCGTGCCGAGCTCGCCGCGCTCGAGCTCGAGGGCTACCTGACCCATCCCCACACCTCCGCCGGCCGCATCCCGACCGACTCCGGCTACCGCCGCTACGTCGACCTTCTGCTCGAATCGAGCGAGGCGCCGGCCGAGACCCACGTCGAGCTCGAGCTCTCGCGCCTGCGGCGCGAGGTCGACGAGGCGATGCGGGAGACGACCGCGGCCCTCGCCCAGGTCACCGACCTGGTCGCGATGGCGACGGCGCCGCCGCCTAGCGTCGCGGCGACGATCCACCGGGTCGAGGTTCTGCAGCTGGCGCCGACCAAGGTCGTGCTGATCGCGATCGCCTCGACCGGCGACGTCGCTCGCCGCGTCTTCGAGTTCGACCGCACCGTCGACCCCGGCCTCGTCGCCTGGGCTTCGAGCTACCTGAACGAGTCGCTTTCAGGCCTCGGCGTTGGCGCCCGGATGATCGCCAGCCGACTCTCCGACCCCGACCTCGGCCAGATCGAGACCGAATTCGTCGCCACCCTCGGCGGCGCCTTCACCGAGCTCGACACGCACCGGGCCGACGACCTCTACGTCGACGGCGCCTCGCGCCTGCTCTCCGAGGCCCACATCGCCGACCTGCCCCGCGCCGACGAACTGATGACCGCGCTGGAGCGCCGGGCCGACGTCCTGCAGATGCTGCGTTCCTCGCTCGAGCGGCGCTCGGTCTTCCTCTGGATCGGCGACGAGAATCCGCAGCCGGAGCTGCGCTCGGTCAGCGTGATCGGCGCCAACTACGGACTCGCCCACCGCAACCTCGGCGCCGTCGGCGTCGTCGGCCCGCTGCGGATGGACTACGCGACCGCGATCGCCTCGGTCCGCGTCGCCGCCCGCGAGCTCTCCCGCTATTTCGAGACCGTCTACGGCGACTAGGTAGACGATGGGCGCCTCCACTAACCCCTCCCGGATCTGATGCCGAGCGACTATTACGAGGTCCTGGGCGTCTCCCGGGACGCCGACGAGACCGAGATCAAGAAAGCCTTCCGCGGGCTCGCCCGCGAACTGCACCCGGACGTCAACGGTCACGACCCCGAGGCCGAAGCGAAGTTCAAGGAGGCGGCCGAGGCCTACGAGGTCCTCTCCGACGCCGAGCGCCGCCGCACCTACGACGCCTACGGCCATGAGGGCCTGCGCTCGGGCGGCTACGACCCGCGCGGCGCCAGCTCCTTCGGCTCGCTCGACGACCTCCTGCAGAGCCTGTTCGGCGGGTCCGGCGGCTTCGGCGGCGCCTTCGGCTTCGGCGGCGGTGGCGGACCGGCGAACGGCGGCGACATCCTCGTCGGGGTCGAGATCGAGCTCGCCGACGTCGTCGAGGGAGTCCGCCGCGAGGTCAGCTTCGACGCCGTCTCGGTCTGCGAGCACTGTCACGGCAACGGCGCCGAGCCCGGCACCCCGATCCACAGCTGCGAGAAATGCGGCGGCGCCGGCCAGCTGCGCGCGGTCTCCCAGACCCCGTTCGGGCAGATGGTCCGCGCCGTCACCTGCGACGTCTGCCACGGCGCCGGCAAAGTGCCGGAGACGCCTTGCGAGGTCTGCGGCGGCAGCGGTCGCACCCCCGGGGAGCGGACGACGTCGGTCGAAGTCCCGGCCGGGATCGAAGACGGCCAGCGGCTGCGGGTCTCCGGCGCCGGCCACGCCGGCGATGCCGGCGGCCAGCCCGGCGACCTCTACGTCGAGGTCCGGGTCGCCGCCGACGAGCGTTTCGAGCGCGACGGCACCGATCTGATCAGCCTCGTCTCGATCCCCGCCACCGAGGCGATGCTTGGGACCACGGTCACGATCCCGACCCTCGACGGCGAGCGCGAGGTCGAGCTCGCGGCCGGCACCCAGCCCGCCCACGAAGAGGTCCTGCGCGGGGCCGGCCTGCCGCCGCTCGGCGGCCGCCGTCGCGGCAACCAGCGGCTGATCGTCAACGTCGTCGTCCCCACCAACCTCAGCGACGAGCAGCGCGAGGTCGCGGAGCGGCTCGACGAGTCGCTGGAGGACGAGAACCTCGAGCCCCAGCACGGCGAGGGCCTCTTCAGCCGCGTCCGCCGCGCCTTCGGGTAGGGGCGCGGGTGATTCGACTCGCGGTCCGCTGCGAGCCCGCCCAGGCGGAGCTGGTGCTCGCCGAGCTGGCGGTGCTGGCGCCGAACGGGGTCGAGGAAGAGCGCGGCCCCGGCTACGTCGAGTACGCGATCTACGGCGGCGAGGGGGAGCTGCCGGAGCTGGGTGAGATCGACGCCGCGGTGGGGGAGAGCCGGGTCGAAGTCAGCGCCACCGAGATCCCCGACGATTGGGCCGATCGCTGGCGCGACTTCCACAAACCCCTCCTGGTCGGCGACCGCCTCTGGCTCCGCCCCTCCTGGGAGGAACCCCGCGCCGGCACGGTCGACCTCGTCGTCGACCCCGGCCAGGCCTTCGGCACGGGCGCCCATCCAACCACGAGGCTCTGCCTCGAGTACATGCTGGAGCTGGAGGCGGAGGGTGGAGCCACCGGTCCCCTGACGGACCTCGGCACCGGCTCCGGAGTCCTCGCCATCGCAGCGGCAAAGTTGGGCTGGGGTCCAATTCATGCCTACGACCATGAGCCGCCAGCACTGGAAGCCACGGCCGCGAACGCCACAGCCAACAACGCGCTCGTGGCGTTGCAGCGCATGAACCTGCGCGAAGCGCTGCCGCCACTGGCCCCAACCGTGGTAGCCAACATGACCGCCCCAATCCTCCTGACGGTCGCCGCCCAGCTCACGAGCGCCCCTCAAACGCTCGTCTGCTCGGGCATCCTTCCCTCAGAGCTCGACTCGGTCGCCGCCGCCTTCGCCGGCGTCGGGCTTGCCGAGCGAGACCGCCGCATAGACGGCGATTGGTCCGCCCTGCTGCTCCGTCAGACCTAGCGGCTATGTTGTCGCCGATGCCACTCGCGGCCTTCGGCGACTCCGGCTACAAGATCGCGCTGTTCCTGCACATCCTGGCGGTCGTGCTCGCCTTCGGACCGACCTTCGGTTACGGCCTCTTCTTCTCGGTCGCGCCGCAGTACCCGCGCGCGGTGCCGGCGATCCTCGCCGGCGTCCAGCGCTGTGACCGCTACCTGGTCAACCCGGGGATGATCGTCCTCCTGCTCGCCGGCATCTACCTGATGGCCGCCAGCGACAGCGTCTGGGACGGCAGCGACGGCTTCATCGTCGTCGGCTTCATCGCGATCATCGCCCTCTTCGGCCTCCAGCACGGCTTCTTCCAGCCGCAGGTGCGGCAGGCGAAAGAGCTGGCTGAGCGGGACCTGCAGAGTGGCGACACCCTCAGCCCCGAGTTCGAAGCGATCAGCCAGCGGCTCGGACAGGTCGGCACGCTGGCGGGCCTGACCGTCGTCGTCACCACTTTCTTCATGGTTTACAAGCCGTTCATGTGAGCGCCCGCGACCGGCGGGCGCGATGCCGGATCTAGACCCCTCGCTGCCGGTGGCGATGTTCGACTCCGGCGTCGGCGGCCTCACCGTCCTCCACGAGTGTCTCGTCTCGCTGCCGCAGGAGGACTACGTCTACCTCGGCGACACCGCTTGCTTCCCCTACGGCAGCCGCGACCCGGAGCGCCTGCGCGAGCGAATCGCCCGCATCGCCGAGCTGCTGCTCGGGCGCGGCGCCAAGCTGTTGGTGATCGCCTGCAACACCGCCACCTCGATCGGCGAGGAGGTGGCGCGTGCGGTCGCCGCTGAGCGGGGGGTGGAGGTGGTGCCGGTGGTCGAGCCGCAGGCCGAGATCGCGGCGGCGATCACCGCCAGCGGCCGGGTCGGCGTCCTGGCGACGCCGAACACGGTCGAGAGCGGCGCCTACCGGCGGGCGCTGGAAGCGCAGGGCCGGGCGCTGGAGGTGACCGAGGTCGAGGCGCCGGAGCTGGCGCCCTTCATCCAGAACGGCTCGCTGTTCGACGAGGAGACGATGACGATGGCCCGCAGTTATTGCGAGCCGCTGAAGCAGGCCGACGTCGACACCCTGATCCTCGGCTGCACCCACTACCCGTTGGTCTCGCCGATGCTGCAGCGGATCCTCGGCCGCGACGTTCGCCTTGTCGCCGGTGGCCACGCCGTCGCCGCCGCGGTCCAGCGCACGCTCGAGCGCGAGGACATCGCCCGCCCCGATGGCGGCGAGGGTGCCTACGACTTCCTCTGCACCGGCGACGCCGACGCCTTCCGCGCCGTCGGCACCCGCTTCCTGCAGATGCCGCTCGGCGAGGTCGAGCGGATCGAGCTCGACGGCGCCTGAGTTCCGCGCGGTTTGCGCACAGGGATTGACCCGATCCGCGCACCACGCGTGTGGTGCGGCCGTGCAGGCTGAACAGATGCGCGTTCCAACCGCTAGCAATACCGTATATACTCACCCGGTGGCAAAGGTGATGATCTCGATCCCCGATGAGCTCTTGGAGCGGATCGACGCTCATGCGGAATCCCGTGGCGAAACCCGCAGCGGATTTCTTCAGAGAGTCTCCGGGGCGGCCGTCGCGGAGGAGAGCGATGCGCGGCGGCGGGAAATCGAAGAGCTGCTTGGACCTCCGGTTCCCCTTGGCGCGGATTCGGCCCGGTTGATCCGGGAAGACCGCGATTCTCATTGATGCTGCTGCTGGACTCCGGCGTCTGGATCGCCGCCAAGAACGAGGAAGATCGTTTTTCGCCGGACGCTCGCCGGCTCGTGACGGAAACCGACAGGCCGATGGCGGCGCTCGCCCTGACGCTCTATGAGGTCGCCAACGTCATCGGCAGCCGGCAACGCGAATCGGGTGTTGCCTTGGCGCTCTGCAGGACGATCGCTGCCCGCTGTGGTGATCGCGTCCTCACGGCCGATCTGCGACAGATGGAGACCTGCGTTCGAATTGCAGCCGAATGCGGCCTCACCGCATACGACGCGGCCTATGTCGCCGCCGCGCGCAGTCACGGTTGGACTCTGGTCAGCACCGACATCGCAGACCTCGTCTCCAAGGGGCTGGCCGTCACCCCGGACGCCGCCCTCTACCCTTAATGCCGTGAGTGCTCTAGAGCAGGCTCAGGCCGACGTACGGACGGCGATGAAAGCGGGCGAAAAGGGCAAGGTTGCGGCCTTGCGGTTGATCGTCGACTCGCTCCAGCAGGACGCCAAGCTGGGCAAGGGCGACGAGGTCGCGGTGCTGCAGCGCGAGCGCAAGAAGCGGGTCGAGGCCGCCGAGGCCTACGAGGGCGCCGGCCGCGCCGAGCAGGCCGCCGCCGAGCGTTTCGAGGCGGAGCTGATCGAGGCCTACCTGCCGCAGCAGCTCTCCGACGAGGAGCTGGCGGGGCTGGTCGCGGAAGCCGTCGCCGAGACCGGCGCCACCGAGCAGAAGCAGATGGGCGAAGTGATGTCGGCGCTGATGCCGAAGGTCGGCGGCCGCGCCGACGGCAAGCGGGTCAGCGCCGCGGTGCGGCAGAAGTTGGGTGCTTCTTAGTGGCCCGCAGGCAGCTGACCCTCGACAACAACGTGGCGGCCGAGCTGGCCGGGTCCGAGGACTCGGTCCTGCGCAGCCTGCGCGACAAACTCGACGCCGACCTGCACCTGCGCGGCAACGTCCTCACCGTCGAGGGCGACCCGGCCGACGTCGAACAGGCGGCGACCGTCGTCGACGAGATGGTCGAGCTGATCGAGCAGGGCCATGAGGTCGCGCCGGGGACGATCGAAGCGGTGACCGGCGCCCTGGAGGCGGACGAGAGCCCGGCCGAGATCCTCGACGACGTCGTCTGGCGCCACCGCAACACCAAAGTCGCGCCGAAGACGCTGAACCAGAAACGGTACGTCGACTCGATCCGCAAGAACACGATCACCTTCGGGATCGGTCCGGCCGGCACCGGCAAGACCTTCCTCGCGGTGGCGATGGCGGCGGCGGCGCTGACCGAACGCGAGGTGCAGCGGATCATCCTCACCCGGCCCGCGGTCGAGGCCGGCGAGCGGCTCGGCTTCCTCCCGGGCGACATCCAGGCCAAGGTCGATCCTTACCTGCGGCCGTTGTTCGACGCGCTCTACGACATGATCGACCCCGACCGGGTCAACGGCTACTTCGAGCGCGACGTGATCGAGGTGGCGCCGCTGGCTTTCATGCGCGGTCGCACCCTCAACGACTCCTTCGTGATCCTCGACGAGGCCCAGAACACCAGCCCCGAGCAGATGAAGATGTTCCTCACCCGGCTCGGCTTCAACTCGCGCATGGTCGTCACCGGCGACGTCACCCAGATCGACCTGCCGAGCGACCAGAAATCCGGCCTGATCGCGGTCACCGACGTCCTCGAAGAGGTCAAAGACATCTCCTTCGTCCGCTTCGGCGGTGAGGACGTCGTCCGCCACAAGCTGGTGCAGCGGATCGTTGCCGCCTACGACGCCCACGGCAACCGCGAGCGCGCGGCCCGCCAGGAACACGGGCCGACCCCGAAATCTTGACGACGGACCTCTCGGACGTCCCTCCCGAGCTGCAGAAGCCGGTCGCGGCGGCACTGGCGGCGGCCGGCGTCGAGGACGGCCACCTTGCGGTCCAGATCGTCGATGCGCCCCGGATCCAGGACCTCAACCGCGAGCACCGCGGCAAGGACGCGCCGACCGACGTCCTCGCCTTCCCGCTCGACGGCACCGGCCCGGTCCCCGGCCCGCGTGAGCTCGGTGACGTCGTCATCTGCCCCGCCCACTGCAGCGACGTGACCGAAGCGGCGGTCCACGGCGTCCTCCACCTCTGTGGCTACGACCACGAGACCGACGACGGCGAGATGCTGGCAATCCAAGGCCGAATCCTCGCCGAGCTGCTCCCGGACGCGGAGGCTCGGTCGGGCCAAGCTGGCCGGTCGTGATGAGCCCGACCGAGCCGGAGCAGAGGAAGCAGCGAGCGGGATTTGTCGGGCTCGCCGGCCGGCCCAACGTCGGCAAGTCGACGCTGGTCAACGCCCTGGTCGGCTCCCACGTCGTGATCGTCTCAGTGCGACCGCAGACGACGCGGCGGGCGATTCGCGGGGTCGCCACCGACCCCGAGGCCGGTCGCCAGCTCGTCCTCGTCGACCTGCCCGGCTGGCAAAAGCCGATCGACCTGCTGACCGCCCGTATGCAGGGCCGCGTCGACGAGACGATCGCGACCTTCTCGCCGACGAGGCCGTTGACGAGCGTCGACTTGCCGACGTTCGGGCGCCCGGCGAGGGCGACGAAGCCCGACCTCATCCGGGCAGGTTCCAGCTCTCGGGCAAAAGGTCGGCCGGAGTGGCCGTGCGAATC
>DATKIA010000093.1:0-20455 GCA_035509895.1 Solirubrobacterales bacterium
AGGGCTTCGCGACCTGGACCGAGTGGTACTACGCCGAGCGCCACGGCGGCCGCAGCGCGCGCCAGATCTTCCGCCGTCTCTACCGTGTGCCGGCCACTCAGACCGATTTCTGGGATCCGCCATCGGGCCATCCGGGGACGCCGAAGAACCTCTTCGCCACCTCCACCTACGTGCGCGGGGGGATGACGCTGGAGGCGCTGCGGGCCGAGATCGGGACCCAGAAGCTGCTCGAGCTGCTGCGCCGCTGGGCCGCCGGCCACGCCTACGCCAGTGCCGACATCGAGCAGTTCATCCAGCTTGCCGAGGAAGTCTCCGGCCGCGACCTCGGCCGCTTCTTCCACCGCTGGCTCTACCAGCGCGGGAAGCCCAGCGGCTACGGCTCCCTCTAGCCGGCCCACGGCAGCCGCTGGCTAGTGTGAGCCGACCATGGATACGGTCCACGTCCTCCTCGTCTCCGGCAGTCTGCGCGCCGCCTCGACCAACTCGGCGCTGCTGCGCACCGCCGCCGCGGTCGCCGCGCTGGCCGATCACATCCGCTCGCGGCGCTCCGATCCGGACTCGGTCGGGGCTGTGTGACCCTTGTCCGTCGAGCCGGCACTTACCATTCGTTAGCATCGCCCGGATGGCGATGGAAACTTCGGCGTCTGAGGGCCACGATCCCAACGCCCTAGACCGCGAGACGATGGTGGTCGCCGGGGTCGTCCTGCTCGGGGCGGTGATGTCGATCCTCGACACGACGGTGATCAACGTCGCGATCGACAAACTGGCGATCGACTTCAACGCCTCGCTGACGACGATCCAGTGGGTGGTGACCGGCTACACGCTGGCGCTGGCCGCGGTGATCCCGCTCACCGGCTGGGCCGCTGACCGCTTCGGCACCAAGCGCATCTACCTCTGGTCGCTGGCCCTGTTCATGCTCGGTTCGATCCTCTGCGCCCTCGCCTGGAGCGCCGGCTCGCTGATCGCCTTCCGCGTCCTCCAGGGGGTGGGCGGCGGAATGATCATGCCGGCCGTGATGACGATCATGACCAAGAAGGCCGGCCCGCACCGGATGGGGCGAGTGATGGGGATCCTCGGGGTGCCGATGCTGGTGGCACCGCTCGTCGGCCCGATTCTCGGCGGCTGGCTCGTCGACGACGTCTCCTGGCGCTGGATATTCCTGATCAACATCCCGATCGGGATCGTCGCGATCATCCTCGCCCAGATCGTGCTCGAGCGCGACGAGCCGCAGCCCTCCCACAAACTCGACTGGCTCGGGATGCTGCTGCTCTCGCCGGGCCTGACCCTGCTGATCTTCGGCCTCGCCGAGTCGAACGGCGCCGACGGCTTCGGCGCGACCAAGGCCTGGCTGCCGATCGTCACCGGCGCCGCCCTGATCGTCGGCTTCTTCCGCCATAGCTGGCGGGCGAAGGAACCGTTAATCGACATCAGGACCTTCACCCACACCCGCGCCGGCGCCGCGGCGGGCACCTTCATGCTGTTCGCGATCGCCTTCTTCGGCTCGCTGTTGCTGGTCCCGCTCTACTACCAGACGGTGCGCGGCGCCTCGGCGCTGGAAGCCGGCCTGCTGCTGGCGCCCCAGGGCTTAGGGGCGATGATCACGATGCCGCTCGCCGGCAAACTGACCGACCGCTACGGGCCCAACCGCTGGGCCGCGTGCGGGATCCCGCTGCTGGTGATCGGGATCGCGCCCTTCGCCTTCGTCACCGCCCACACTTCATACGTCCTGCTCTGCAGCTTCAGCTTCGTGCTCGGCCTCGGCATGGGCCTCTCGATGATGCCGACGATGACCGCGGCGATGCAGGCGGTGCCGGCGGCGGCGATTGCCCGCACCAGCACGGCGATGAACATCATCCGCCAGTCCGGCGCCTCGATCGGGACCGCGATCCTCTCGGTCCTGCTCGCATCGGCGATCAGCGACCGGCTGCTCGCCGGAGGCCATCCCTCCGGCGCCCAGGGCTTCGAAGCTCTGCACGGGATGACCCCGGCCGAACAGGCGAAAGTCGCCGAACCGCTGGCCGAAGCCTTCGCCTCGACCTTCGTCTGGGGCCTGGCGTTGCTGGCCCTGGCCTTCATCCCCGCGCTGGCGATGGCGCTCGGCAAGTGGAAGCAGGTGCCGCCACCGACCGACCAGCAGCCGACCGACCAGCCGGCGATGGCGCTCGATTAGGGCACTCCCGACCGACTAAAACGCGGGACGCCGCCAGAAGGCCGCTCGCCGGGCTCCCGGTCGGCATCCCGCACGCTTTTGTTTACCCAGTAATGGGGGAGCTCGAAACTACCGGCCACGCCAGCCTGAGATCTGGTGCTCGCTAGGGTCCCCGCGATGGAGCTGCTCGACTCGAAGACGGCCTACGAGGGGTTCGTCGCCAGCGTCGCCGTCAAGCGCTACCGGCGCGCCAGCGGCACCGAGGTCGAACGACAGGTGATCGAGCATCCCGGCTCGGTCGCGATCCTCGCCCACGACGACGAGGCTTTCTACCTGGTCCGCCAGCCGCGCGAGGCGGTCGAGGAAGACGGCCTGCTCGAGATCCCGGCGGGGACGCTCGACGTCGCCGGGGAGAGGGAGCTGGAATGCGCTAAGCGCGAGCTGGCGGAGGAGGTTGGGCTCGCCGCAGAGAACTGGAGCCTGCTGAAGGCGATCTACCCAAGCCCCGGCTTCGTCAGCGAGCGGGCGACGATCTTCGAGGCGACCGGCTTGAGCCCGGCGGCGAGCGATCCCGACGAGGACGAGGAGATCGAGATCGTGCGCTGGCCACTCGCCGACGTCGACGGCGCGATCGCCGCGACCGAGGACGCGACGACGCTGGTGGCGCTGCTGATGCTGAAGGCGCGCGGCGCCTAGACCAGGGCCAGCACGCCCAGGGCCAGCACCGAAACGACGACGACTGCGAGGCCGATGCCGGTGAGGACGGCGCCGACGATGACGTCGACGCGCTGAGCGCGAGCAGGAAGTGCTCGATCCGCTTGAAGCTCTCGCGCAGGACAAGCAGCGAGACGCCGATCGCCGCCAGCGGCACGGTGATGTAGCGGCTGGTCCCGGTCAACAGGTCCATGCCGGCGGCGACGCCGGCGAGGACGCCAGGCCCGACGACGGCGGGCAGCGCCGCCAGGGCTGCCGACCCGAAGCAGCGTCCGCCGCCGCTGGGTCAGGCGGGCATGGGCATGGCGACCCGGGATCGCTACATGCCTTGACATCTGCGCGGTCCATACTTGCGCGCATCGAGGGCGGCACGGAAAAGCGCGGGGACCGGGTGCCGCTGGCGACGATCGCTCGTGAGTGGACCCGGATCGGGGTCACTGGCTTCGGTGGCCCGCCCGCCCACATCACCCTGCTGCGGCAGCTGGTGGTCGCCCGCAACGGCTGGATGGACGGCCGCTCCTTCGAGGATGCGATTGCCGCCTGCAACCTGCTGCCGGGCCCGGCCTCGACCCAGCTGGCGATCTTCTGTGCCTACCGGGTCGGCGGCTGGCCGGGGGCGATCGTCGGCGGCCTCGGCTTCGTCGTCCCGGCGGTGGTCATGGTCCTGGCGCTGGCGACCGTCTTCCTCGCCCAGGCGCCGCCGACCTGGATCCGCGGCGCCGGCGCCGGGGCGGGAGCGGCGGTCGCCGCCGTCGCCCTGCGGGCCGGGCTCGACCTCGTCGGCCCCAGTTTCGCGCGGGTGCGCGAAGACGGCCGCGAGGAGCTGCGCTGGGCCGTCTACCTGCTGGTCGGCGCCGTCGCAGGGGCCCTGACCGGCGCCTTTCTGGTCTTGGTCCTGCTCGCCTGCGGACTGCTCGAGCTGGCGCTGCGCCGCCGTCAGCGGGCGACGCTCAGCCTCGATGGCGCTTCGCTGGCGCTGGTCCTCGCAGTCGTTGCGACGAGCGGTGGGATCGGCGCCCTCTGCTGGACCGCCTTCAAGGTCGGCGCCCTCTCCTTCGGCGGCGGCTTCGTGATCGTGCCGCTGATGCAGGGCGACGCCGTCCACACCTACCATTGGATGACCAACGCCGAATTCCTCAACGCCGTCGCCCTCGGCCAGGTCACGCCGGGGCCCGTCACCGGCACGATCGCCGCCGTCGGCTACGCCGCCCACGGGGTCGGCGGCGCCCTCCTCGCCGCCGCCGTCGCCTTCGTCCCGTCCTTCTCCTTCATCCTCCTCGGCGGTGGCCGCTTCGAGCGGCTGCGCGCCAACGCCAACGCCCGCGCCTTCCTCGAGGGCGCCGGCCCGGCGGCGATCGGCGCCATCCTCGGCGCCGCGATCCCGCTCACGGGCGCTCTCTCGGAGACCTGGCAGTTCTTCGTCCTCGCCGCCGCCGCCCTCGGCCTGCTGGCGCTGCGACGCGGCATCGTCCTCACCCTGCTCGGCGCCGGCGCAGTCGGCGTCGTCATCGCCCTCGCCGGCGGCCCGGTTCCCTCCTAGGAATTACACCTAGGGGGACTCGGCAGGCCTGACCCGGGCCAGCCGCCGCCGGGCGAGGAAGACCGTTATCTGGACCAGGAGCGCGACCAGGACGGCGAGCGCGAAGGCGGCGGCGGTGTGCAGCGAGGGCAACGAGACCGCGAGCACGAAGCAGAAGGCGGCGAAGCCGTAGAAGCCGATCAGGAAGTTGCGGAGGATGATTTTCACCTGGTCGGTGCCGCCGTGCAGGTGGGTGAAGGCGGCGAGCACGCTGGTGATGATCGGGAACGGTGCCAGCAGGCCGCTGAGGTCGGGGCCGAGCGAACCCGAGGCGGCGGTCAGGGCGATGACCAGGGACATCGAGGCCAGCGCCCGCGCCGGCAAGTCCCACCAGGGCAGCTCACCGATCTCTCCCGCTTCTCCGGGCGGCGCGTGCAGGAGGCGAAGGCCGATCGCGAAGCTGGCGCCGGCGATCACCAAGGCGACGAGGTCCGGCGGGTGGATCTGGTTGAGGATGGCGACCGCGACCAGGAACCCACCCCAGCCGCAGAGGACGCTGGCCAGGGGCCCGGCGAAGGGCGAGACCCGGCCGTAGACGACGACGAAGGTGGTGAGGGCGAGGAGGCCAAGCAGCGTCCCGGCCGCTGCTTCACTGCCGAAACTCGGGCCGTGGACGAGAGTTAGAACCAACAGGATCGGTCCGGCGACGACGGGGAGGCCGCCGAGCACACCGGCGACCGCGGTGCCCCAGCGCCGGCCGGCGAGGGAGACGGCGACCACGCAGAGCGGCGCCAGGAGGATTTTCGTTGCCAGGATCACGCCCGATTTCTATCCGCTGCCGCCGGACCCGCTCCCGGAGCCGAGTTCCGGATATAAACAGTCCCGTGCGCCTCGCCCGAAGCTCACTCCTCTGGCTCGCCCTCCTCTTCCTGCTGCCCGCTGGCGCGAGCGCGGCGGTGCAGCCCTCGCTGACGGCCGCCGGCAGCGACGCCCAGCTCGGCGGCGCTGTCCACGCAACCGCCACCCTGAGCGGCGGTCAGGCGCCGACCGGCTTGATCAGCTTCAGCGCCTTTGCACCGAGCGACCCCACCTGCCAGCAAGCGCCGGTCTTCACCTCGAACGTGCCGGTCAACGACAACGACGATTACGGCTCCGGCGACTTCACGCCGACCGCAGCCGGCACTTACCGCTGGAGTGCCGAATACGGAGGCGACGCCGAAAACGAACCTGCCAGCTCGCTCTGCCTCGCAACTTCCGCGATCAGCAAAGCGACGCCGTCCCTGTCCACCGTCGCGACCAGCGCCGTGGTCGGCGCAGCGGTCCACGACACGGCGACGCTGTCGGAAGGCGTCAACCCGACCGGCACGCTCACCTTCGAAGCCTTCGGCCCCAACAACGTGTCCTGCACCGGCGCCGCCGTCTACACCAAAGCCGTGAGCGTCGCCGGCAACGGCAGCTACGGCTCGGAAGACTTCACCGCGGCGACGGCGGGGGCTTACCGCTGGACGGTCACCTACTCGGGCGACGCCGACAACGAGGCCGCTGACTCGCTCTGCAACTCGGCCAACGAGACCTCGACTGTGAGCAAAGCCTCGCCGGGGATCTCGACCACCGCAACCGACGCCGCGATCGGCGCCGCGGTCAAGGACACGGCGACGATCTCGAGCGGCGTCAACCCGACCGGAACGGTTGTCTTCGAAGCGTTCGGGCCGAATAACGCGACTTGCGCCGGCGCCGCGGCCTTCACCAAATCGGTCACGGTCAACGGCAACGGCGCCTACGAATCCGGCAACTTCGTCCCCTCAGCGGTCGGTGCCTACCGCTGGACTGCCGAATACAGCGGCGATACCAACAACAACGTCGCCAGCTCGCCCTGCAATACGGCAAACGAGACGTCGACGGTCTCACAGGTGACGCCGGCACTGAGTTCGAACGCGACCAGCGCCACGGCGGGCGCGGCGATCTCCGACACGGCGACGCTTTCTGGAGGGTTCAGTCCCACCGGGTCCCTGACCTTCGAAGCCTTCGGTCCCAGCGACGCCACCTGCGCCAACACGGCCGCCTACGCCAAAACGGTCACCGTCGCCGGCAACGGCAGCTACGGCTCCGGCAACTTCACCAACACCCTGGCCGGCAGCTACCGCTGGAAGATCGCCTACTCGGGAGACACGAACAACGCCGCTACGACCTCGCCCTGCAACGCCGCGAACGAGACCTCGACCGTCGGCAAAGCCTCGCCGACGATCTCGACCACCGCGACCAGCGCCAGCATCGGCAACGCGATCAAAGACACGGCGACGATCGCCGCCGGCGCCTCCCCGGGTGCCAGCATCGTCTTCAAAGCGTTCGGCCCCAACAACGCGACCTGCGCGGGCGCCGCTGCCTTCACCAGCAGCGCCATCGCCGTTTCCGGCAACGGCAGCTACGGCTCCGGTGACTTCATCCCGGCCTCGGTCGGCACCTACCGCTGGACCGCCGAATACAGCGGAGACGCCAACAACAACGCGGTCACCTCCGCCTGCAACGCCGCCAACGAGACCTCGAACGTGACCGGCGTGACGCCGACCCTGAGCTCGACCGCGGCCAACGGCACCGCCGGCGGCACGATCTCCGACTCGGCGACGCTGGCGGGCGGTGTCAACCCGGCCGGGACCCTGACCTTCAGGGCTTTCGGCCCCAACGACCCGACCTGCAGCGGCACCGCCGCCTACATCAGCCCCGTTCCTGTCACCGTCAGCGGCAACGCCACCTACGGCTCCGGCAACTTCGCCAACCCGCTGGCCGGCGAATACCGCTGGATGGTCAGCTACAGCGGCGACGCCAACAACAACGCGGTCACCTCCGCCTGCAACGCCCCGAACGAGACCTCGACCGTCGCTAAAGCGACGCCGGCGCTGTCGACGACGGCGACCAGCGGCACCGTCGGCGCCGCGATCAAAGACACGGCGACTCTCGGTTCCGGTGCGGGCCCGACCGGGGTCGGCCCGACCGGGACGCTCACCTTCAAAGCGTTTGGACCTGAAAACGCGACCTGCGCGAGCGCCGAAGCGTTTAAAAAAGAAGTGACGGTCGCCAACAACGGCAGCTACGGCTCCACCGACTTCCTCACCAACGCGGTCGGTACCTACCGCTGGATGGTCAGCTACTCCGGCGACGCCAACAACAACGCGGTCACCTCCGCCTGCAACGCCCCGAACGAGACCTCGGCGGTCGCCAAAGCGACGCCGGCGCTGTCGACCGTCGCGACGAGCACGATCTTCGGCGGCAACGTCTCCGACACGGCGACGCTCTCCGGCTTCAATCCCAGTGGCAGTCTGACCTTCAAAGCCTTCGGCCCCGAAAACGCGACCTGCACCGGCGGTGCCGCGTACACCAAAGTTGTCACGGTCACCGCCAATGGGAGCTACAGCTCGGAAGACTTCGTCAAACCCGCGATCGGCACCTACCGCTGGACCGTTGAATACACCGGCGACGCCAGCAACATCGCCGTCACCTCGCCGTGCAATGCCGCCAACGAGACCTCGACGGTGGCCAAGGTGCCGCCGCAGATCGTGGTCAGCACCAACAACGCCGCGATCGGCGCGGGGATCGCCGGCTTCGCGACCTTCGGCGGCGGCCTCTCCCACACCGGCCAGATCGTGCTCCGCGCCTACCCGCCGAGCGACGTGACCTGCTCCGGCGCGCCAGCCTTCGCCACCGGCGCGATGACGGTCACCGCTGGCAACAACGTCTACGCTTCCGGCGCCTTCACCCCTGCCCAGGCCGGGTCCTACCGATGGACCGCCACCTACGGCGGCGATGAAACCAACGCCGCCGAAACCACTGCCTGCGGGGCCGCGGTGGCGACCGTGGCTCAAGCGGCGCCGGCCCTCGTGACCCATATCTCGGCCGCGTCGATCACCGCCGGCGACAGCGTCCACGAGACGGCGACGATCAGCGCCGGCTTCAAACCGACGGGCACGCTCACCTTCAGGCTGTACGGCCCCGGCAACACCAGCTGCAGTGGTAGCCCGGCGCTGACCAGCACGGCCGCCGTTTCTGGCAACGGCTCCTTCGATTCCGGCAACCTCGTTCCACGGGCCGCCGGCGACTTCCGCTTCACGGTCAGCTACTCGGGCGACGCCAACAATGCCGCTGCGACTTCACCCTGCGGTGCCGGTGGCGAGTTCGTCCAGGTCCAGAAGCGAACCCCGACGCTGAAGGCGAAAGCCTCTATTCGCGGCAAGAAGATCGTCGCTCAGGCAACGCTGGCCGGCGCCGACAGCCCGCAGGGGAAAGTCACCTTCCGCCTCTACGGTCCTGGCGACAAACGTTGCACCCGCAAGCCGGTCTTCACCAGCCAGCGCCCCGTGCACGGCACCGGCAACTACAGCGCGGCCGGCTACAAGTTCGAGTCCAACGGCCTCTACCGCTTCACCGTCGCCTACTCCGGCGACGAACGCAACAAGTCGCTGAAGAAAGGCTGCGCGACCCGCGGCCAGTCGATCCGCGTGCCGTAGCTACTGGGGGTCGCCCCAGCGGTTGTCGCCGTAATTGCGGTCCCGCGAATCGTCGACCGTGCCGTCCTCGCCGTAACCGGCGTTGGTCAGCATCCGCCGCAGGTCGACGATCTGCTGCTCCTCGGCGTCCTTGTCGTGCGGTCGGTGGAAGACCTCGGACTCGGGACCGATCGTCAGCTTCACCTTGCCGTCGTGCTCCTCGGCGACCTCGCCGATCGCCTCGACCAGCGAGATCACCTGCCGCCACTCGACGTTGCCGCTGGTCGGGTGGGCGAGGATCCGCTTGACCGTGTCGCGATGGTGTCCGCTGAGCGCCATCTTGCGCGGCACTCTACGGGAAACGTTTCCCGGTTTCGGCTGAGGGAACATCCCGGGTGTGAGGCTTCCGATCCATCTGCGGGGACGAGCCCGTTTCGCCGTCGTTGCGCTCGCTTGCGTTGCCGTTGCCGCCCCCGCGGCCGCTGCCCGAACGGCAGCGAGCGCCAATCCGCCGCGGATCTCGATCTCGGTCGCCGCTCAGGTGGCCGCCGGCGCCAGGCTCGTCGTCAAGGGCAGGGTGACGCCCGCCCCTGCCCGCGGCTCGGTCCTCGTCCAGTTCCGCAACGTGAATGGCTGGCGGGCCCTGGGAAGCACCGGGCTGCGGCAGGGAAGGTTCGAGATCTCGCGCAAGCTGCCGCCGCAGCTGCGGAGTACCCAGGTCCGCGCTCTCTTCTTCGAAGGGGAGCGACGGCGTGCGACCTCCCTCGCCCGCCCCGTCCACGTCCACGTCCACGCACAGCCGCAGCCCTCGCCCCAGCCTCCAGTCCCGCCGCCGGCCGCGCCGCCGCTTGGAGACCCCCTCTCAGAAGCGGTGCTGATGGCGACGGTCCAGCGCTACTCGAGCCTGCCGAACCACCTCAGTGGCACCCCCAACAGCGCCGCCGCGCAGGCCGAAATCACCAGTGCGCTGGCCGCCGCCGGGATGACGATCGGCCAGCAGGCGTTCACCTACCCCGGGTTCCTCCCGACCCAGGTCTCGTTCACCACCGGCGCCACCAGCGTCCCCGCCGCCGCGATCGCGCCCTTCCTCTACTCAGGCACGACCCCCGGCGTCACCGCGCCGCTTTTCTACGGCAACAACGGCGTCTTCGACAAATCGAAAGTCGCTGGCAAGATCGTCGTCGCCTCGATCGCCTACCAGGCCAACGCGAGGGCGGTGAACCTCGAAAGCGGGATCGAAGCGGCGGTCGAAGGCGGCGCCCTCGGCTTCGTCGCGGTCACCCAGGGCGTCGGCGACTATCCGAAGTGGCAGGACAGCAACGCCCGCACCGGGACCGGGCCGCTGCCGGTGGTGATGGTCGGCAAGCAGTCGGGGAAAGCGGTCGTCAAAGCCGCCGAAAACGGCGAAAGCGGAACCCTGACGCTGACCGCCGACACCACCACCGCCTGCGATCGCGACGTCTGGGGTGAACTGGAAGGCGCCGACCCGAGCCGCCGGGTCTTCGTCGGCGTCCCCGCCTCGAGCTTCACGCCGTCCGCCGCCGAACACGGGGCGGGGGTGGCGATCCTGCTCGGCCTGGCGCGCCACTAC
The DNA here is from genome assembly GCA_035509895.1 of Solirubrobacterales bacterium. Taxonomy (GTDB): domain Bacteria; phylum Actinomycetota; class Thermoleophilia; order Solirubrobacterales; family 70-9; genus VAYN01. Next base: position 10,452 of record DATKIA010000093.1, read on the forward strand.
GCGGCGATCCCCAAGTCCCAGCGCCCCGTGAGCCTGGTCTTCATCGCCGTCGGCGGCCACGAAATCGGGTGGCTCGGGTTGCAGGCGCTGCTCGCCAGCTCCCGGGCGAGCTGGTTCGAAGCGGCCGATGCCTACGTCCACCTCGGCTCGGCACTCGGCGCCCTGACCGCGGGCGAAGAACCAAACGGCGAAATCGTCACCAGCCCGGTGCCGCCGACGTCCACCGCCCTCTACAACAGCGAAAACCCGCTGCTCGTACCGGCCGTCGGCGACATCTTCGCCGCCGCCGGGGTGCCGACCAAAGTCAACGAACCGTTCGTCGTCAGCGGCGGCGAGCAGACGACGGCGTACGCGGCGGGAATCCCGATCGCCTCCTTCAGCGGCTCCGATCTCTGGTTCCACACCGCTGGCGACCTGCCCGCCACCCTCAGCCCGAGGATCCTCGCCGGCGACGCCGAAGCCTTCCGCCGCACGGTCGACCTGATCACCGCCCTCGCGCCGGGCCTACTGCGCGCCGAAAACACGCTCGCCGCTCAACACGGCTCTGAAATCGAAGCCGCCAAACGGGCACCGACCAACCCAACGCTCGGGTCCCCTGGGGGCACGCTGGGCGAACACGGCGTCGGCGGCCCGGCGGCCACCCCGGTCGCGCAGTGCCCCTGACCTGCTCCGCCAACGCGGACCCGATGCTCTCGGCGCTGTCAGACTGAGGCGATCGACGCCGCCGAGTTCGCCGCGACAAAGGTCGCCGCGGTCCGCGATGACCCGGCGGCGCGGCTTGCTCTGGTCCACTCGACCTACGAGGACCCGATCCCGGCGCGCCGCCTCCCCTACAAGCGGGCGGCGATCTCGTTCATGCAGTGGGAGGTCCGCCGCGGCGTCCTCAACGCCCCGACCGCCGCTGTTCCCGGCAGCCCCTGGTGGCGGGCGCTGAACGACCGCCTCCTGCACGACGGCTGCGAGGCGGCGGCGCGGGCGAGCGGACACGGCGGCACGGCGTCCTCGCCCACGATCGACGCCTGGTTGGACTTCGGCTTGAGGCCGAGCGCGCGTCGCTGGTACCGCGCCCACAACGGCAGCATCGTCGCCGCCTATCTCGACCACCGCGACCTGGCCGAGGCCGAGGGCCGGGCGGAGCGGTTCTTCATCAACGTGGTCCTGCTGCGGGTGCTCTACGCGCACGCGCTGGTCGCGGCGCCGCGGCTGGCGCTGGGCCGGCTGGCGCCGCTGGGCCGGGTGCTGGGAGATCCGCGCCTGGGGATGGCCGGCATCTTCCTATCGCTGCGACGGGTGGTGCCGAACCGCTACCCGCTGGCCGACGAAGTCGAGCGCTACGTCGGCGAAGAGAACGGGTTCGGGCGGACGCTCGACTACACGGTGATCCGCCCCCGCCTGCAGCGGCTCTACGAGTGGTCCGCGGCCGAGCTCCGGGAGCCGCGGGCGGCGACGCTGATCAGCGCCGGCACCCCGAGCTACGCCTGGCCGGCCGCGGAATGGCAGGTTTGGCGGACCCCGCCGCCCTGACCGTCCTCCGAGGAACGACCGTCACGGTCGTTCCTCGAGCAGCGCCCCGAGCCAGTTCCTGCTCACGCTTCAGCTTTGGGAAGGGTTCCCGATCTCCTGTACCGCCCAGCCGTTGCCGTCGGGATCGGCGAAGAAGACGAACCTTCCCCAGGGGAACTCCTGGACCTCACTCGCCTCGACTCCGTGGGCAACCAGCTCCGCTCGCGCGGCCTCGGCGTCGTCGACGACCAGCTGCAGTCCCTCGATGCTGCCGGGCTCCATCTGGTGGGCACCGGTGGTGAGGGCGATCGAGCAGGCTGATCCCGGGGGAGTCAGCTGCACGAAGCGCAACTCGTCGCTTACCTGGTGGTCGTGTTCGAGGACGAACCCGGCCTGGTCGACGTAGAAGGCCTTGGCCCGGTCGACGTCAGAGACCGGCACCGCCACCAGCTCCAATTTCCAGTTCATTTCCCGCTCCTCTCAGTCGTCCCCGGGCTCTATGCTTTCTCTCACCCGGTGAAATCCTTAGCTCTCAAGTATCTTAGCAACTAAGAGAATAGATGGCAAGCTCAAAGCAACAGCAGGTCGAGCAGCTGGTCAGCGCCTTCCGCGCCAGCGGCAACCAGGACGACGCCTTCGACAACCTCGCGGCGGAGCGGCTCGGGGTCAGCCGCACCGACCTGCACTGCCTCAACGCGATCGAGAACGCCGGCGGCCTCACCGCCGGCCAACTCGCCGCGGCGGTGGGACTGACCAGCGGGGCGGTGACCGGCGTCGTCGACCGGCTCGAGCGGGTCGGCTTCGCCCGCCGCGTCCCCGACCCCGACGACCGCCGCCGGGTCAAGCTCGAGGTGACCCCGCGCTTCTACGAGCGCGCCGCGAAGATCTGGGGCCCGCTCCACGAAGACTGGGTGGCAAGCGTCGGCGACCGCTTCACGGCGGCCGAGCTCGCTCGCATCACCGAGTTCCTCCAGCTGACCAGCGAGATCGGCAAACGCCACCTCGAAAGATTGGCGGAGCGGGCCTGATCCCCAGGGCCGGCGCGAAGGTTTGCGTGCCTTCATTTCCTTCTCCCCTTCTCGTATCGGCTACGATCGCCCGGTACTGATCAGTACCGGCGAGAGGAAAAGACCATGGCTGTGACGACCGAGTACCGGCTCCCCCCGGGCCCGAAGACCCCGAAGGTGCTCAACGGCCTGCTCTTCCTGGCCGCGCGAAACTCGATGATCCGTCGCCTGCAGCGGCGCTACGGCGACGCCTTCTCGATCGACATGCCCGGCTTCGGGACGATGGTGATCGTCTCCCGCCCCGACCTGGTCAAACAGGTCTACACCGCCAAACCCGACGTCCTCCACGGTGGCAAGAACCCGCTCGGCGAAATCCTCGGCCCGGGCTCGCTGTTCTCTATGGACGAGGACCGCCACCTGCGCGAGCGGCGGATGCTGCTGCCGCCCTTCCACGGCGACCGCATGCGCTCCTACGAAGCGATCGTCGAAGAGGAGGCGCTGGCGGGGATGGCGTCGTGGCCCGAGGGCGAGGAGTTCGCCACCAACCCCGGCTTCCAGGAGATCACGCTGCGGATCATCCTCCGCGCCGTCCTCGGCGCCGAAGGCCGCGAGCTGGCCGCGCTGCAGAAGCTGCTGCCGCCGCTGACCGCGATCGGCCAGCGGCTGGTGACGGCGCCGCCGCTGCGGCGCGACTACGGCCGGCGCAGCCCCGGCGGCCGCTGGCGCTCGATGCACCGCCGCTACCGGGAGCTGGTCGACGCGGTGATCGACGAGCACCTCGCCGACCCTGGCCTCGACGAGCGGATCGACATCCTGGCGCTGATCCTGCGGGCGCAGGCCGAGGACGGCGAAGAGCTCGACCGCAGCGAGTGCGCCGACGAGCTCCTGACCCTGCTCGTCGCCGGCCACGAGACGACCGCCTCGGCTCTGTCTTGGAGCGTCGAGCGCCTCAGCCGCCATCCCGAGGTCCTGCACAGGCTCGAAGCGGAGGCACGCGGCGAGGATGCGACCCTGCGCCTGGCAACGATCAACGAGGTGCTGCGGGTGCGGCCGGTGATCAGCGCCACCGGGCGGATGGTGATGAAGCCGTTCGAGCTCGGCGAGTGGCGGGTCCCGGCCGGGATGCGGGTCGTCACCGGGATCGTCCCGATGCACGAAGACGGCCGTTTCCACCCGGACGCAGAAAGCTTCGAACCGGACCGCTACGTCGGCCGCAAACCCGACACCTACGCCTGGATCCCGTTCGGCGGCGGCATGCGCCGCTGCCTCGGCGCCGCCTTCGCCCAGTTCGAGATGGACGTCGTCCTCCGCACCCTGTTGCGCAGCTTCGAGCTGCAGCCGAGTGGCGCGCCGCCGGAGCGCGAAAGCTTCCGCGGCGTCGCCTTCGCGCCTGCAAAGGGCGGTCGCGCGGTCGTCCGCCGGCGGACGCTGGAGCTGGACGCGGCCGAGGATCAGCGGGTCGCGCTCGGCGCCAGCTGACCCGAGAGCACCGTCTTCATCAACGACTTGATCTCGGCCGCGACGCGACGCAGGTCTTCGCCCTCGACCAGCGCCCGCACCAGCGTCTGGTGCAGGCCGGTCACCAGCATGTAGGCGCGCTGGACCGAGATCGGCTCGACCCCCGGGTCGCGCTCGGAGTCGCTGGCGACGACGGCGACGATCAGTTGCGAGTAGCGCTCGAACCCTTCGCGCTGGGCAAGGACGATCCGCTCGCCGAGGCCCGGGCTGGCGAAGGTCCGGGTCAGCGGCAGGTCGCTCATCACCAGCTCCAGGTAGGTGTCGATCGCCTGGTCGACCTGGGCCGCGATCGGCGCCTCGGGGTCGATCGCCTTGTCGACCTGCTCGAGGATCCCGTCGGCCAGCATCTTCATCAGCTCGACGACGCAGGCTTCCTTGTCCTCGAAGTGGTTGTAGAAGGTGCGCCGCGAGGCGCGGGCGTGGCGGACGATGTCGGCCACCTGCGTCCCGGCCAGGCCTTTTTCGCGAATCGAGGCGGCCACGCCCTCGAGCAGGCGGGCGTGCTGCTCGTCGAGGACGTGCTGCGGTTCCGGGCTCATCTCCCTGTCAACGCTAGCGTGGAAGGTCCCAATCGCCATGTGGATCCAACGAGAAATCCGCTTGCAGGCGCGGCCACGCGGCTTTCACCTCGTCAGCGCCGAAGTCTTCGACGCGGTGCCGGAGCTCGGCCGGATCGAGGTCGGGATCCTGCACCTGCTGATCCAGCACACCTCAGCCTCGCTGGCGCTGAGCGAGAACGCCTCGCCCGACGTGCGCCGCGACTTCGAGACCTGGTTCGACCGCGCCGTCCCCGAAGGGGCCGGCTACTGGACCCACACCCTGGAGGGCGACGACGACATGCCCGCCCACGTCAAGGCGGCGCTGCTCGGCCCCTCGCTGACCCTGCCGCTGACGCACGGCCGCCCCGCGCTCGGGACCTGGCAGGGCATCTACCTCTGCGAGCACCGCGACCACGGCGGCTCGCGCTCGATCGTCGCCACCGCCTGGGGTGAGGTGGCGACCTAGCCCGCTCGCCGGAGGAGCAAGGCTTCGGCGCTGGGGGAGTGATATTCCCAGGTGACCCTTCGGTCCCGGTCGCGGCAGGAGACCCCATTGGCGTCGCCGGCACATTGGAAGCCGAGAAGCGTGGGCGGCCGCTCTCCATCGTTGGCCAGATAGCGGTGAGCGAGGCGCCGCGTGAGACCACATCCCGTGTTCTTCTGTGAGAGGTTGTAGGTGCGGGTGTAGATTGAGCCGTCGTAGTTCCGAATCACTATGTCCTGGCACTGAGTGGGCGCTCCGTGTGCCTCCGCTCCGGCCTCCGTCGTCGGGCCGATGGCAAACACGGCCAGCGCGATCACTCCCAACCCGGCGAAGAACCTCTGCCCCATCGGCCCGCGATGCTAGTGGGGTAGAAGCGAACCGGCTTGTCCGGCTAGGCAGCGTCGTCGACCATCTCGTGGTCGACCGAGTACTCGGTCCGCAGGCGCGCGAGTTCGCGGTCTCGGTTGCGGAAGGCGCGCGCGGTGCGGCGCTTGCGGCCGCCGGGGACGAGGGAGTCGTGGGCGCGGTAGCCGGCGGCGGTCAGCGGTCCCAGGACCTGCGGTAGGTGCTTCCAGCGGCTGTCGGGGATCGCCAGGTCGTCGGCGACCGCGGCGCCGACGAACGCCCGCTGCTGCCCCCGCACGATGCCGGGCGTCCAGCGTGCGGGCAGGTACCGCGCGAGCTCGACGGCCTGGAATTCGCTCAGGGCGCGGACGAAGACGCGGTCGCCGACGTCGGCCCCGGGGCTGGTCAGCGCGTAGAGCGCCTCGACCCGCTCGTAGTCGCCGGCCTCGACCGGCAGCAGTGCCTCTTCGACCCCGACGAGGTGGCCGGTGCAGCGCCAGAGATGGTGGATGTCCTCGAGCTCGGCGTCGCTGAAGCGGGCACCGACCTGGTGCATCGCCCGCAGCGCGATCGAGCAGAACTCGGCCAGGGTGAAGGCCATGTACGGCTGCGGGATCGGCAGTCCCCAGGCCGCCATCTCCCACTTCGGGCTGCGCTGCAGGTGGCTGCGGATGTGGGCGTGGATCATCCGCACCCGGACGGTGCGCTCGAAGCCGCCGCCGCGGCGCTCGAGCCCGCCCGGAGTCAGCACCGCAGTCAGCCAGCTGCCAACCTCGATCGAGCGCATCGCCGCGTCGCCGGCGTAGCGGCCGGTGAAGGTCAGCGGCATGCCGGCGATCGAGTTCTGGGCGCCGGCGACGAGTGAGGCCGCCCCCAGCACCAGCCCGTACTCGCGGGCCTGGCGCACGAGGTGGGTCGCGGCGCGGTCGCAGCGGTCAGGGTCCATCCAGGCCGGCCGCGCGTCGAGCTCGGCGAACAGCTCGACCAGCGCCGCCGGCGGATCGTCGACGGCATCGATGCCGTTCGCGAGCACCCGCCGCACCTGCAGGGCGCCGTCGGCGACGACCGCATCGGCGAGTGGGTCGCCGCGCCACATGCCGTCGAGCCAGAGCTGCCCGAACTCGCCGTAGCGCGCGAGCGCCGCGGCGGCGTTGGGCAGCGCGGTCGGGATCGGGGGAGCGACCTCAACGGCCATCCCAATATGAAAACATGAGGAAAGCTCAGCTTCTACTCACTTTCCACGGCGATGCAGAAACCCCGCTACAAGCCACAACAACGGCGTTCCGAGGAGATGCGCCAGCGCATCCTCGACGCCACGGTTCAGCTTCTGCGGCAGGATCCCGGGGCGGTGAGCACGACCGCGATCGCCGCTGCCGCCCACGTCAGCATCGGCACCGTCTACCGCTACTTCAACGATCGCGACGAAATTCTTGGGGTCCTGCTCGAGGAGACGATCCACGAGATCTACAACGACCTCACGACCGCGGTCGGGGCCGCGCTCGATCTCGATCTCGATGCCTCCACCCGGGCGGTGGTCGAGGCGCTGACCGCCACCTTCGAGCGCCACGCCCCGGTGCTGGCGGCCTTCGTCGATCGCGCCACCGATGTCGAGCTGGTCAGCGGCGTCGAGCGGACCCTGCTTCCCCTCGCCCGGGTGATCCCCGCCCGCCACCGTCCCGATCTGACCCCCGCCGAGCTCGACGACCTCGTCTTCGTGACGATGGGCTTCACCGCCGACGGCTGCCTGCGGATCGCCCTGCGACGGCCGCCGGGCTCAGACCGCGAGGCGATGGTCGACCTCACCGCGCGGATGCTGGCGGCGGCGCTGCAACCGCAGTAGATCGCGAGGTGGGGAGAGAACCTCACGTTTCCGCCCGTACGGGCGTTTAGATAGTTAGATGACCGCAGAGCGAACTCACTGGACGATCTACGAGAGCCCGGTCGGGCCGCTGACCCTGGCGGCGGGGGAGCGGGGAATCACCGACCTCAACTTTCCCGGCCGCTACGAGGTCCCGAGCGAGGTGGCGAAGCGGCCGATGCCGGAGGCGGAAGCACAGTTGGATGCCTACTTCGCCGGCGAGTTGCAGGTGTTCGACCTCGAGCTCGACCTCCACGGCACGGACTTGCAGAAGGCGGTCTGGCGGGAGCTGCTTCAGATCCCCTATGGGACGACCCGCAGCTACGGCGAGCAGGCCGCCCGGATCGACCCCGACCTCTTCCGGACCGACGTCGAACCGTGGCAGCGGGCGCGGGTCGTCGGCTCCTGCAACGGCCGCAACCCGGTCTCGATCGTCGTCCCCTGCCACCGGGTGATCGGCGCCGACGGCTCGCTCACCGGCTACGGCGGCGGCCTGCATCGCAAGCAGGCCCTGCTCGACCTCGAGCGCGAGGTCATCAGGCCAGCTCTGACCCTTTGCTGACCGGGTCCGCCACTTGGTCCGTCGCATCTTGAGCATCTGACGACGTTTTCCTCGGCCGCTCGCGCTCTGAATCTGAAGACAGGCTACGACTCCCCAACCGTTTGCCGACCAAGGCTAGCGTGTCAACTCTCTGGGTGCTCGGACTATTCCGTCCGCGGGGTTGACTCGACCAGGGTCTCCATCACCTGCGCAACCATCTGCTCGATTGGCTCATGCGCCCAGAAACGAAGCACCGTCCATCCGTGCCTGGTCAGGAACTCGTTGTTGCGCCGATCTCGAACCACCGTCGCCTTGAACTTGGCCTGCCACCATTCCCGGTTGGCTCTGGGCATCTCTCCGTGGATCGGGCATCGATGCCAAAAGCAGCCGTCCACGAAAACAGCCAGTCGTTGGCGAGGGAATACGATGTCTGGACGGCAGCGCAGACTCTCGATCGGCCGCGTGTGTTTTCTGAAGCGCAGACCTTTTCGGTGCAATGCGGAGCGGAGTTCCATCTCCAGGGCACTCTCGGACTTGTTTCCGAGCATGACTTTGCGGGCCGTCGGAGAAGACGCTGGGGGGGCTGGGGGAACCTCGGGGATATAGGGAGGATATGCGCCCCCTGATCGCCGCGCTCGTGTCGAAGCGACGAACTCTGAGATCGACCTCAGTCAGGGGATTCGTATTGCTCCGGCGTCAGCCGAAGCGCATCCAGCTCCGCTCTCATTCTGTTCTGATTTCGCACGTAGCGTGGATGCTCATAGATCGCGTTAGCGTGAAGCTTTGCGGTCCCTGATTTCAGGATTGATGCCGTTGGCGTCCGTCGGCTGGCTCCAACCCGCCCAGAAAAGCTCCAGTCCTCCTCGTCGAGCAGGGCGCACATCACCTTCAGGATCTCGCTCGGTCGTCGCTCCTGGACAGGCTCCGTAAGGGCGTCGACGGAGTACTGGACGACCATCACCCACGAACGCTCCGGATTGTGGCCCTGCCAGCCCCCGGATTGGATCGAGGTCTTCACCTCGATCCCGTCCTCCGCTCGTAGCGCGGCGTTGTCAGGATATTTGTCGCGAGGGATCAAATCCGGATGGCCGCCGATCTTCTCATTTCGCGCGAGGGTCTCCGAGTTTGCGCCAATCCGTTTTACGACTAGCTCCGAGATGAAACCGGAAAGACTGTTCCCGAGGATGATCTCCTCAAGTCGGTCATAGCCGCGCGAAGCGAGGAAATAGTTGATGTCACGGAGGAAGTCGTAGACCTCTTCCAAAGCTTCCCGTACCTCTGCGACCTGGAGGTCGAACGGGAGATCCACATCCTCGTTAAAGCCCTCATCGAAGAGGGTCGGCCGACTTACATAGCGAAATTGACGGTCCTCCATGCTGAATGTTTCTGCTCTTCGCGCCGGCTTCCTGCGCGCCATGAGGGCCATCCTCGCGAGGCCTTAAATTTAGTCCATGCAGACCGGCCCAACCTTCGTCGATCTCTTCGGAGGCGCGGGTGGCCTGACCCTTGGCCTGGCGTCAGCAGGATGGCGACAGCTCTTGTCGGTTGAGCATTGGTCCGATGCCGTCGATACCCATCGACTCAATCTCCCCGGCCATGCGGTCGTCGACCGAGACATTCGGGAAGTCACCGCCAGCGATTTCGCAGCCATGATGGGTGAGCGTCCGGATTGGGTTGTTGGCGGACCACCGTGTCAGGGATTCTCAACCGTTGGGAAGCGCAAACGAGATGACACTCGGAATTTTCTGATGCATGAGTTTCAGCGAGCTGTAGAGATACTAAAACCCAACGGTTTTCTCATTGAGAACGTCCTGGGTCTCAAGGATATGTCTTGGCAAGGAGAGATTGCCGCGCTTTTCGAAGACATGGGCTACGCAGTCAGCTTTCACGTTCTTCGTGCGGCAGACCACGGGGTGCCACAACTTAGGAGAAGGGTCGTATTTGCGGGGCATCGCGAATGGGGTTACTTCAAGGGAGTGGAACCGAGCCACTCCGAAGACGAGTGGGTGACGGTGGAAGACGCGATAGGTGACCTTCCACGACTGGGACCGGGTGAGGTGTCGACTGCCTATGATCGCGATCCCTTTACGGAATTTCAACGTAATGCCCGCAGGGACTCGAAGACGTTGCAGGGACATCAGATCAGTCGGCACCCTGATTATCTGATCGAGGCGATCTCCCATATCCCTGACGGAGGGAATCGGCGCAG